>CANQXN010000195.1 GCA_947627815.1 uncultured Clostridia bacterium | reverse complement strand
CACTGGAACCTTTTCGGCCGCGGGCTGTTCGCCCCCGGGCAGGGACTCTTCCCCCGCTACACCGCCGGGGTATACGACGGGCGGCTGGTCGTCAGCCGGGGTCTTGGCAATCACACCCCGATCCCCCGCCTGAACAATCCCGAAGAATGTGTTTTTCTCCATCTCACCCCCGCCAAAGCCTAACCGAAAATTTCCAAAAAACACCGCGCCCGCAAAAAAGACGGCCTTGTCTTTTTTGCGGGCGCTTTTTTATGGCGCGGTTATCCCGTGCTATCGGGAAGAGGACAGCGGCTTTTGTGACAGGTGAAATAGAGGATCTGTTTTTTCTCACTCAAAGAGCGAAGCAATGCCGCCGCGCGCGCAAAATGCGCGGCGTCTAAGGCGGCGAAGGGATCGTCGAGAAGGAGAAAAGGCGGGTCGTCCGAAAAGATGTTGTCGATCAGCGAAAGCCGCAGGCAAAGCATACACAAACTGCGCTCCCCATCGCTCAGATAGCGCTCCGAACGCAAGGCGCCGCCCCGCTCATAGCTGACGGCGAGGGTGGGGCTGACCGTCACTTTTTCTCCGAGCGCCTCTTCGAGCAGTGAGGCGTAGTTCACAAACCGATCCTTGATCGGGGCGAGATAGCGTTCCTTCAGCTTTTTGTCTGCCGCTTTCAGAAGTTCTTCGGTTTTGACAAGAAGATCGTACTTTTTTTGCAAATCCTTCAGCTTTTCTTCCGCTTCGTCCTGCTCGTGCAGAAGTTCGGGCAGGCGGGCGCGCGCGGCTTCGGCTTTTTCGATCTCCTGCCACAGGCGGGACTGTTCGGCGCCCGCCGCCTCGCGCCGGGCTTTCATGCCGTCGATCTCCTCGCTTGTCGGCAGAGAGGTCGGGCGGGTTTTCTGATCCAACCCATAGGTTTGGCGGCATTCTTCCGCCTTTTGCGTAAAGGTCTGTTCGTTGTCGCAGGCGCGCTCATGCGTCTGAACAAGATCGCGCAAAAAGGAAAGCGCATCACAGAGCGGGAGTTTTTCTAACTGCCAAGGCGCAAGCGCCCGGCGCGCCTCACTGTACAGGGCGTCGAGCCGGTTTTCGTCGCTGCGGCGGTTTTCCACCGCCTTTTTCTTTTCTTCGCCGAGCCGCCGGTAGGTTTCAAGATACACCCGCAATTGTTCGAAGGGGTCGCTCTCCTCGTCGAGCGCATACGCCTTTAAAAATTGTGCCAATTGACGGCGGCGCTCTTCTTCCTCCTGTTCAATCGCCTGCAAACGCTCGCTTTGTTCTTTTTGCTTTTTGGCAAGCGCCGCATAGGCTTTTTGATCCTGCTCAAACGCATAGAAATCAGCGTCGACCGCGCGGCCGTCGCCGCCGTCGTAGCCGTAGCGCGCCAAGGACATGCGCAAATCGGCTTCGGTCTTCGCGGCGCTCTGCTGCCATGCCCGCCGCTGTTCCGTGATTTGCGCCGCGCGATCCAACCGCGCCCGTTTTCGCGCGGCCTCGTTTCTCTGCTTTAAAATGACAGCCCAAGCGCAAAGGGCAAGCCCCGCCGCAAGCAAAACGATCCCCACAGGCCAAAAAAACCAGCAAAAGACCGCGCCGACAGCGGTCGCCAACGGGCCGAACAAAAGAAGCAGTCGGAAAAGGAGCGAAGCGGGGGCGGCGGTATCCTCTTCCTCGGGGATCTCATTGAGGCTTTTTTCAAGCGCTTGCTTGGTTTCGGCGAGGCTTTTTTGCAGGCGCTGCATCGACCGCACCGTCTCTTCCCCGGGCGCGCCCGCCGCAAAGCGCCGTGCCAGCGCCTCTTCCTCGGGCGAAAGCGGCACCGAAAGCGCCGTCCGTTCGTGGTGCAGCGCGGCGAGGCGCGCCTGGTTTGCCCGCGCGTCGCGGATAGCGTCCTCGCTCGGAAGTCCCGAAGCAAACCGACGCGAGAGCGCGGCAAGCTCCTCTTCCTTTTCAGGCGGGAAAGCGGGATGCGACAGACGGTCTTTCAGAGCGGTCTCTTCGCTTGAGAGTGTTTCGAGCTTTTTCACAAGCGCCGGATCGGGCAAAACGGTATGCTGTCTTATAGCGGCGGCCTTTTGCGCCTCGGCGATGTAACTGTCATAGGTCTGAAAGCAAGCGCCGATCCGCCCGGCCTCCTCGGCTGCCCGGATTGCCTGATCCTGTGCTTTCAGTTCCTCGTCTTTTTCTTGCGAAAGGACATACAGCTCTTCGAGCCGCGCTTCCTTGCTCTTAAGATCGCGGATTTCATTTGCCCGCCGATCCCGGTCGAAAGTGCAATCCCAAAAAGCGCCGCTTTTGCCGCGATCGGCCTTGATGCTTTTGTGCTTTTTGGAAAGATCGTCGAGCGCTGCGTTCAGGCTTGTTTCATTCCCGGCGTTTTCGGCCAGTTGGTTGAGCCTGTCGCCCATGTTGGCGCCTTCGAATCCGGCGATGCTGTCGCTTACGAACAAAAGACGGCGAACGCCCGCTTCGTCCAAGCCGAACAGCGTTCTGCCCGGCTCCCCCGTCCCGAGGGGCAGATCCTGC
>CANQXN010000194.1 GCA_947627815.1 uncultured Clostridia bacterium | reverse complement strand
CCCGCTCCCCTCTGGCGCTCCCCCGGAGCAGCTCGACCGGGTTCGCGAGCCGGATCTGCCACAGGTTGTACAAAAGGGTGAGAAGAAAGATCAGCGCGAAAGTGCCGACCACGGCGCCGACAATGAGCAGAGGATAGGATTCACGCATGGACGCTCACCTCGCTTTCCGCCGTCCCGGCCGTGCCGGGGGCGCTATTCTCACCGACCGTGCCGACCGTGCCGGGCGCATCGGCGGCTTCTTCTTCGCCTTCGAGGCGCTGAAGCTCTACCATGGTGCGGTAGGCGGGGCAGGTTTCGACGAGCGTCTGATGGCTGCCGACGGCGGCAATGGCGCCGTCGTCGATGAAGATCACCTTGTCCATCGATTCCACGGTGGTGATGCGGTGGGCGATGAGAATGGTCGTCTTGCCGCGGCGCTCGCGGCGCAGATTTTCGAGAATGACTTTTTCGGTCTTGACATCGACCGCCGAAACCGAGTCGTCGAGGATCAGGATGGCGGCGTTTTTCATCAGCGCCCGGGCAATCGAAATGCGCTGTTTCTGCCCGCCGGAGACGGTGACGCCCCGCTCGCCGAGCAAGGTGTCGTAGGTGTCGGGAAATTCGCTGATGTTGTCCGCCACATCGGCAAGCCGCGCGGCTTCCTCCACAAGATCGCGTTCGGAGCCGTCGCAGGCAAAGGCGATGTTGTTTTCGATGGTGTCGCTGAAGAGGAAGTTGTCCTGCGGCACATAGGCGGCATCGCGGCGGACGGCGGCGATGGGCAGGGTGTTCACATCATGCCCGTCCAAAAAGAGCGTGCCGTCCGGCACATTGTAGGTGCGCAGGATCAAGTCCACCAAGGTGGTCTTGCCAGAGCCGGTGCGGCCGATGATGCCCACATTTTCGCCGGCTTTGATCGAGAAAGAGACATGCGACAGAGCGTCGTATCCGCTGCCGGGATAGCGGAAGGTGAGATCGCGAAACTCGATATCCCCCCGCAAGGCGCCGGGATCGGTCACGCCGGGGCGGTCTTTGACCTCGATGGGCGCTTCGAGCAGTTCGGTGATGCGCCTGAGCGACGCTTTGCCCTGCGAGTGCAGGCCGATGAGTTCGGAAATGGCCATGACCGGCCAGACGATGGCGTTGAAATACCCGATGAATTCCACAAGCTGTCCGGCGTTGAATACGCCTTCATGGACAAGGTAGCCGCCGTAGCCCAAAATGACGCAGATCACCGACTCCACAAAGAGGGTGATGGTGATATTCAAAAGCGTGGACAATTTGGTATAAGCGACATTGGCGTCCTCGTTTTTCCGATTCAGGCGCTTGAAGGAGGCAAGTTCAATCGTCTCCTTGACAAAGGCTTTGATGACGGCGATGCCCGAAAAGGACTCCTGCGCGAAATCGGAGAGGGCGGAGAAGGCCTCCTGCCGCGTTTTCCACTTGGCGGTCATGTAGCGCCCCACGATCATGGCGACGGCCAACATGAAAAAGAGGGGAATCGTGGAAAAGAGCGCGAGCAGCTTGTTCATGCGGATCATCTTGACGGCGGCCAGCGTCCCCAAAAAGAGCGCGTCGCAGAACATCATGACACCCGAGCCGAAGCACTCCTGAATGGTTTCGAGGTCGTTGGTGAAGAGCGACATGAGGCCGCCCACCTTGTTTTCCTGGTAGTATTGCTGAGAGAGATCCTTGCAGTGATCGAACATCCGGCCGCGCAGGTCGGCTTCGATGCGCAGAGCGGTGCCGAAAAAGCAGATACGCCAGAGAAAACGCCCCGCCACCATGATGAGGATGACGAAGATCAGCGGCCGGCAGATGCTGTCGAGCAGGTAGGTCATATCGAAGATGTGGACGACGCCGTCCACCGTCACTTGTCCGTCGTTGATGCCGTTGATCACCTGCTGGTAGAGTTCGGGGACGATGAGCTGAAAATAGTCCACCGCCACAAGCGCCGCGACGCCGAAGAGCAGCACCGCGAGATATTTCAGATAATAGCGGTTGATTTGTTTGCCGAAAAGCATGAGATCTCCTTGATTTTTCGGGTTTGCTTCCTTTTTTTGAGCCAAAAATCCCGTAAAAATAACATCATAACATCGTATTAGCATATCATTATAGCACACCGAAAAGGCAAAAGCAAGGGCGGAATGCTCACATTTTCAAGGATTATCATACGGTTTTTATAGCAAATAAAACAAATCGAAAGGGAGACGCTTGACAAGGGAAAAGAAAATCGCTATAATTAAAAGGTTAAAAAAAGAAGATCTGAAAGGGATCGCGGAAAGGATGTGATCGTTCCCTTATGTTCCGGCGTTTGCTCAAATGTGTGCGGGAGTACAAGCGTCCGACGGTCATTACGCTCGTTTTGATTTTTTTAGAAGCGGTGATCGATGTTTTTATTCCCAAAGTTACCGCCGATCTCATCAACACCATCCAGAGAGAAGGACAGGTGGAGATGAACTATCTCTTGACGCAGGGCGGCATTTTAGTCGGCTTAGCGCTGGCCTCGCTGGCCTGCGGCGGCATTGCCGGCTTTACCTGCGCCAAAGCCTCGGCCGGGTTTGCCAAAAACCTGCGGCACGATG
>CANQXN010000193.1 GCA_947627815.1 uncultured Clostridia bacterium | reverse complement strand
GATCGGCTCCGAGACATCGGCGGCGGGAATGAGCATTTCGGCCAGAGAGACATTGTAGTCCTCGGGAAAGACCACCCGCAGTTTCTGGGAAATTTTCGGGTCTTTTTCGATTTCGGCGCCCAATTTATAAATGAGCTTGATGATCTTTTTGGCAAGATAATAGCCGGCGGCGGCCTTCGCGCCGAAAATGAAGGTGCGGGGCGTGATGTCGAGGTCGGGATTCTCTTTTAAGGTGAGATAGAGCGAGATGATGTGCAAAGCGTTGAGCAATTGACGCTTGTATTCGTGCATCCGCTTGATCTGCACATCAAACAGCGAATGGGGATCGACGGCGATGCCGGCGCGCCTTGCTAAATAATTGGAAAAGCGCACTTTGTTTTCCTGCCGCACGGCGTCGAGCGAGGCCAAAAGCGCCGAATCGTCGGCATAGCGCAAAAGTTCTTCCAAATGGGAGGCGTCCTTGCGGTAGGCGGGGCCGATGACGCGGTCAAGCAGCGCGGCAAGGCCGGGGTTGGCATAGCAGAGCCAGCGGCGATAGGCGATGCCGTTGGTGACATTGGTGAATTTTTCGGGCGTATCCACATAAAAATCGTGGAAAATGGTCTGGGTCAGGATATCCGAATGGAGTTTGGAGACGCCGTTGACGGTATGCGAGCCGACCACCGAGAGATTGGCCATCTTCACCTGTCCGTGCGAAACCACCGACATGTTCGTGATGCGCGTCCAGTCGCCGGGATAGCGATCCCAGAGCGCGGCGCAGAAGCGGCGGTTGATCTCCTGCACGATCTGATAAATGCGGGGCAGGCGGAAGCGGAAGAGATCCTCGCTCCAGGTTTCGAGCGCCTCGGGCATGACCGTGTGGTTGGTATAGGTGACGGTCTGGGTCACGACGCGCCAGGCGTCCTCCCAGCTGTAGGAATAGGTATCGATGAGGATGCGCATCAATTCCGGCACCACCAGCGCCGGGTGGGTGTCGTTGATGTGAATGGCGACTTTGTCGGCAAAATTGTCCAAAGAGCCGTAGGTGCGCAAGTGGTCGGCCACAATCGACTGAAGAGACGCGCAGACGAGAAAATACTGCTGGGAGAGGCGCAAAAGCTTGCCGCCTTCGTGGTCGTCGGCGGGATAGAGTACCTTGGTGATGATCTCGGCGCGGTTGGTCTCCTCCAAAGCGCGGATATAGTCGCCTTGGGAGAAGAGCGCCATGTTAAAGCCGCCGGTGATGTTTCTCGCCCGCCAGAGCCGCAGGGAGTTGACCGCCTCGCAGTCGGCGCCCGAAATCATGATGTCATAGGGAACCGCCTGCACTTCGGTATAGCCGGTGTGGGTGATCTCACAGCGGCCGTTGTTCCAGTTTTCCGAGATGTGGCCGCCGAACCGCACCGTGCAGGTCTTGTCGGTGCGCGGCACCAGCCAGGGTTCGCCGGAAGGCAGCCAGTTGTCGGGCAGTTCCACCTGGTCGCCGTCGATGATGCGCTGTTTGAACAGGCCGTATTCATAGAGCAGGGAAAAGCCGGTGGCAGAGTAGTTCTGCGAGGTCAAGGCGTCCATATAGCAGGCGGCCAGCCGCCCGAGACCGCCGTTGCCGAGGCCGGGATCCTGTTCTTTTTCGTACAGGTCGTCAAGCGAAAGGCCGAATTCCGACACGATGTCGGCGCAGGTCTGCTCGATGCCCAAATTCATCAGGTTGTTGCGCAGCGATTTGCCGATGAGAAACTCCATGCAGAGGTAGTAGACCTTTTTCCCCTGCTGGCGGTTGACATTTTTCTTGAATTCGGTGCGCTTGTGGGAGAGAATGTCTTTGATGGTGAGGATCAGCGCCTTGTAGACCTGATCGGGGTTGGCTTCTTTGGGCGTGGTGCCGTAATAGCGGGAGAGCTTATTAATGAGCGCCTCCCGCAAGGCTTCCGGCGCAAGCTCGGAAGGGAGGGGCTTTTTCTTTTTGGTTTTGTTCTGTTGCGTTGCTTCCATACGGTTCTCTTGGCTCTTTCTTTGTTTTTCTTATTGAAGCATATGTACGGCGGGGGCAAAGGGTGCCGTTATGCCTTGTTTTTTTCGTCTTTTGTTTTGATTTTCCTGTTTTTTGAAAGGGGATGGGCGGTTATGCGCCTTCGGTCAGCTCTTTATAGAGGGAGAGATAGCCCGAAGCGGAGGCGCCCCAGGAAAAGTCGGCGGTCATGGCGTTTTTGCGCAGCGCCTTGACAAGATCGGGCTTTTCATAGAGGGCGAGCGCGTCGCGCACGGCGTCCGAAAAGGCCTCGGGAGTGTAGTCCTCGAAGACAAAGCCGTTGCCGGCACAGGTTTCGGGGTCAAAGGGCGCGATGGTATCGGCAAGGCCGCCGGTGCGGCGCACCAAGGGAATGGCGCCGTAGCGGCAGGCGATCATCTGCGAAAGGCCGCAGGGTTCGCTCTTCGACGGCATGAGGAAGAAATCGGCCGCAGCGTAGATTTCTTTGGACAGGTCTTTGTTGAATTCAATCAAGGTGCGCACCCGGCCGGGGAAGCGGGCTTCCAGACGGCGGAAGAAATCTTCAAAGGTCGGCTCGCCCGTACCCAAAATGACAAACTGCA
>CANQXN010000192.1 GCA_947627815.1 uncultured Clostridia bacterium | reverse complement strand
TCCCGACGCCTGGGCCGAGGCTTACGCCGCTTTTTGGAAAGAGCGCCACGGTTTTGCGCTCGAAAAAGATTGGCTGATTTTCTGCACCGGCGTGGTGCCGGCCATTTCTTCCGCCGTGCGCAAGCTCACCACCCCCGGGGAAAATGTCCTGATCCTGACGCCGGTTTATAATATTTTTTTCAATTCTATCATAAATAACGGCAGAAAACCGCTGGAATGTCCTCTATCATATCGGGCGGGTCGATATGACATCGACTGGCAGGCGCTGGAAGAGGGGCTTGCCGACCCGCAGACTTCCCTGCTCCTTTTCTGCAATCCCCACAACCCGATCGGAAAAATCTGGGACAAACCGACGCTTGAAAAAATCGGCGAACTCTGCCGGCGCTATGGTGTGACCGTCTTTTCCGATGAGATCCATTGCGATCTTACCGCTCCCGGCAAAAGCTATATTCCCTTTGCCTCCGTCTCCCCCGTCTGTCGGGATATCAGCGTCACCGCCATCGCCCCCACCAAAGCCTTTAACCTCGCGGGGATTCAATCGGCCGCCGTGGCGGTTCCCAATCCCTTTTTGCGGCACAAAATGTGGCGGGCTTTGAACACCGACGAAGTGGCGGAACCCAATGTCATCGCCATCCCCGCCACGCTGGCGGCCCTGACCCAAGGCGCCCCCTGGCTTGACGAATTGCGGGTCTATATCGAAAATAACCGAACACTCACGGCGGCGTTTATTCAAAAAGAACTGCCCATGCTCACGCTTATCCCCTCGGAAGCCACCTACCTGCTCTGGCTCGACTGCCGGAAGGTGTCGGACAGCGGAGAAAGGCTTGCCGAGGCCATCCGGGCAAGCACCGGCCTCTATCTTTCCGCCGGCGAACAGTACGGCAAGGGCGGCGAGGGCTTTTTGCGCCTCAACATCGCCTGCCCCAAAAGCCGCCTTCTCGACGGCCTCGCCCGTCTGAAACAGGGCATTGAAACTTTCGTCAAGACCGTCTGATGCCTGCAAAAACAAGAAAAAACGCTCGGCGTTCGTTTGTCATAAACGGACGCCGGGCGTTTTTAGTTTCGTACCGGCGAGCCGATCCCGGGCGCGGGTTTTTTCAAATTTTTTTGTAAACCCCCTTGACAAATACCTCGGTAGGGTATATACTGATAATACCCATTGGGGGTATATCATTTGTGAAGGAGCGGCGCCATGAACGAAAACGAGAAAAAGCCTCATGCCTGCTGTGAAGAAAAGGACGAAAAATACACCGAACGCAGCGAGGAAGAAAGAACCAAGCTGATCCACCGACTGAACCGTATCGAAGGACAGGTACGGGGACTCAAGAAAATGATCGACAACGACGCTTACTGTGCCGATCTGCTCATGCAGTCGGCGGCGATCAGTGCCGCCTTGCGCAGCTTCAACAAGCTCCTTTTGAACCGTCACATTCACACTTGCGTTGTCCGCGACATCAAAAACGGCAAAGACGAAGTCGTAGATGAACTTGTCTATCTTTTGGGCAAACTGATGATATGACGCGGCAAGGATGCTTTTGTCTGCGCTCTTTTCAGGAAAGTTTTTAAAAGGGAGTCGGAAATTTTTCAAAAAATTCCCAAAAAGAACCATGCAACAATACAAAGTCACGGGCATGAGCTGTGCCGCCTGCAGCGCCCGGGTGGAAAAGGCGGTCAATCAGGTACCGGGGGTGACCTCCTGCGCCGTCAGTCTTTTGACCAATGAGATGGGCGTGGAAGGCAGCGCCGCGCCCGAGGCGATCATCGCCGCCGTGGAAAAAGCGGGATACGGCGCCGCGCTGAAAGGCAAAGAGGCGGGCGAAGCCCGCAAAACGGCAAGACAGACATCGGGTGAGATCCGGCCGATGGTCCGGCGGCTTTTGTGGTCGGTGCTGTTTTTATTGGCGTTAATGTATTTTTCGATGCTGCCCATGATCCTCGGGCGTTCCCTGCCGCCCTTTTATGACAGTCATTTGGCCAACGCCCTGATGCAGCTGCTCTTGTCCGGCATCATTCTCGTGATCAATCAGCGCTTTTTTGTCAGCGGCTTCAAGGCGCTCTTCCGGCGCTCCCCCAACATGGACAGTCTGGTGGCGCTGGGCGCCGGCGTTTCCTTCGGCTACAGCGTCTATCTGCTCTTTGCCATGGTATCGGCGCAGGCGGCAGGAGAGATGGCGGCGGTCATGGAACTGCACATGTCCTTGAACTTTGAAAGCGCCGCCATGATTCTCACCCTGATCACGGTGGGCAAAACCTTAGAGGCGCGCGCCAAAGGCAAAACGACCGACGCCCTCGAAGCGTTGATGAAGCTCTCGCCGCCCACGGCCTGCGTCATCCGAAACGGCGAAGAAACGATCCTGCCGGTCGCGGAAGTCCGACCGGGCGATCTCTTTTTGGTGCGGCCGGGGGAAAGCATCCCGGTGGACGGTCGGGTGATCGAGGGGCAAAGCGCCGTCGATGAATCGGCGCTCACCGGCGAAAGCCTGCCGGTGGATAAGGAAACCGGCAGTGCGGTCTATGCCGGCACCCTGAACAGCGCCGGTTTTCTCCGCTGTGAGGCGCTGAAGGTGGGCGAGGATACCACGCTCTCCCA
>CANQXN010000191.1 GCA_947627815.1 uncultured Clostridia bacterium | reverse complement strand
CTGCATTCCGGCATCGGCTACCGTATTCCCAATGATTTTTTCACTGTTTTAGGTGTCCACAATACTTGACAAGTTTCGAGAAGAGAGAAGAGAGGCGGGAGCGCGGGGGCGTTATTGTCCGTTTTTCTTCCAATACCCGAGCTGCGGGAGCTGCGCCTCAAAAAACGCTCTTGCCTGATCGGGCGGAAAATGTTCGTTCGACAAATGCCCGACCAGAAAATCTGTCAGTTCCTCGAGACTTTTGTAAACAAATTCGCCGTCGGTGTAGCACCATTTGCAGTATTCCTCGTTAAAAGCGCCGTCCGGCTCGCGGCTGATCTGCCCGTCGTCGTCGAGCGTCATGCCGCAGCATTGACAAATCAGTTTTCGGGGAGACCCCAAAAGCGTGTTGACCGAAACGCCGAAGAGCGTTGACAAGAGTTTCAGCGTGTCGGTGTTCGGCACGGTGTCGCCGTTTTCCCACCGGCTGACCGCCTGCCGCGTGACATAGACTTTTTCGGCAAGCTCTTCCTGCGAAAGACCCGATTTCGTCCGCAAATTGCGTATGATGTCCTTTGTTTCGTTCATAAAATCACCTCGAAAGCATTATACCATAACTTAAAACAAAAGACAAGCAACTTGCTGTTGCTGCTTTTTGCCGCTCCCCCCAATTGCGCATAAATTAGCCGGTATGGGGTACAAATCCCTTTTCCTTCCCCTTTTTAAAGTTTTTTGAAAGGGGGCGCGGGGGATGCCTTTTTTGCAAAAAAGGCATCCCCCGCACAATTTTTTCTTTGTACCTTTACTCCGTCCTCAGCGCCTCTACAGGGTCCTTGCGGGCGGCGATGCGGGAAGGAATCAACCCCGCGATCATCGTCAAGAAGACGCTCAAAAGCACCAGAACCACGCAGTGGAGCGGCTGTAAGAAAGCGTTGATGGCGTCCACGCCGGAAAGCGCGTGAATGATCACATTGATCGGAATGCAGAGCAAGAGCGAAACCACAATGCCCAAAAGGCCGGCGCCCAGCCCCACGATGATCGTCTCGGCGTTGAACACGAGCGAAACATCGTGCTTGGAAGCGCCGATGGCGCGCAAAATGCCGATCTCCTTGGTGCGTTCCAGCACCGAAATATAGGTGATGATCCCGATCATGATCGAGGATACGATCAGCGAAATCGAAACAAAAGCGATAAGCACATAGGAAACCGCGTTGATGATCTGCGTAATGCCCGAAAGCAAAAGCGCGATATAGTCGGTGTATTCGATCGCGTCCTTCTCCTCGACCGAGGCGTTGTAGTCGGAAATGATGGAAGCGATGTTGTCCTTGTCGGCAAAGGTCACGGCATAAATGCTGATGCCGGAAGGCGTCGCGGCGTCCACAATGCCCAACTTCTCGTATACCTCCTCCTTCGTGGAGGAAGAAACCGAAGACGGCAAGAAGGTGTCGTAATACCATGCCAAAACGGCCTCGTCGGTTTCGGCGCCATAGGTGGCGTCAAACGCGGCGGCGGCTTTGGCAACACGGGAGGAAGCAAAGGCTTCGCCGTAGGTGGCGTATAGGGCGGCCGCCTGCTTCTTCGCCACGGCGGTCACGGCCTCGTCGAGCGCCTCGTCCGACAGCGCCGATAAATACGCCAAAATCGCCGCGTCGTCCATCGTCACATCTTGTTTCCAGGAGGCCGCCACAAAGGCGATTTTCGCTTCCTTGGTGACGAGCTGCGCCGTAATGGTCGGCAAAAGCACGGCAAGCTCCGCCTCGTTCGGCGTGGCGAGCATCTGATCGACTTCGGCGTTCTTCTGCGCGGCGTACTGCGTCGCCAGCATCGTCTTGGCCTGCTCGCTCACCAGAGCAAGAAGCTCTTCGTCGCTGTAGGCGGCAAGATAGCCTTCGATCTGATCCGTCGACATACCGAGGCTTTCGGCAATCATCGCCACCATCTTGTCGCGGGTGTCGTACCCGGCGAGCGCCTGCTTCACGGCGGCGTCAAGATAGGCGTCAGTGGGGGTGGTGTAGATCTCGCGGTAGAGCGCCGCCTTCTCCGCCTCGGTCAGGGAGGCGAAATAAGAAGCCACGGCGGCGGCTTTGGCGGCGTCGGAAAGCTCGCCTTCCTCCTCGCGCACAAAGGGCAGGCCGGAAAGCAGATCCTTGTTTTCGTTTTCGGGCGCGGTCTGCGCCTTGACCAGAGCCGATTCGTTGTTTTTCTCGATGAGATATTGCGTCAGCGCGGAAGTGTAGCCGAAGGGCGCCGAAAACGCGCCCGCCGTCGCCGATTCGTTGGGGCGAATGATGCCCGAAATCTTGAGATCATAGGCGCCGCCGATGATCACATTCATCATCGTCTCGTCGTCGCCGATGTATTCCCAAGTGCCGTCGCCGTTGCGGTCGGCGTAATAATCGCTGGGCAAAAGCAGTTTGAAGGAAATGTTTGTGACTTCCTCATAGGAGAGCTTGCGCCGGCTGATTTCGAGCTTCTGCCCCGACAGAGCGGCGCCCACCATGGAATTAACTTCGTCCTGGCCGATATAGCCGAGGGCATAGAAGACGATGTCCGACACTTCGTTGTTGCTGTTGAGGATCAGCACGATCTCATTTGGCTCTTCCGGCCATGCGCCGTAGACAAGATCGTACTGTTCGTACAGCATGGAGGAGATCGGCGCGCCGTCCTTGTCGGGCAAAATC
>CANQXN010000190.1 GCA_947627815.1 uncultured Clostridia bacterium | reverse complement strand
GATACCCGCTATGCCAATACCGGCAAGCCCGCCATCTTCGTGGCGCCCCGCGCCATTGCCAATACGCCCGATCTGCACTCGGTGCCGGATGCCTTCGCCTTCTACGACCGCATCATCGAGGACGCCTGCCTCTTTCTCGGCGCCAACCCCAACAAGGTTTATATCGTCGGCTATTCCGCCGGCGGGGACGGGGTCTATCAGATCGCGCCGCGTATGCCCGACCGCTTCGCCGCCGCCAACATGTCGGCCGGCCACCCGAACGGCATCAATTTCATCAATTTGTATCATCTCCCCTTTTTCCTCCAGGTCGGGGAACTCGATTCCGCCTATGACCGCAACAAAATCACGGTGCGGTCGGGGCAGACGCTCGACAGCTTGCAGAAGAGCGCCGGCGGCGGCTATATTCACGAGGTGTTCGTCCACGCCGGCAAGGAACACGGCGTGGTGGGGGACAACAGCCTGCCGGCACAGCAGGTGCTTGCCGATCCCGTCGCCTGGCTGGGCGGCAAGGAGAGCGGCCGGCGGCTCGCCACGACCCACGCGGTCGCGCTGATGCTGCCTTATGTCCGCGATCCGCTGCCCGAGCGCCTGCTCTGGAATCTCGGCGTCCGCACGCCGCAAGAACGCGGCGTCGAGAGCTTCTATTGGCTCTCCGCCCCCTTTTCGGTGCGGCAGGGGACGCTGGACATCACCTATGACAAAAGCGCCAACACCGTGACCGTCAACAAATGCAGCGTCGCGCAGGGGCAGATCACCGTCTGGCTCAACGAGGAAATGATTGACTTCACCAAGGAAGTCACCTTTGTCTGGAAAGACGGGAGTAAAACGACCTTTGCCGTCGCCCCCGACGAAGAAGTCATGAAGGCCACGGCAGAAGAGCGCGGCGATCTCAACTTTGTTTTTGCGGCGAGCTTTTCCTTTGACGCAAGAACCGGCGCCGTCAGCCGCTAAAAGAAAAAAAGGGGCGGTTTTCGCGTTCACAAGCGCAAAAGCCGTCCCTTTGACGCAACAACAGGCGAAGAAGCGGGCGGGGGAAGCGTTCTCTTTGTGCGAAAAAAAGAGAAAAAATAATTTTTTCAAAAAGTGATTTTTTTTCAAAAACCTGTTGACAACGGGGAAAAGGTATGGTATAATCGATTTCGCCACAGAAAGAACGCATTCGGGAGCATAGCTCAGCTGGGAGAGCATCTGCCTTACAAGCAGAGGGTCATAGGTTCGAGCCCTGTTGTTCCCACCAGATGCATTGTCCCAATCGGGGCGGTGTATTACGGCTCGGTAGTTCAGTTGGTTAGAATGCCGCCCTGTCACGGCGGAGGTCAGGGGTTCGAGTCCCCTTCGAGTCGCCATGTCGAACCGACTGTAGCAGTCAGCCTGCGACAGTCGGTTCGGTTCTATGCCTTCGTAGCTCAGTTGGTAGAGCAAGGGACTGAAAATCCCTGTGTCGTTGGTTCGATTCTGACCGAAGGCACCAAGCCTGCCATAAGAAACCGCAAGGGTTTCTTATGGCGGGGTTTCATCACTCCCGCGCCGGTGCGGCATCGCCGTGGCGGGCAGGACGAAAAAAGAAAAAGCCACCGTGCGGATTTAGCTCATTTGGTAGAGCGCGACCTTGCCAAGGTCGAGGTGGCGGGTTCGAGCCCCGTAATCCGCTCCAAAACAAGAGATAAGGGATGCCACAGTAAACTTCGCTTCCGTTATCTCTTTTTTTTCGGCGCAATAGCCAAGCGGTAAGGCAAGGGTCTGCAAAACCCTCATCCCCGGTCCGATTCCGGGTTGCGCCTCCAACAAAAAAGACCAGCCCGTAGGGCTGGCCTTTTTTGTTGGACCCGTAGGGCGTGAATCCTGTTTTTCGCTTGCGCGAAAAACGCGAGTTGGACGCATAGCGTCCAACTCTGGACAACTCGAGTTGGCTTTGCCAACTCGAAAAGTCCGGGTTGCGCCCGTAGAGCGTGAATCCTGTTTTTCGCTTGCGCGAAAAACAACCGATAGGCACTTCGAGTTGAACGCGGACGCCTGGTTTTCGTTGCCCAATGGGCAAACGAAAAACGCGAGTTGGCTTTGCCAACTCGAAAAGTCCGGGTTGCGCCTCATCATCCAACCAACCCCATTTTTATGCCCAAAAACGATTTTTCTCTTGACTTTATTTCGGTATGCCGATATAATAGAAGAAAAAAAGGCAAAACAAGCGGGGCGAGATGGTTTATCATCAAGTGATTCACCGGCCATTAGGACTGCGTTTTTGCTTTCAACTTGCAACCAACTTGAAACTAACTTGCAACTTCATTTGTCAAACACCAACGCCACCCCAGACGGGGTGGCGTTGTGTTTGCAAGTCTTTGCGCGGGCAGGTGTATAACCCCGCCCGCTTTTTGGGCATCATTTACAAAACAGCGAAAGCTTTCAAAATCCCATTTGTTTGCCATGAAGGAGGAATTGTTATGACAGAGCGGCTGAAAGAGTACCGGCAGCAGTTAATAGAGGAAGAAAAAAGCGCGGCGACGGTAGAGAAGTATCTACGCGACATCCGCGCTTTTTTGTCGTTTTTGGCGACACGGCAGGGGAACCCTGCCGCCCCTGCCGACGCAGTCGACTTCGTCGACAAAGAAGTCACCGTCGCCTACAAAGAGTACCTGATGGCGCGTTACGCGCCGGCGAGCGTCAACTCCATGGTGATC
>CANQXN010000189.1 GCA_947627815.1 uncultured Clostridia bacterium | reverse complement strand
CGCCGTGGCGTGTCCGCTTTTTTAAACTGGTCGAAATCGACCAGTTTACGATGAGGTTTTCCGTGCTTGCCGCGCCGTGGCGTGTCCGCTTTTTTAAACTGGTCGAAATCGACCAGTTTACGATGGGGTTTTCCGTGCTTGCCGCGCCGTGGCGTGTCCGCTTTTTTAAACTGGTCGAAATCGACCAGTTTACGATGAGGTTTTCCGTGCTTGCCGCGCCGGTGTCCGTTTTTTTAAACTGGTCGAAATCGACCAGTTTACGATGGGGTTTTTCGTGCTTGCCGCGCCGTGGCGTGTCCGCTTTTTTAAACTGGTCGAAATCGACCAGTTTACGATGGGGTTTTTCATTGCCCATTGCCGCCCCATTTTGCAAAAAAAGAGAGCGCCCGAGGCACCCTTTTTCGTTTCCTTTTTTCCCCTTCCTTTTTAAAGTTCTTTCGGAAAGGGGGCGGGGGAAACCCTTTCTTGAAAGAAAGGGTTTCCCCCGCAATTATTTCCTTCTTATTCCACCGTTACCGACTTTGCTAAATTGCGGGGCTTGTCGACATCGAGGCCGCGCAGCATCGCGATGAAGTAGGCAAAAATCTGGAGCGGCACCACCGCGAGCGAGGCGGCGAACACCGGCGCAATCGGCGGCAATAGCACCGAAAATTCCGACCGGTTTTTCGGAAAGGGACGGTCGGCCTGTGAAATCACAAAAAGCTTCGCGCCGCGCGTCAAAACCTCTTCCGCGTTGGAACTCACCTTCTCAAAAAGCGAAGGCTGGGTCGCTAACACCACCACCGGCGTGCCAGGCTCGATCAGCGAAATCGTGCCGTGCTTCAACTCCCCGGCGGCGTAGGCCTCGGAATGCACATAGGAAACTTCCTTGAGCTTCAAAGACCCCTCTAACGCGGCGGCGTAGTCGATGCCCCGCCCAATGAAGAAAGCATGGTCGATCTCCTTTAACCGCTCGGCGTAGTCGCGGATCGCGTTCATCTTCTCTAAGAGCGACGCCACCTTGTCGGGCAGGGATAAAAGCTCCAGCGATAGGGCGGAAAGCGCTTCCGCCGACTGCGCGCCTTTGATGGAAGCAAGCGCCAGCGCTAACGCGTAGACCACCGCCAGCTGCGCGCTGTAGGCCTTCGTCGTCGCCACCGAAATCTCGGGGCCTGCGCGGGTGTAGAGGACATAATCGGCCTCCCGCGCAATCGAACTGCCTACCACATTCACAATCGCTAAGGTCGGGATCCCCCGCTCCTTGGCAAGAGAGAGGGCGGCTAAAGAATCGGCGGTTTCCCCCGATTGGCTCACAATGATGCAAAGCGAATTTTTTTCCAAAACCGGGTTGCGGTAGCGGAATTCGCTTGCTAAATCGGCTTCCGACGGAATGCGGGTCAGCTCCTCCATCACATATTTGCCTACCACGCCAACATGGTTGGCAGAGCCGCAAGCCACAAAATAAATGCGCGAAAGATGAGCGAAAAGGTCTTTCGCCGCAAGTAAAGATTCGGGCAAAAGGGGCAGGAGCGGCTCGCCATGAAGAACCGGCTTTTCGCCGCCCTCGAGATCCAATTGCGGGAAAAATTGCGACAGCGTGGCGCGGATCGCGGCGGGCTGCTCGTGAATTTCCTTCATCATGAAATGGGCAAACCCGCCCTTTTCGGCGGCGGTCTGATCCCAGTCCACGGTCGAAGGGCAGGGGGGTACCGGCTTTGCCACGCCCTTGTCGTTCACGCTGAAAAGCTCGACCGAGCTGCAAGTCAGACGGGCGATCTGCCGGTTGTCCATGTAGACGACCCGCCGCGTGTGGGAGAGAATCGCCGGCACATCGGAGGCTAAATAGTGGCAGTCTTCGCCGAGGCCGATGACAAGCGGGGAATCCTTGCGCGCGGCATAGAGAACGCCCGGCTCCCGCGCAAAGAGGACGCCGAGGGCGTAGGAACCCACCAAAAGGCCGGGCAGCGTCGCCATCGCCTCGATGGGACTTGCCCCGCGCCGCAGGGCGCGGTCAAGTAGGTGGGCGATCACCTCGGTGTCGGTGTCCGAGGCGAAGGTGTAACCTTCCGCCTCGAGTTCGGCGCGCAGGGGCTTGTAGTTTTCAATGATGCCGTTGTGGACAAGAACAATGCTCTTGTCGGCGTTGAAATGGGGATGCGCGTTTTTGTCGCTCGGGGCGCCGTGCGTCGCCCAGCGGGTGTGTCCGATGCCGGCCGTGCCGTAGGCGCCGGCGGATTCTACCATGGTTTCCAGCTCGGATAGGCGCTTTTTGGTCTTGATGACCGAAATTTCGCCGTTTTTGGCAAGCGCCACGCCGGCGGAATCGTAGCCACGGTATTCAAGCTTCTTTAAGCCTTCCAATAAAATGGGAGCGGCGTTTTCTTTGCCGATGTATCCAACGATACCGCACATAGGAATTCTCCTTTTTTCTTTTTTTGCCCCGATTGGTCAGACCGATAGGGCGGCTTCTTCCTGCACGAGGACGGCGGCGACCGCCTCGACATGGCGACGGCAGTCCTCCTCGGTCGGCGCTTCTACCATCACGCGCACCAAAGGCTCGGTGCCGCTGGCGCGCACGAGAATGCGCCCGTTGCCGGCAAGGGCGGCTTCGGCCTCGGCAATCGCGGCCTGCACCGCGGGCCGGGCGACAAGCGCCGCCTTGTGGGAAGTCGTGACATTTCGCAGTAACTGCGGGTAAATCGTGAGGCCGTCCACCATGTGCGACAGGGTG
>CANQXN010000188.1 GCA_947627815.1 uncultured Clostridia bacterium | reverse complement strand
CGCCGGGGATGATAATATTTCCCGCCTGCGTATGCCAGCGCAAAATGATCTGCGCGTTCGACTTTCCGTATTTTTTCGCAAGGCGTGAGAAAACCGCTTGCTCCATCAGGCTTTTGTCGCCGTGTCCCAAAGGATACCAAGCCATCAGCCCGATGCCGTATGGCTTGAGCGTTTCTTTCAGTTCGGTCTGCGGATAGTAGGGGTGCGCCTCGACCTGCACGACCTGCGGCGTGACGGCGCAATTTACAAGCACATTTTGAAGCCTGTCGATGGGAAAATTGGAAAGCCCGATGGCCTTGATTTTTCCCGCCCGATATGCCCGCTCAAGCGCCCGGTAGCCCTCGATATAGTTGCCAACGGGCTGGTGCAAAAAGAGAAGATCGATATAATCGGTGCCGAGCCTTGCCAATGTGTCGTCGATCGCCTTGTCGCCGTTTTCGTATTCGGTAGGCCAGAGCTTTGTGACGAGGAAAATGTCCTCGCGCCTGACGCCGCTTTTTTTGATCCCTCTGCCGACGCCGCGCTCGTTTATGTAGGCGTTTGCCGTATCAATCATGGGATAACCCGCCTTCAAAGCCTCGTAGACGGAATTTTCCGCTTCTTCGGGAGAAAAGAGGAAGGTGCCGATCCCGACCATAGGCATGGATACACCGTTGTTCAAATCAAAATATTTCATATTTTCCTCCTTGAATTTTACCAATTCTTTTTTTCGGCGGCCGCATTGTGCTTTGTTTTGCGCTCCTCGACCATTTTCGCAAACCACTCCACCATGTTGGGGTCTTGATGAGAGAAGAACGCGCTTTGCTTTTTGTCGAGCGCGGCGATTGTTTTCATATCGTCCTCGGAGAGCGTAAAATCGAACACATCGAAGTTTTCCGCCATGCGCTCTTTGTGAGTGGATTTCGGAATGACGGTGATTCCGCGCTGCAAATGCCAGCGGAGCATGACTTGCGCGGTCGTTTTGCCGTACTTTTCCCCGATTTTTTGCAAAGTAGGATCGGAGAACAGTCCGCCTCTGCCTTCGCCGAAGGGCGCCCACGCCTCGTGGACGACGCCGTATTTTTTCATCCATTTGTGCGCTTCGGCCTGCTGATGATAGGGGTGCGTTTCCACTTGGTTGACCATCGGGCAAATCCGCGAAAAGGAAGCGATATCCACAAGGCGGTCGGGATAGAAATTGGAAACGCCGATGGCCTTCAAAACGCCCTCGTCGTAGAGATCCTCGAGCGCCCGCCATGCGCCGTAGTAGTCGGAAAACGGTTGATGCAAAAGCATAAGATCGATATAGTCGGTTTGCAGTTTTTCAAGCGACATTTCGACCGATTTTCTGCATTCGTCGTAGCCGTAGTGTTCTACCCAGACTTTTGTCGTAAGGAAAAGTTCCTCGCGGGCAATGCCCGATTTTTGGATCGCGGCGCCGACCTGCTCCTCGTTGAAATAGCTCTGCGCCGTGTCGAGGTGGCGATAGCCGACGGAAAGCGCGTCCGTGACACAGCGTTCACATTCATCCTGCGTGACCTGATACACACCGTAGCCGAGCTGCGGCATTTTTACACCGTTGGAAAGGGTTACATATTGCATATCTGTTCTCTCCTTTTATTATATAATTTTTTCAATCAGACATGGGCGCCCATTTGATACGCTTCGCGCATCGCGGGCTTTTTTTCGATCTCGCCTTTTTTGTAGACGCCTTTGCCGTAGATCACGCCCATTTCACGAGAACCTTCGAGGCAGGCGGCAAGACCGCGAAAACACGCGAGGGTGCAGTCCATCACATCCGCGCTGTCCTCGGCGGAGGTCATGATGTAATAAAATTCCTTGTCCTTGATCTTGAGCCACTTGGCCACCGTGCGGTCGATGAGCGCTTTCATCTGCGCGTCGATCGAATAGAAGTAGACGGGACTTGCCAAAACGATCACATCCGCAAGCAGCATTTGATTTAAAATAGCGCCCATATCGTCCCTGATCGCGCATTCGCCGCCGTGACTGCGGCAATAGTAGCAGGCGCGGCAGAAGCCGACTTGTTTCTCAGCCAGCGTTACCTTTTCCACCTCGTTGCCCGCTTCCTTTGCGCCACGGATAAATTCGTCGCACAAAAGATCGCTGTTGCCGCCCTTTCTGGGACTTCCCGATATCACCAAAACTTTTTTCATTCCGATTTGACCTTCCTTGTTTTTCTTGCCTTTATTATAGCGCGGGAAAAGGATCTTGTAAAATACCCTTTTTGCAATCCGCTATAACTTTGACGCATAGAAGGAGCTGATACGGGGTTGGCAAAATGCAAAAAGGAGGAAAGCCGCGGCATGGAGGCCGCACTATTTTATATAAGGAGAAAATGGCGCAAAACCGTCGGGGCGGGGCAACGCGGTGAGCGGGCGCTCGGCGACGGCGCGGCGGCATGGAAAACACCCGCTACAAAATGGGGAGCATCATGCTCCAGCCGGGCGACAGGCTCTTCCAATATACCGACGGCGTAACCGAGGCCACCAACGAACAAAACGAGCTATACGGCATGAACCGGCTGGCGGAGGTGCTGAACCGCAACGCCGACGCATCGCCCGGCGCGCTGATTTCCGCGGTGAAAGCGGACATCGACGCCTTTGTCGGCGCCGCCCCGCAGTTTGATGACATCACCATGCTTTCTCTCGAGTTCAAGAAAAGAATGAAACTTTCAAATCCCAATGAACTGACCCTCGCGGCGGTGACCGAAAATATCCC
>CANQXN010000187.1 GCA_947627815.1 uncultured Clostridia bacterium | reverse complement strand
ATCGAACTCCACGAGCACGCTCGCGTAATCGCCCGCAAGCAACAGATCGGTTACGCGGATGACGACCGATATTGCCAACATTCAGATGGCGTATATGATGGTGATCCGCACCGCCGTCCGCTCCCCCATGATGCTGGTCCTCTCCACCGTCATGGCCTTTGTGGAGGGCGGCACGCTGGCGATGGCCTTTGTGGTGGTGATCCCGGTACTGATTTTAGGGCTGCTCCTCATCAGCCGGAAGGCGATGCCGGCGTTTCGCTCGGTCTTCCGCCGCTATGACCGCCTGAATGAATCGATTGAAGAAAATGTCCGTGGGATGCGGGTGGTCAAGGGCTTTTCCCGCGAGGAATACGAAAAGGAAAAATTCGGCGCCGCCGCCGAAAGCATCCGCAAGGACTTCACCCGCGCCGAACGCATCGTGGCGCTGAACAACCCTTTGATGAACCTCTGCCTCTATGCCAATATGGTGTTTGTCCTCTTCATGGGGGCAAAGCTCATCATTTCGGGGGGCGGCGCGACCATCAACATCGGTCAGATGCAGATGATGCTCACCTATGGGATGCAGATCCTCATGAACCTCATGATGCTTTCCACCATCTATGTGGTGCTCACCATGTCGGCGGAATCGATGCACCGTGTGGATGAGATTCTCTGCGAACGCTCGTCGCTGACCAGTCCCGAAGCGCCCCTGACCGAGGTGGCGGACGGCTCGGTGGATTTTGAGGGCGTCAGCTTCAAATATTCCGCCAAAGCCAAGCGCTTTGCCCTCGCCGACATCGATCTGCATATCAAAAGCGGCATGACCGTGGGGATTCTCGGCGGCACCGGCTCTTCCAAAAGTACGCTGGTGCAGTTGATTCCCCGGCTCTATGACACCACCGAAGGGGTGGTGAAGGTGGGCGGCGAAGATGTAAGGGCGTATGACCTTGATGTATTGCGTTCCGCCGTGGCGATGGTCTTGCAGAAGAATCTGCTTTTTGCCGGCACCATCAAGGAAAATCTGCGCTGGGGCAACGAAAACGCCACCGATGAGGAGATCGAGGAAGCCTGCCGCCTGGCGCAGGCGGACGAATTTGTCCGTTCCTTCCCCAACGGGTATGACACCCACATCGAACAGGGCGGCGCCAATGTCTCCGGCGGACAGAAACAGCGGCTCTGCATCGCTCGGGCGCTCCTCAAAAAGCCGAAGATTTTAATTCTCGACGACTCCACCTCGGCGGTCGATACCAAGACCGATATGCTCATCCGGCAGGGACTGCGCTCCTACATACCCGATACCACAAAAATCATCATCGCTCAAAGAGTCGCCTCGGTGGAGGACGCCGATCTCATCTTGGTGATGGAAAACGGCACGATCGCCGCCGCCGGGACGCATGAGGAACTGTTACAGTCGAGCGAAATTTACCGCGAGGTCTACTTGCAGCAGACGAGAGGAGGGGACGAACATGACGACTGAAGCCGTGAAAAAGACTAAACGCGCTCACGCGGCGGGCAAACGCCCCGGCGGCGGCGCCGCCTTGGGGCGCACCGTGCGCTTCCTCTTCAAATCCTACCCGGTTCTTGTTCCCTTTACCGCTTTCTGCATTCTCTTTTCCGCCATCGTGGCGGCGGTGCCGGCGATTTTCACGCAGAAAATCTACGCCGTGATCGACACCTATCTGAAAGCCGGCAATACCGATTGGGGCGCCGCATTCAAGGAAATCATGCCGCTTCTCGGCCTGCTTATCGCCATGTATGTGCTGGCGGTGATTTCCACCACGCTCTTCAACCAGCTCGGCGCCTATATCACGCAGGGCTTTCTCTGCAAGCTCCGCCGGAAAATGTTCGACGGGATGCAGGATCTGCCCATCAAGTATTTTGATACCCACAAACACGGCGATATCATGTCCTATTATACCAACGACATCGACACCTTGCGTCAGCTCGTGTCCCAATCGCTGCCGTCGCTGTTACAGTCGATCGCCGTGGCGCTTGCCGTGCTTGCCATCATGCTCTATTACAGCGTCTGGATGACGCTTCTGGTGCTCGCCGGCGTGGCCGCCATGATTCTCGTCTCCCGGGTGGTGGGGGGCGGCTCCGCCCGCTTCTTCGTCCGCCAGCAGAAGGCCATCGGCCGCACCGAGGGCTTTGTGCAGGAAATGATGAACGGCCAGAAGGTGGTCAAGGTCTTTTCCCATGAGGAGGCGGCGCAGAAGGATTTCAACGACATCAACGGCCAGCTTTTTGAGGACAGCTACCGCGCCCACGCCTATGCCAATATGTTAGGCCCCATCATTTTCAATATCGGCAATATTCTTTATGTGCTGGCGGCGATTCTCGGCGGCATTTTCCTCGCCCGGAATGTGAGCAATGTTTCGCTGTCCGGGCTGCCTTTCTCCATCGACATTCTCGTGCCGTTTCTGGGCATGTCCAAACAGTTTGCCGGGCAGGTGAACGCCTTCTCCCAGCAGATCAACGCCATTGTCATGGCCATGGCAGGCGCCTCCCGCGTGTTCTCCCTGATGGACGAAGCGCCCGAAGCCGACGAGGGCTATGTGACTTTGGTCAACGCCGAAATTTCGCCTGACGGGACGATCACCGAAACCGAAAAGCACACCGGCCACTGGGCTTGGAAGCATCCGCATCAGGCCGACGGCAGCGTTACTTATACCCTGCTAAAAGGCGATGTGCGCATGACCGAGGTGGACTTTGCCTATGAAGAGGGCAAGCCGGTTTTGCACGATGTTTCGGTCTATGCCGAACCGGGGCAGAAAGTGGCCTTTGTGGGCGCGACAGGCGCCGGCAAGACCACCATCACCAACCTGATCAAC
>CANQXN010000186.1 GCA_947627815.1 uncultured Clostridia bacterium | reverse complement strand
TGGTCCTCGGCTCGGCCTGCGAGGCGGGCGAACTGTGTGACGCCATCGTGTCGGGCAAAGCGGAAGAGGAGATCCGGCGCATCGCCTCCTATTACGACTATCTGGAGATTCAGCCGGTCTGCAACAACCGCTTCCTCATCGACAGAGGATCGGTCAAAGACGAGGATGGTCTGCGGGATCTCAACCGGCGGATCGTGGCGTTGGGCGAGGAACTGAATATCCCCGTCTGCGCTACCACCGACTCGCACTTTTTAAACGAAGAAGACGAAATTTACCGAAAAATTCTTTTAAAGGGCATGAAATATGCCGATGCCGACCGCGATGTAGGACTTTATCTGCGCACGACCGATGAAATGCTCAAGGAGTTTTCCTATTTGGGGGAAGAAAAGGCCTACGAGGTGGTTGTGACCAACACCCGCGCCATCGCCGACAGGATCGAGGAAGTGCGCCCGATCCCCAAAGGCACCTATACGCCCAAAATGGAGGGCGCCGAAGAGGAATTACAGGAAAAATGCTGGACAAAAGCGCATGAACTGTACGGCGACCCGTTGCCGCCGCAGGTGGAAAACCGCCTGAAACGCGAGCTTGACTCGATCATTGCCAACGGCTTTGCCGTCCTGTATATGATCGCGCAGCGTTTGGTGTGGTACTCCGAGGAGCAGGGCTATCTGGTTGGCTCCCGTGGGTCTGTCGGCTCCTCCTTTGTCGCCACTATGGCAGGCATTTCCGAGGTCAACCCGCTCCCGCCTCACTATCGCTGCCCCCACTGCCGCTACAGCGAATTTATCGAGGACGGCAGCGTGGGTTCGGGGTTTGACCTGCCCGATAAGAACTGCCCGCACTGCGGTACCAAGATGACGCAGGACGGTCACGACATTCCCTTTGAGACATTTTTGGGCTTTAAAGGGGATAAATCCCCCGATATTGACCTGAACTTCTCGGGAGAAGTGCAGGGCAAGGTGCATAAATATACCGAGGAACTGTTCGGCAGCGAAAATGTCTTCCGCGCCGGCACGATCGGTTCGCTGGCCTCGAAAACCGCTTACGGCTATGTGATGAAATATTTGGACGAAAAGCATGTCACCGTCAACCGTGCGGAGATTTCGCGGCTTGTCAACGGGTGCGTGGGCGTCAAGAAAACCACCGGCCAGCACCCCGGCGGCATTATCGTTGTGCCGAGGGAATACAGCGTCTACGATTTCACCCCGGTACAGCATCCGGCGGACGACCCCACTTCTTCCATTGTCACCACTCACTTTGCCTTTACCTATTTGCACGATACCATTTTAAAATTGGACGAGCTGGGTCACGATGTGCCGACCAAGTATAAATGGCTGGAAAAATATACCGGCATGTCGGTTCTCGATGTGCCGATGAACGACCCGAAAGTCTATGAACTTCTCACCTCGACGGCGCCGCTCGGCATCACGCCGGAGGACATAGGCGCCGATGTCGGCACTTATGCCTTACCGGAATTGGGTACGAATTTTGTACAGCAGATGCTCATCGACGCAAGACCAAAAAACTTTACCGACCTGCTCCAGATTTCCGGCCTCTCTCACGGTACCGATGTGTGGTTGGGCAACGCGCAGGACCTCATCAAAAGCGGCACCTGTACCATTTCGGAAGTGATCGGTACGCGTGACTCGATCATGCTGACCATGATCCGCTACGGACTGGACAACGCCATGGCCTTCAAAATCATGGAGAGCGTGCGAAAGGGCAAAGGACTGACGCCCGAGTGGGAAGCCGACATGAAAGCGCACAATGTCCCCGACTGGTATATCGCCTCCTGCAAGAAGATCAAGTATCTTTTCCCCAAAGCCCACGCCGTGGCCTATGATATGTCAGCCATCCGGATCGGCTGGTTCAAGATCTATAAACCCTTGGAGTTTTACGCCGCCTATTTTTCGGTGGCGCCCGGTGGATTTGACGCCACCGTGGTGATGAAGGGACGCAGGTATGTCAAACAGGTGATGGAGGAAATCACCGCCAAGGGAAAGGACGCCACCGCCAAGGAAAACGAGACAAAATCGACTTTGCAGATCGTCAACGAAGCGCTGGCGCGGGGCATCGTATTCCTGCCTGTCAACTACGAAAAATCCGATGCCGTCGCCTTTGTGCCGGAGGATGGCAAGATTCGCATTCCCTTTTCGGCTCTGCCGGGGTTGGGAGATGCCGCCGCGGCCGGGATCATCGCCGCACGGCAAACCGGACGGGTTCTCTCGCGGGAGGATCTGCGGGTGGAGGCGGGGCTTTCCAAAACCGTCATGGATCTTTTGCAAAGCAATCAGGTGCTGGACGGCCTGCCCGATACCAACCAACTTTCTCTGTTTTAACTCCCAAAAGCCCCGCAAAAAGCGGGGCTTTTGGCGTTTGTATCAAAAAAAGCCTCCCCGCGCGGGGAAGCTTCCTTCTGACAAAACGGTATCGATATAAAATTTTCATCGCTATGCCGAAAAAATTTTCGGTTCATCCTTCCGATTTTTTCAAAAAAAGCGGACATCTCTTTTAGAAGGGTATCGATCATGCAAGCGCCATAACCGTTTTCCGTCAAGGAGGGCAAATGACAGGGATTGATATTGATGATATCATGACTCTGATGGATTGGAAGAAGAGTATAGACGGGCAAACACGCGGGATCGCCCTGGCAGAAAATGAATACCAAAAAGAAAAAATTGATTTTTTGAAGGATACCGGCAAGCATCGCCATTGTGTTTTTACCATAGAAAAACGCGAAAATATGAGGTATGGAAATGAATGTTTGTGAGATGAATCATCAGGCATTAGAGGCATTGGAAGACAGAAATTACCAAAAAGC
>CANQXN010000185.1 GCA_947627815.1 uncultured Clostridia bacterium | reverse complement strand
CCGCTGGCCGCCGCCCTTCTCGACGCTTTGTCGCTGCCGCTGCCCGTGGATTTTCTCGCCGAGCGCCTTGTCACGCGCGATGAATCGCTGATCCGGGCGTTTCTTGACCGGCTGCCGGACAAAACAAGGGGCGATTTTGAGGCGCGCCTTGCTTCCCTGTTTCCCGCCGTCGATGCCGAGCTTGCCGCCGCCGGCCTCAACCGAAACGGCTGCAGCGACCTTGCCGCCGCCCGCCTTGCCGCCGAGGCGCAAAAAGCGGCGGAAGAGGCCGTGACGCAAAAGGCGCCCAAAGCAAGCGAGAGCTACCGCCGCTGGGACAGGATCGTGACCGGCAAATACACCGCGTATCCCTTGATGCTCCTCCTCTTGGCGCTGATCTTCTGGCTCACCGCCGTGGGCGCCAATCTGCCTTCGCAATGGCTGTCCTCTTTTTTCGGCAAGTGCGAGGGCTGGCTGTCTTCCCTCTTTGAGACGCTTTCCGCGCCCGCCTGGCTCCACGGCCTTTTGATAGAAGGATGCTTTCGCGTCCTCTCCTGGGTGGTGGCGGTCATGCTGCCGCCGATGGCCATCTTTTTCCCGCTGTTTACCTATTTGGAAGATGTGGGGCTTTTGCCCCGCATCGCCTACAACCTCGACCGCCCCTTCCGCGCCTGCTCGGCCTGCGGCAAACAGGGACTCACCATGTGCATGGGCGTGGGCTGCAACGCCGTTGGCGTCACCGGCTGCCGCATCATCGATTCCCCCCGGGAGCGGCTGCTCGCGCTTTTGACCAACAGTTTCATGCCCTGCAACGGACGAATTCCCACGCTGCTTGCGCTGATTTCCCTTTTCTTTGTGGGCGCCGGCGGCTTTTTGGGCAGTCTTGCCTCCGCTTTTGCCATGACATTGGTGCTGATTTTAGCGGTCGGTGTCACCTTCGCCGCCACGGCGCTCTTGTCCCATACCTTCTTCAAGGGAATGCCCTCGGCGTTCACGCTGGAGCTGCCCGCCTACCGCCGCCCCAAAGTCGTCTCGCTTGTGGTGCGGTCGGTCTTTGACCGCACGCTTTTCGTCTTAGGCCGAGCCGTCGCGGTAGCGGCGCCCGCCGGCATGATTCTCTGGCTGCTCGCCAACATCACCCCGGGCGGGGTCAGCCTGCTCACCCGCATTTCCGATTTTCTCGACCCCTTGGGGAGACTGCTCGGCATGGACGGCGCCATTCTCACCGCCTTTCTCTTGGGATTTCCCGCCTCGGAAATCGTGCTTCCCATCGTGTTTATGATCTACACCGCCGGCGGCGCGCTCACCGAACTCCCCACGCTCGCCGTCATGCGGGAAGTCCTCACCGCTCACGGCTGGACGGCAGTCACAGCCCTCTGCACCATGCTCTTTTCGCTGATGCATTGGCCCTGTTCCACTACCCTGCTCACCATTCACAAAGAGGGCGGCCGCCTGCGCTATACCCTGCTGGCGGCGCTTCTCCCCACGGCGTTCGGCGTGCTGGCCTGCCTGCTCGTACACGGCATCTCTCTCCTTTTTTGAAAAGAAAAGCCCTTGTTACCGCTTGCGGCACACCGTTTTTCTTTTTGCGATTGACAAACCCTTGTTTTTAAAGTATAATGAGAGAAAAGAGGAGGGATGTTCATCATGTCGGTTCAATGCGATATTCAGGAAAATTTGAAACGCGGTACCATGGAAATGCTGATCCTCAAGCTCTTATCCGAGGAAGATATGTATGGCTATCAGATCAAAAACGAGCTGGCCGCCCGCTCCCACGGCGCCGTCACGATCCGCGAAGGCTCCTTGTATGCGCCGTTGTACAGGCTGATCGAAAAGAAATACATCGCCGAAGAGCGACGCCCGGCCGGCGTGCGCCGCATCCGCGTCTACTATCATCTCTTAGAGGAAGGCAAAGCCTATCTGAATCTGCTTTCCGCCGAATACGCCAAAATGGCCGAAGGGGTCAGGAGCATCATGGAAGGCAGCGCCAATAACGCCTGACCCGTCCCGGCGTCATTTAGCCGCAAAAAAAGGGAGAACCCGAAGGGTCTCCCTTTTTTTGCGTTCTTTGTTTCAGCGGTCGTTTGTGTCCTCGGAAGAGGGGACGGTGGCCAAATTTTCCTCGATCAGAATGCGGGTGGCTTTTAATTTGCGCAACAAATGCTTTCTCAATCGGGATTTCGGGTTTTCGACGATCCAGATATTCGCGGCCTCCCAAACGGCAAAAGAACCCACGATGGAAACGATCTCGATGGCCGTGGAATAGCTGAAAAAGCGCTCCAATACGATGGCCGCCGTCACAAAAAGCACGCCGACGCAGAACAGCCAGAGCTGTTTGACGCGGTTGATGCGTTTTTGTTTGGCATTTTGAATCTCTTCCGCCACGATCAGCTCTTCAAAGGCGTTTTTCACCCGTTCTTCCTCCACCGGGCCATCGCATCGGATGCGAAAAACGATCTCTTCCTCCAATCCTTTTTTCTCATACTGCCGCGTAATATAGTCAAGCACTTCCTCGCTCAGCATCCGGCAGCTTTCATCCAGCGGATGATACAGCTCCCGCTCGTCTTTGATTCTCAGGCAGATTTCATACAGGGCGGCATCTCGGTTTTCTTTTGTCATGTCTCTTTCACTCCGCTTCCTTGTGCATTCGTACTTATTATAATCCGATGACAGATTTTGTCAAGAGCTTTGCCGGCGCGCTTTGTGCGAAGATACTTGCCAGGGTGCGCAAACGATCCCGAGTGACTGGACTTACGAACCTTGGTTTGCGGGTTTATCTGATAAAAGCCGTTCATTCCAGCGCCGCAAACCCAGCAAAGCGCCGCTTTGCGTGGTTCAAGTCGTTGAA
>CANQXN010000184.1 GCA_947627815.1 uncultured Clostridia bacterium | reverse complement strand
CGACGAGGAACGCTGGAACGCCCTGCGGCTCAAGACCCGCTATTATACCACCCGTCTGCATCGCGGCGCCTTTTGCCTGCCCGCCTTTTTGGAGGAAATGCTTGTCACCGTGGAGGAACAGCCATGCTGAAGCCGAATGTTGAAACCTTCCTTGCCTGCGACAGCTCGTATGAGGCGGCCAAAGTGGTGCTGTTCGGCGCGCCCTTTGATTCCACGACGAGTTTTCGCCCCGGCGCGCGCTTCGGCCCCTCGGCCATTCGGCATGAGAGCTTCGGCCTTGAGACTTACAGTCCCTATCAGGACAAAGATCTCTGCGATCGGGCGGTTTTTGACGCGGGCGATCTGGAATTGCCCTTCGGCAGTGCCGAGGCGGCGCTTGACGCCATTGAAGAACGCACCGAAACGATTCTCAAGGACAACAAACTTCCCCTGCTTTTGGGCGGGGAACATCTTGTGACCTTGGGCGCCGTGCGTGCCATGGTCAGGCGGTATCCCGATCTTCATATCGTCCATTTTGACGCCCATGCCGATCTGAGAAACGACTATCTCGGCGTGTCTTTGAGCCATGCCTGTGTCATGCGGCGCTGTTATGAACTTTTGGGCGATTTCCGCCTCCATCAGTTTTGTATCCGCAGCGGGGAGAGGGAAGAGTTTGCCTTTGCCAAAGCACACACCTGCCTGCATCCTTTTTCCTTTGACGGACTGGAAGAAACGATAACGATGCTGGCTCAAAAGAAGGCGCCGGTCTATCTTTCGGTCGACCTCGACTGTCTCGACCCCGGCGTTTTCCCCGGCACGGGAACCCCGGAGGCCGGCGGCGTGAGTTTTCCCCAGCTGTTCTCCGCTATGGCCGCCGTCTGCCGTCTGCCGGTCGTCGGCGCCGATGTCAACGAGCTTGCGCCGGGGTTAGACCATAGCGGCGTTTCCACCGCCACCGCCTGCAAGACGGTGCGGGAGCTTGTGCTGTTGCTTTCGGGCAACGCCTGACCGGCTTTTCTCTTTTCCAACCTATCTTTTCCGAAATCACCGAAAGGCAGGAATTTATTATGAGCAGAGTTTTGATCATCGGCTGCGGCGGCGTGGCCTCTGTCGCCATTCAGAAATGCTGTCAGGCCGACGGCATTTTTCAGGAAATCTGTATTGCCAGCCGCACCAAGGCCAAATGCGACGCGCTCGCGGCTTCTTTGGCGGGCAAAACGGCAACGAAAATCACAACCGCCCGGGTGGACGCCGATAAGGTGGAGGAAGTGATCGCCCTGATCGAGGCCTATAAGCCCGATCTTGTGATGAATATCGCCCTGCCGTATCAGGATCTCACCATCATGGACGCCTGCCTCGCCTGCGGCGTCAATTATATGGATACCGCCAACTACGAGCCGGAAAATACCGACGATCCCGCCTGGCGCGCCGTTTACGAAAAACGCTGTCGGGAAGCGGGCTTTTCCGCCTATTTCGATTACAGTTGGCAGTGGGCGTACCGCGAAAAATTCGAAAAAGCCGGTCTTACCGCGCTTTTGGGCTGCGGCTTTGACCCCGGCGTGACACAGGCGTACTGCGCCTATGCCCAAAAGCATGAGTTCGATACCATCGAAACGGTGGACATTCTCGACTGCAACGGCGGCGACCACGGCTATCCCTTCGCCACCAATTTCAATCCCGAAGTGAATTTGAGAGAGGTCAGCGCCCCCGGCAGCTATTGGGAAAACGGGCATTGGGTGGAGATCCCCGCCATGAGCATCAAACGGGTCTACGATTTTGACGGCGTCGGACAGAAAGATATGTATCTGCTCCACCACGAGGAGATCGAGTCGCTCGCGGAGAATCTGCCGGGCGTTCGGCGCATCCGCTTCTTTATGACCTTCGGACAGAGCTATCTCACCCATATGAAGTGTCTGGAAAATGTGGGAATGCTCTCGACTGTTCCGGTGGAATTTGAAGGACATTCCATCGTACCCATCAAGTTTTTGAAAGCGCTGCTGCCAGATCCCGCCTCGCTCGGCAAACGCACCGTGGGCAAAACCAATATCGGATGCATCTTTACCGGCAAAAAGGACGGGAAGGAAAAACACTACTATATTTATAATATCTGCGATCATCAGGCCTGCTATCGGGAAGTCGGCTCCCAGGCGATCAGCTATACGACCGGCGTGCCGGCCATGTGCGGCGCGCTGATGCTGCTCACCGGCAAGTGGAATCAAAAAGGCGTTCATACCGTGGAAGAGTTTGATCCCGATCCCTTTTTAGAAGCGCTGGGTAAGTATGGTCTGCCTCATCAGGAGACTTATACCCCCGTTTTGGTGGACTGATGGCCGCCTCCTCTTTTGCCCCCGATAAGCGCCCGCCTTTTGCCGGGCTTTGCGGCCAAAATCCCGCTAAGCTCTTTGCCACACTCCCCACGCCCGCCTATCTTTTGGACGAGGCGATGCTCGCGGCAAACGCTTCCTTTTTGGGCGGGGTGGCTAAGCGTACCGGCGCTAAAATACTGCTCGCGCAAAAGGCCTTTTCCAATTATGACTGCTATCCGCTTTTCATGCCCCATCTTGCCGGCACCGAAGCCAGCGGACTGTATGAAGCCCGGTTGGGCAGGGAGAAATGGCCGGGCGGGGAAGTGCATGTTTTCTCCGCTGCCCATCGCGAAGGGGAGTTTGACGAACTGCTTTCCTATGCCGATCATATCATTTTCAATTCGCCGGGGCAGTTAAAAAAATTCGGCCCCAAAGCCAAAGCGGCCGGCAAAAGCGTCGGTCTGCGGATCAACCCCGAATGCTCGACACAGGACGGCCACGGGATATACGACCCCTGCGCCCCGGGCAGCCGGCTCGGCACCACATGGGCGCGCTGGCGGGAGGAAATGACCC
>CANQXN010000183.1 GCA_947627815.1 uncultured Clostridia bacterium | reverse complement strand
GACAACGGCGAAATGTCGTCCTGGTTTATCCTCTCCGCCCTCGGGCTTTATCCCCAGACCATGGGGTCGGGGCAGTATGTCATCGGCTCGCCTCTCTTTGAAAAGGCCACGGTGCATTTTGACAACGGCAAAACGCTTGTGATCCGCGCCGAAAACAATTCCTTTGACAATATCTATATCCAATCCATGACATTAAACGGCAAGGAGTGGAATAAACCTTATGTCGACCACGCCGATATCGCAAACGGCGGCGAAATCGTCTTTGTGATGGGCGATAAAGCCTCCCAATGGGGCAGCGCCGCCTCGCCCAAATCGCTGACCGAGGGCGATAAGACCGCCGCCCCCGCCGCCGACCTTGCCGATAAACTGTCGGTGCGCGCCGGCGCGCCCGGCGAGACGCTTGGTAACGCGGTTTACAGCGATATTACCGACGCGTCCCGACTCTTTGACAACACCTCCGACACCGAAACGACGCTGAAAAACGGCCAGAGCATCACTGTTACCCGCACGAGCGCCACGCGATTGGCGTTTGTCACGCTCACGCTCGGCAAAACGACCGGCAACGCCGTGCCGAAAGGCTTTGTGCTCGAGGCTTCGGCGGACGGCAAAACCTGGGTGAAACTCGATGAGCGGACAGATCTCGCCTTCCAGGGCGTGCAGAGCACCGCCGTCTTCGCCGTGCCGGACGAGGTATTCGGCAACTGGCTCTGCTATCGCCTGACCCTTTCGGGCGGCGAAACTATGCGCCTTGCCGAAGTGGAATTTTTAGCGTATGCCGCCGACGGCGAGGCCGGCACGCTTTCGCAGAAGCCCGCCACGCCGGCGCTTGCCGAACTGCCCGCCGAAAGAGCGCCGGAAGACCCGACCGATCCGACCGATCCGAGCGACCCGAGCGACCCGAGCGATCCGGGCAGCGACGAAACGACCGGCAGCGACGATCCCGGCAATACCCCTTCGACTGGCGATCCCTCGTCCGATCCCACGCCTTCTCAACCGAATGACAATGATAACGACGACGGCGCGCCTGTCGGCCTCATCGTCGGTATCGCGGTCGCCGTGGTGGTCTGCGCGGGCAGCAGCCTCGCCTTCGCGATCGTCTATCGGAGAAAAATCCGCAAATAATCGCTTACCCCCGACAAAAACGCCCCCGCCTTGCACCGGCGGGGGTTTGCTTTTTCCCTTTTTTGAAAAGTTCTTGGGGGTTCCCGGGGGTTTTCTTACAAGAAAACCCCCGGGCGGGTGAATTTGCCGCTTTTAGCGGCAAAGAGGGCGGCGCCCTCCATCCTTCCTACGGCAAAGCCGCAGGAAGGATGCGAAAAAGGACAGCCCTGCCTTTGGCAGGGCCGTCTTTTTTCGACAGTTCTTTACGCAAATTGGCTGCGGTAGAGGGCGGCGTAAAAGCCGTTTTGGGCAAGGAGATCGTCGTGCTTGCCCTGCTCGATGATTTTGCCGTCGCGCATCACAAGAATGAGATCGGCAAAACGGATGGTAGAAAGCCGGTGCGCCACGATGAACGAGGTACGCCCCTCCATCAGACGCGCAAAGGCCGATTGAATCTTCTGTTCGGTGCGGGTGTCGATGGAGGAAGTCGCTTCATCGAGAATCAGCATCGGCGGCAGAGCCAGCATAACGCGGGCGATGCAAAGGAGCTGGCGCTGTCCCTGCGAGAGCGCGCCGCCCCCCTCGCCGAGCGGCGTGTCATAGCCCTGCGGCAGGCGGCGAATGAAACTGTGCGCGTGAGCGGCTTTGGCGGCCGCCACGATCTCGCTGTCGGAAGCATCCGGCCGCGCCATGGCGATGTTCTCGCGCACGGTGGCGTTTTTCAGCCAGGTCTCCTGAAGCACCATGCCGATCTGTTTGCGCAAATCGGCGCGGGGCAGAGAGCGAATGTCTTGCCCGTCCAATAAAATCGCGCCGCCCGTCACATCGTAAAAGCGCATGATGAGATTGATCAAGGTCGTTTTGCCGCAGCCGGTGGGACCGACGATCGCTATCCGCTGCCCCGGCTTCACCGAAAGGGAAAAGTCCTCGATCAGCGGCTTGTCGGGCAGATAGCGGAAGGAGACATGGTCAAAAGTCACCGCCCCCGCGTGGGCGCTTGCAGTCGCGCCTGCAGTCACGCCTGCAGTCGTACCCGCCGCCGGTTGCGCCGCCGGTTCTGTGCTGTCCGCCGGTTCGGACGGCTCCTCTAAAAGGGCAAAGAGACGGTCGGCGCAGGCCAAAGCGTTTTGAAACTCGGTGACTACGCCGGAAATCTCGTTGAAAGGCTTGGTGTATTGGTTGGTGTAGGCAAGGAGGGTCGAGAGGGCGCCCACGGTAAAAGCAGACGCTCCGCCTGCGGCTACAGCCGCAGCCGCCCCGGCTGCCCCACCGTCCCCTTGCGAGGCAAGCGCCAGCATGGCGCCCACAAGCACCACGGCGGCATAGACAAGACTGTTGACAAATCGGGTCGTGGGGTTGGTGAGCGAGGAGAAAAAGGAAGCGGAAAGCGACGCTTTTTCGTATTTTTTGTTGATGTCGTCAAACTCGGCGGAAGTGATACTTTCGCGGGCAAAGGCCTTGACGACCTTGGCGCCCGAGAGCATTTCATCGATGAAAGCGGTCTCGCTGCCCTGCACCTCGGCGCGGCGGCGGAAATGGCGGTGCGTCCTTGTGCCGATGAAGCGCGCCACAAAGAGCGATACCGGCGTGATGAAGAGGACGGCGAGCGCGATCGGCCAGGAAATCACGAACATGAAAATCAGCGTGCCGACAATGGTAATAAGGCCGGTAAAGAGCTGGGAAAAGCCCAAAAGCAGCCCGTCGCCTACCCCGTCGGCGTCGGTCGTGATCCGGCTGACAATATCCCCGTGGGGGTGGTGGAGGAGACCGGCTGGCAGGGCGACGGCGAGGCTGGCTGA
>CANQXN010000182.1 GCA_947627815.1 uncultured Clostridia bacterium | reverse complement strand
GGCGCCATCGGTCTTGCTTCCCTACCCTTGGACGAGCGGGTCTGTTTTGTGGTGGGCAACGAAGGGCATGGGCTTCCTGCCGCGGTGCTTGACGCCTGCCCTGAGCGCGTTTTCATTCCCATGACCGGCGGCTGTGAATCTCTCAACGCCGCTATGGCGGCGGGGATTCTGCTCTGGGAGCGCTATCGCCGCCTTCCCTCTTTACAAGGCGGTTAGAAAGTTTGCCGCCCGCGCAAAAAATACACGCAAAGGAGCGCTTGCCGATATGAAGCTTGGCGCACAACTCTATTCGGTCAGAAATTGCCTGCAAACGCCAGAAGAAGCCAGAGAAACTTTCCGGAAGATCCGGGACATCGGGTATGAAACGGTTCAGTTTTCAGGCGCTCCCACAAACAACGCGGAACTTTTGAAAGCGCTTTCGGAAGAATTTGAACTGCCCATCGTCTGCACCCATGTGCCATTGAACCGGATCATAGAGGAAACCGAATCGCTGATTCGCGAACATCGGACATTCGGCTGCCCGGTCGTTGGACTCGGATTCATACCGAAAGAATACAGAAACGGCTTAGCATCGTTGCGTTCGTTTCTGAAGATGATGAAAAAGCCGGTGGCCAAACTGCGCGAGGCGGGCTTAGCGTTCGCCTACCACAATCACGCCTTTGAATTTGAAAAAGTGGTGCCGGATACCTGTTTATTTGATGTCATGCTGGAAGAATGCCCGGACTGGCAGTTCATTGCGGACACCTACTGGATCGAATATGCCGGATACAGCGCTCTTTCCTATTTTGAGAAAATCGGCGCCGGTCGCCTGATGAATGTGCATTTCAAAGATATGGCCGACGACGGCAAGCGCAGTATTTGTGCCTGCGGCGAGGGTACGCTGGATTTTAAAACGCTCGCGGCAGTCAGCCGCAAGCTCGGCGTGGAAAATGTTCTGGTGGAACAGGATAACGCGGCGGATCTGCCCGATCCGTTCGCGGCCATGAAATCAAGTTTTGCTTATCTCCGGCCGCTCGTCTGAAAAAGCTGTATCAATCCCGTCAAAAAAGTGCCGCGCATCCTGTCAAAAAGTGAAAGAAAGGAATGAGTATTTTGTCGGATCTTCGCTACAGTGTCTGGTTCTCCTTAAAATCGCTGCCGGGCGCCCGAGTGCCTTGCCGTCTGATGGAAGCCTTCGGCAGCGCCGAGGCGATATATCAAGCCGATGAAAAGGCGCTCTTGCAAGTCGAAGGCGTCACACAGGCATTTGCGGACAAGTTGGCCGACAAAAGCATGGACGAGGCGCTGCGGATCATCGATTTCTGCAACCGCCGGCATATTACGATTCTGCCTTGCGAGTCTCCCGACTTTCCCAAACGCCTGCGCCGCCTGCCCGACTTTCCGCTGCTCCTCTACATTCGCGGCAGACTGCCCGACATCGACCGACAGGTCTGCATTGCCGCCGTCGGCACCCGACGGGTGACGGAATACGGCGGTATGAACGCCTATCTCATCTGCCGCGACATGGCCAGAGCCGGCGCCATTGTGGTATCCGGCATGGCCAACGGAATTGACACCTGCTGTCACCGGGGCGCGCTCGATGCTTTGGGTACAACGCTTGCCGTCCTTGGCAGCGGCGTCGATGTCATCTACCCCAAAAACAACGCCGATCTTGCCGAAGAAATCGCCCGTACCGGCGCGCTCATCAGCGAATTTGCGCCCGGCACGCCGCCCGCCGCCTACAACTTTCCCAAACGCAACCGTATCATCAGCGGTCTTTGTCTCGGCACGCTGGTCGTGGAAGCCGACCGCAAAAGCGGCGCTATGATCACCGCGCGCACGGCGCAAATGCAGGGGCGCGATATTTTCGCTCTCCCCGGCAATGTCGGCGAAATGAACAGTCTCGGCACCAACGACTTAATCAAAGAAGGCGCCCGCATGGTGACCGATGCCGTCGATATTTTGTCGGAATATGAGCTTCTTTTCCCGGAAGTCTTGCATCCGGAGCGGCTTTTGGTGCCGCTTCCCACCGTCGATCTCGCTTATCAGCACGGCATTTTCCGCGTCGCTTCGCCGCGCAGTGTCATCGTGGATGACCGCCCGGAATCGAAAAAGCCGCCTTTGAAAATGTGGCCGTCCGACAAAACGGAAGACAAAGGGGAAAAAGAGAAAAAAGACGGGAAAAAGAAAGCGCAAGACGCCCAAAAGCGCACAGACGGCAAAGATGCCGAAAAAGGCAACGCCCGAACCGGCAGAAAAAGCAAGTCCGAAGCGCCGCAGGCCGCCCCGCAAGCGCCGGAGGCGCCGTCTGTTCCTCTTTCCGATATCGAACAACAGGTTTTGGACGCCATGCCGACCGACCGGAGCATCACAAGCGACGAAATCGCCCGCGCCGGTATTCCCATTGCCAAAGCCTTAGTCGCGCTGACCATGCTGGAAGTCAAGCACCTGATCGTCTCCCTGCCCGGCGGCGCATACATGAAAAATCTATAAATCACATACACTGTTCCCGCATCCTACAAATCTGACGATTCGGAGTATTCACGAACTTATGGCCAATCTTGTCATTGTGGAATCCCCCAGCAAAGCCAATACCATCAAAGGATATCTCGGTTCCGGGTATCGCGTCATCGCCTCCAACGGCCATGTGCGCGACCTGCCGAAAAGCACGCTGGGCATCGACATTGAAAACAATTTTGCACCCCATTATATCAACATCCGGGGCAAGGGCGACTTGATCAAAATGATGAAAAAAGAGGCCAAAAACGCCTCGAAAATCTTCCTTGCCACCGACCCCGACCGGGAAGGCGAGGCTATTTCCTGGCATCTCGCCACGCTTCTCGACATCGACCCCGACAAAGCCAAACGCATCACCTTCAACGAGGTGACAAAAACCGCCGTCAAGGAAGCCATCAAAAATCCCCGCCCCATCGACC
>CANQXN010000181.1 GCA_947627815.1 uncultured Clostridia bacterium | reverse complement strand
CCCCAACCATCCCGAACTGTCGGACGGTCAGAATGCGCCGCACATGAACGGCGGCGTTGTCATCAAATTCAACGCTTCACAACGCTATACCACCGACGCTGTTTCCGCCGCGCTGGTAAAGAAAATCTGTCAAAATGTCAATGTTCCGGTACAGTTTTATGCCAACCGTTCGGATATGCCCGGCGGATCCACACTCGGCTCCATATCCAACACGAAAGTTTCGATTCTGACCGCCGATATCGGCCTTGCACAATTGGCGATGCACTCTGCCTGTGAAACTGCCGGAAGCCAAGATCCGGATCATATGATCACGGCAACGCGGGAATTCTTCTCGTCCGCGCTTCATTGCGAAAATAACTGTTTCTGCATCCTTCATTGATACCGCGCAAAAAACAACAAGGAGGCCGTTGATTCCGTCATGAAAAAAACAAGCGTCCGCAAAAAGATAAAATATCTTTTCAAAAGGCGGCTTTTTACATCGGCGGTTATTGTCGCGGCGGGGGCTTCATCTCGTTTTGGGGGAGAGATTTCCAAACAATTTTTCCCGCTTTTGGATCGTCCCGCCATCGTCCATACCATGCAAGCGTTTGAACAATCCGCTGTCATTGACGAAATTGTCGTGGTATGCCGCACAGGGGAAGAAGCGCTGTATGAAGAATACGCCTCCCATTACAAAATCAGAAAATTCAAAAAAGCGGTAGTCGGCGGAACGACTCGTCAGGATTCCGTGCGCATTGGCGTTGCCGCTACCGATTCAGCCGCACAATATGTCCTGATCCACGACGGTGCGCGTCCGCTTGTGACACCGGCCATCATCCGCGATGTTGCCCTTGCCGCGCATGAACACAAAGCCGCCTGCGCTGCCACCCCTTCCCGGGATACGGTTAAAATTGCCGCAGAGACAGGCTATATCAAAACGACCCAGCCGCGAGAGCAGGTTTGGTTAGCCGCGACGCCTCAGGGATTCTACAAGCCTCTTTATGAAGCCTGCGCCTCCTTCGCCCAAAAAGATCGTCTTTCTGTCACCGATGATGCCGCTTTGCTGGAGCATTACTTTTACCGTGTCTACCTGGTAGACTGCGGAAAAGAAAATATCAAGCTGACAGATCCGATCGACGCCGTTATCGCCGAAGCGATCCTGCAAAAGCGGAATCAAGGAGATACCACATGAGAATCGGACACGGATATGATGTTCATAAGCTGAAAGAAGGCCGACCGCTGGTGCTGGGCGGTATTACGATTCCCTATGAAAAAGGATTGGACGGACACTCGGATGCCGATGTCCTGACTCATGCCGTGATAGATGCTCTTTTGGGCGCCGCGGCGCTGGGCGACATCGGACAGTTGTACCCCGACAGTGACGCCGCCTATCTGGGAATCGACAGTATGCTCCTTCTGCAAGATACTGTCCGACGCGTACGGGAAAAGGGATATGCGATCGGTAATCTTGATGTCACCATAATTGCCCAAAAGCCCAAACTCGCCCCCTACAAAGAAGCGATGCGGAAGCGATTGGCGGAAGTTCTCGGGATTTCAGAGGACGCTGTCAGCGTCAAAGCCACGACCGAGGAGGGGCTGGGATTTACCGGCTCCGGTGACGGCATTGCCGTCCATGCGGTGTGTCTTCTCCTTCTCTGATGTTTAATTTCAGACGGCAAATTAAATTGGGGTTGCCGGTTTTGAACGGCAACCCCTATTCAAAGGCAAGACATATCCAATTTTTACTCTTGTTTACATCCTTGACTGTCCGGACGGCAGACAAATGCCTCCGGAACTATTCCCGATTGGATTGTTCAGCCGTGTTTTTTCCTGCCCTATAGTAGTTTATGGGGGCGCGGGCATGTTGTGATCTGCCATGCTCTTCTCTAAGAAAAGCACTTCGACCGTTTTCCCCGCTTTCCAAGCAAGTGCTTCTCAAAAGGCGAAACGAAAGGAAGCTTTTTCATGATTAAAATTTCTCCTTCCCTATTGAGTGCCGATTTTGCCCATCTTGAGCAAGAGATCAAGCGCATCACAAACGCGGGCGCCGATTTCCTCCACTGGGATGTCATGGACGGCAATTTCGTTCCGAACCTCACCTTTGGCCCCATGCTCATTGCCGCGGCCAGACCGTTCACGCCGCTTTTGTTTGATGTCCATCTCATGATCCGAGAACCGATCCGATACGCCGAGCCATTTATCAAAGCCGGAGCGGATATGGTATCTGTTCACATGGAGGCGTGTGAAAATGTAACGGAAACGCTTGCGGTTTTTCGCAAAGCGGGTGTCAAAACCGCGCTGGCCATCAAACCCAAAACCGACCCCGCGCGGCTGGTTCCCTATCTTTCTCTTTTGGATATGGTTTTGGTCATGACGGTAGAACCGGGATTCGGCGGTCAGCAGCTCTTACCGGACACCATCAAAAACATCGCCGCAGTCCGGCAACTGATCGACAAAAGCGGCCGATCCATTCTTCTGGAAGTGGATGGGGGAATCCGGCCGGAAAACGCCAAAGATGTCATTTCTGCCGGCGCCAATGTGTTAGTAGCCGGTTCTGCCATTTTTAAACAAGACGATTACGGCGCCGCGATCCGTGCGCTTCGTGACAACGAAATGACAGCATAGCAAAAAGGAGGTCTTAACGGCCTCCTTTGTTGTTTTTATCATTCAAACTCAAACATTAAACCGGAAAAGAACGACATCGCCATCGGCAATGACATAGTCCTTTCCCTCGCTACGGATCAGTCCTTTTTCTTTGGCGGCATTCATGGAACCGCAGGCGATCAGATCGTCATAAGAAACAACCTCGGCGCGGATAAATCCGCGTTCGAAATCGCTATGGATCTTTCCGGCGGCCTGAGGAGCCTTGGTTCCTTTGGTGATCGTCCACGCGCGTACCTCTTTAGGACCCGCCGTCAGATAACTGATCAGACCAAGAAGGCGATAGCT
>CANQXN010000180.1 GCA_947627815.1 uncultured Clostridia bacterium | reverse complement strand
AGGGGCTGTTGTTTTGGTCATACAAGGCGACTTTGTCGCGTGTTTCGCTTTTTTCATCAAAGAAGCGCTCGATTTTATAGACGCGTCCCTCGGTCTCAAAAGAGAGCCAGCCGCCGTAACGGCCGCCCTGAAAGGGGGCATAGTGCAGGCGTGTGGGGAGGTCTTTGGCCGTGCTTCGGTAGCTTTCCATGCCGTAGAGCATCGCGAGGAGAAAAGCGGCCAGCGTGGATTTGCCGCTTCCGTTGTCTTGGCAAAAGACCGAAAGCCCCGCCGAAAAGGAAAACGATTGTTGCGAATACATGCCGAAATTTTCTATATAGCAGGAAACCAGTTTCATCGCGTATTCCCCCTTTTTCAGTCTTTTTCTTCGCCGAGAAGCGCCCGCAGACCGAGTTCGATGATCGCGTCCTTGTCCTCTTCTGACATGTCCGCGCCCTTGACCTCGCGGATAAAAGCGCCCCGCAGGGAGCGGTCGTTTTCATAGAGCGCGGGATCCAGAACCCGGCGCAGACCGTCTTTGACCGACAGACTGAAAAAGCGCGGCGCCAGCGCGCGCTGCATTCGGTCGGCCAGTTCGCCGTGTTCATAGCGCACTTGACCCGTAAGGCAGAGCCGCAAAGAATCGGAAGGAGGCAGCGCTTCCGTTTGGCGTTCGGCCAGCGTCAGCGCCTCCTCCGCGCTCTCGGTGTCCGAGAGGTCGAGCGGGTATTCCCACAGGGTGCGGGAAGCGAAGGGGACGAAGCTTTCCTCTAACCTGCCGTCGGCGAGGGTGAGCATGACATAGCCCCGGGGGCCTGTCTCGTCAAAGCCGCGCCCCTCAAGACAGCCGCTGTAGCGATAGCGTCCCCGGCTGTCAAGCGCTCCTTCCTGCGGCTTATGGACATGTCCGAGCGCGAGATAATCGATATGTTTATTGCCAAGCCGCGACAATTGAATCGCGTCTTTGCCGGTATGCTCGCCGATCTGCCCGTGAAGCATAACGATATGGATGCCGTCCGCGTCCAGCGACAGGGTGTCGTAAAAGCTGTCGGCATTGCCCTCAGACAGCTCAATTCCGCTGACGGTGAGGGGAACCGACGCTTGCAGTTCATAGGTCGTCCAGGTGTCGGAAAAGAGTTTCAGGTTGGGGAGCGTTTTTGTATAGGAAGTCTTTCGGTCGTGGTTGCCGCGCAGATAGAAAAAGATGATGTCCGGCGCAGTTTCCACAAGGCGGTAAAATTCGCTTTTATCCTCTTTGGACGGGCTGTCGGAATCAAACATATCGCCCGCCATCAGGATGGCCGCTACCTGCTGTTCTTTCGCGGTATTGACGAGTCGGCGGAAGGTGTCGAGCAGCTCCCGACGCCGTTCTTTGGCCTTTTCCTCGGACAAATGCGTGTCCATGCGGGAGCCGAGATGGAGGTCGGCACAGTGGATCAATCGGATTGCCATGGCGTTTTCCCTCTTTTTTTCGCTTTTTATGATTCCATTATACGGCAAACCCGCAAAATCGTCAAGAGAGGCGCCGCATTTTTTCTCTTGCTTTCAAACCGAGCCAAAAGACGCCGCCATTGCCCGGGAAATACCAAACCGCCCCGCCGCCCCGTGGCGGGCGGCGGGCGCACCATCGCCGTCTTTGCGCCATATACTGCTGACAGATGGAGGCTATCCTCCATCGTTTTCTCTGACCCACGGCGGGCGGGGGCGCGAATGCCCGCGTCGGCTGTTTGGCGAAAGATCCGCTTGCGGCATATCCTTCCCGTTTGCCGGCGCGGATCTCTCCTTTGTCAAAAACCCTTCACCCACAAAAGAAAGGATGATATCATGAACAGTAGTTCCCCCGCGCCGTCGGCCAAGATCGCCGTGATCGGCGGGGATCTGCGTCAGCTCGAAGCCGCTAAAGCCCTGTGTCAGCGGGGGTTTCAGGTCTGGGTCTTCGGGCTGGATGTCGTGGGAGAAAGCGGGGCGCGTGCCGGGATTCATGTGGCAGACAATCCGGCGCAGGCGCTGTATGGCGCCTCTCTTCTGCTTTTGCCGCTGCCCTACAGCCGGGACGGCATCCATATCAACGCGCCGCTGTCCACCACGGTGATCCCCGCCGCCCCGCTGTTTTCTCTGGTGGAGAAAAACACGCTGGTGGCGGCCGGCATGATTGACGACGCCTTTCCCAAAGAACTGCGGCAGACAGACTATGCCGCCGGCGAGACCTTCGCCATCCGCAATGCCGCGCTGACGACGGAAGGGGCGCTCGCGGTGGCCATCCGTGAGACCCGTTTTGCCATAAACGGCAGTCGGGTGCTCATCACAGGTTTCGGCCGCATCGGCAAACTGCTGGCGCCGCCGTTGCGCGCGCTGGGCGCCGATGTCACGGTGCTGGCTCGCAAAGAGACCGACCGCGCCTGGGCGGTGAGCATGGGACTGCACGCGGCGTCTTTTGACGCGTTAGCCGACCTTGCCCCCACCGCCGATTTGATTTTCAATACCGTACCGGCGCCGGTCATTGGCCGCCCGGTACTGAGCGTTATGAGGCAAAGCGCCCTGATCGTGGAACTCGCCTCCCTGCCCGGCGGCGTTGACCTGCGGGCGGCCGCCGAATACGGCGTCAACCTCGTCACGGCGCTCGGCTTGCCAGGCAAATACGCGCCCGAAAGCGCCGGGCGCATCATCGCCGACCAGGTGGCGTCTCTCCTGCAGAATGACCGTATCTACAAGAAAGGACGCAAAAGAAGATCCCATGGAACTTACGGAAAACAAAAAAGAAAAACTCAGGTTAGGCATTGCGTTCTGCGGCTCCTTCTGCACGCTGGCGTCGGTCATGGCGCAACTGCCCGCCCTTTCCCGCGCCTATGAACTGACGCCGATTTTTTCGGAAACCATGCGCGCCACCGACACCCGTTTCGGCGCCGCCGACGCCATCACCCGCGCCATTGAGGCGGCCTGCGGCCGCCCCG
>CANQXN010000179.1 GCA_947627815.1 uncultured Clostridia bacterium | reverse complement strand
CCGTACACTACGCCCCCTGAGTTAATTATATTTTGCGACATGACAGTCGCTAAACCTCCCGAAGATGAATGTTTAACGATATTTTCATCCTTGGCATAACCACAATACGCAATCATCAAATCCTTTTCCTCCTTGTTTAAGCTTCGATTTTTCAACACACCTTTTTATTTAAAACGGTTTTTTATATCCATTCCGCGCCAAAAATACGCAAGACGGCGTTTGGGGTATTATCATCTTGTCTCTCCGTTGCGTTTTCTTTTTCTCATTATTTGACAAGCCCAAAGTATTACAAATTTAATTTCACGGAAATACAATATAATCACTATAACTCCTGTAATGAAAGCGAAAACGCACCCCAAAATAAAGTGAAAGGTTATTTCCAATCCAGTAATAAATAACAATCCATATGTGACAATTGCTCTTTTCCACTTCATATCCATAGCAACTAACTTTTTAGTAGCCACGGCCCTTACTATCCATACGATACCAAAACTTACGGCAGTAGCGATGGAAGCGCCAATGATGCCCCAAAAGTTGATTAAAACAGCGCTAAGTACAATATTAACGATTGCCCCCATACTCGTAGAGATAAATAGATGTTTGGTTTTCATATATGCTCTAAACGGTGCGGCAAGAAATCCGCTAAGCGAAGAAAAAATCGCGGATAAAGTAAGCATCGGCATAGATTGCCATGCCGTGAAATAAGCCTCGTCAAAAAGCACTGCCGACAACGGTTTTGCCAAAACCATCAAAATAACACTTCCAACAGCACATATTGCATTCAATATGCCGTATACTTTGGTATAATACATTCCTTCATCCTGAGCCTCATGGTATGTAATAGCAGAAAGCTGCCAAGCCTGAAGGAAAACATTCACTACTGTGGTAAGCAAGGAAGGAATTTTATTGGCCACACTATAAATTCCATTGGCCCCCATGCCGATTGACCAAATAATTATATATTTATCTATACTTGTATTGATCGTCCATGATAAAATGGTGGGTATCATAGGAATACTGTATGCAAGCATATCCTTTAAGAGTCTCTTGTCTATTTTAACAGGAAACAAGTATCGATATAGCTTGGCCCCAAAAAACATCAAAACAATGGGTATGACATGTCCGATAATCATACTGATCAAATACCCATTAAGTCCCGTTTTAAATACGACAAGAAGAAGAATATTGCTGACCACTATTGACAAAGTATAAACAATACTTTGCAAAGCAAATAATTTTGTAAGCCCAATTCCCTTAACGAAATTTGAAAAACAAAGCTGCAGGTTATACATGAAGAAAATTGCCACAAAAATAAGCCAATACTGCGCAAATGAAGAATCTATAAGCTTAAATAACGGTTGTAAAAACAATAAAATCAAACTGGATAAAAAAACAAATATCAGCGAGTTATTTAAGACCTTTTTTGGCGATGCCTCTTTTTTCATCGCATATCGCAGTGTCGCTTCAGAAATGGCCAGTGTTAATATAGGGTAAACAAATTGAATCGTTGTATTTATTAAATCCGCAATTCCAAATTCCTCAGTAGCAAGTACTCTTGTATACAGAGGTGTTAACAGAAATACCAATATTTTTGATCCAAAGCTGCTCAAACCAAAAAGAACAGTATCTGTCATTAAATTTTTAGTTCTTTTTTTATTATCATTCATACCAAATACATCTTGCTATCAGCGAAAGCTTTAATGACATACGAATACTGGCAGACTTGACTCTGCTTTTTTCTTTTATTGCTATTCGCCAAAAACAATCGATTTAAGAAATTGAACAGAATTATTTATCTGTGGCATTAAGCGATCGTTAACCATATCGTAATTAATGCTTTCAGTTTTACAAATTAGCCGATTCTTATCAATCGTATAGTCACTTAACCCCGCAAGACTTAAAATCGTATTTAAACGCGAATTGGTATTATCGGTGGCAGGATTTAAAGCGATACAAATTTGTTTTTCAAATAATATAGACAACGATGTTCCATGAAATGAATCTGTTACAACATACTGTGCATCTCTTATATATCCAAGAAATTCTTCCGGTGAACAATTAGATCTATTTTTAGCGCCTCCACAATATAATAAATCTCCGCGAAATGTTCGGTTCACAACAACAACTGGCAGACCCGTTTCTTTAGACAACTTGCTCACGAATTTTTCCATATACTTGTAGTCCATTAGATTATACACAAATATAAACTGTTTTTTTTCATTACTGACAGCAACCTCGCGCCACTCGTTTTTATCAAGGAGCCAAACCGGATCCATTACCGTAGTACACTTTTTACCTAAAACAGATTCCATATATTCTGTGGCATCTGTCTCTCTAAAAGAAAGTTTATCAAAATCCTTCAACAAAGGAATAACATCAATTTTAGATGATTCAAATTGAGATATAGAACCAAGGCTTGCCGCATAGCAATTTTTGCTCCCCACGGAAACAAAATCTAAAAAATATGTGGCATCATTTTTGTGACAGTAAGGATTAAATACTTGATCACTCCCTGTTATAAAAATTTCATACTTTTTTGAAAGTTCACGAATGGATTCCCTATCACAGGTTTCTGACAATGAAAATCTTTTTAAAAACTCTATAAATCTTGCTTTTTTTCCTCTTCTTAAAAAGCATGTAAGATTATGAGCTACAAAATTTTTTAACGATGTGCATTTGTTTAATTTACGATAGTCATACTGAGCATTTACGGCATCACAGCTATAATCGATAGTTTCAACATCTATATCAAATGTTTTTATTTTTCTATTAAGCGCATATGCCTGAAGAATCGCCCCATAATTCACAGCTCTGTGATATGTAACAATTCCAACTTTTTTTCGGTTCATTTACCATAATCTCCTATTGCGCTTTGTTGTTTTAAAATATCTTTCTGAATAGCACACGGCATAGCAATAAAGAAAATATATAAAAGGAAAATATAAATATCGTTTA
>CANQXN010000178.1 GCA_947627815.1 uncultured Clostridia bacterium | reverse complement strand
GGGTTCGGTGGTTTTGTCCTTATGGCGGCGGGTGAGGGCGAATGCCACAATACCGCCGATGACGACGGCAAGAACCGTCAGAAGATAGGGCCAGGCGGTGGCGATCCAGGGCGCGTCGTTTTGCCACAGATGCGCGCCGCCGTCATAGTAGCCGAAGTAAAGTCCCGCCCCCGTCAGGGCAAGCCCCAAGGCAATCAGCAGGCAAAGCAGTATGTAAGAAAGATTGGGAGAGTTTTTTGTGCGGTCAGATCTCAAGACATCAGCCCCTTTTCATGATACTTTGGCAAAAAGGCAAGTACCCTCATTATACCCTCATTTGGGGAAAAAAGCAAGGATTTCCCGCAAAGTTTTGTCTTTCTTTCGGGAAAGCGGCGCTCACTTGAATTTTTCGGCTTCCGCCACCGCCAAGGCGTCGCAGCGCTCGTTGTAAGTATGCCCCTGATGCCCCCGCACCCAGAGATATTCGATCTCGTGGGGGGCAATGGCTATAAGCAGCCGTTCCCACAAATCGGCGTTGAGAGCCGGTTTGCCGTCCGGCTTTTTCCAGCCGCGTTTTTGCCAGGCCAGCGCCCACCCACGGGAGAGACCGTCGATGACATAGCGGGAGTCGGAGCAGAAGGACACGCGGCAGGGACGGCGCAGGGCTTCGAAAGCGGCGATGGCGCCGGCAAGCTCCATGCGGTTGTTGGTCGTGGCGGCCTCGCCGCCCGAGAGGACTTTTTCCTTGCCGCGCGCCACAAGGATGGCGCCCCAGCCGCCGGGGCCGGGATTGCCCTTGCAGGCCCCGTCGGTATAAATTTCTACTGCGGAAAGGGAAGTTGTATTTTTTTCGGATACGGTCATAAAGAGTTCCTCCGATGCGTCGCCGCGTAACGCCGGCGCGTTCCGGCATCACACAGGCAAGAGAGTGGAGATTCCGACATCTGCCGAGGCACTTGCCGGAAAACACCACTCTCTATTTTAGCATATTTTCAGCGGATTTCAAGACCGTTTTGATCGATTTCTCCGGCATAGGAGAAAGAAAACGCGGCGACCGGCCCCGCGTGATAGGCTTTTTGCACTTCCGCCCGCTCATCGGCGAAGACGCCGGAGGCCAAAGCGTCGGCATTGGCCGCGCCGAGAGCCATGGCGGCAGCGGCAAGCGTCTCTTCCGGGATGACCTGACAGCTCTGCCCGTTGACCCTGACCGACCGCCCTTTCACCGAGGCAAAGCCTATGGTGGAAAAATCGGCTTTCAGGGCGCGGCGCGCCAGCGTTACCGTCTGCGGCAGGGAGAGATCGGTCGATACCGCCTGCCAGGTGCGCAGGGTGAGCATCATGAGAGAGGGCAGGGAAAGCGAGGTGCGCACCTTTTTATAAAAGGCGGTGAGAAAGATTTTCTGCGCGTCCATGCGGCCGTAGTCGGCGGTGAGATATTCGCTGCGGCAGCGCACGAGGCCTTCGGCGTCCTTGCCGTCCAAATGCACATGACCCGCTTTCAGATGGATGTGGAGATCCTGCCCGTCGTCGTCATAATCGAGCGCTTTGGGCAGCACCACATCCACGCCCCTGACAGAATCGACCAGCGAGCGGAAATCTTCCAAGGTGATCAAGACGCTGCCGTCGATGGTGATGCCGAGCGCCGAGGAGAGAAAGGTCGCCATGTCCCGGCCGGCTAACCTTCGCGCCTCTTGGCGTTCCACGCCCATTTTCGTATAGCGCGCCACGGCTTTGGGAAAATAGGAATTGAGCTTGCCGTATTCGCCGGTATAGGTGTCGCGGGGGATCTGCACCAGCGAGGCGTTGTTGTCCTTATCTAAGCGGGCAACGATGATGACATCGGTGCAGCCCGATACCTGATCGGTGCCGAGCAGGAGAATGTTGACGGCGTCCTCCTCTTCCTCTTCTTCGGTGTTTTGCGCCGGCGCGTCAGCCGACGGGTCAGCCGACGGGTCGGTTTTGTTTTTCGCCGTCAGTGTCAGAATGCTGAAAGTGAGCGCCGCAAGGACGCAAAGGCTGATGATGACAAAGAAAAGCGGCTTTTTCCGGCGGCTTTTTTTGCCTTCGGCAGGCTTGTCCATATTCTTTCCCCCTCATACACGGTCTGTCTTTTTTGTTCGAGGAAAGTATGCCACGCCTTCCTTTTTTTATGCATCGGGGCGGCATTTTGGGCTGTCGAAAAAGTCGACCCCGCTGGGGCGGGGTCAGCTTTTTCGCTTTCCCTATGCGGCTTTGCCGCATAGGGAAAGGAGGGTTCCGCCCTCTTTGCTGCCATCGGCAGCAAATTCACCCGCCGGGGTTTCTTGGGGCCGCTTGCGGCCAAAACCCCGGACCCCAAGAACTTTTGGAAAAGGGAAGGAAAGGGTATTTCGAGACATAAAAAAGCCCGACCGTTCCGGTCGGGCTTTTTTATGGGCATATGGACTTTGTAAAAAACGGTCAGGAAGCGCTTTTGGCAAGTGCTAAGAAGGCGTCTATGAGCGCGTCGGCGCGGTCTCTGTCTCTGTCCATGACATAGAGGACATAGTTGCCGGCGGCTTCTCCCTCGGCGAGGGTGTAGGGCGCGCAGACGAGCTTGTGCAGATCGGCGTTTTCTTCGCAGGCCTCGGCCAGGCGGACGGCGTCCGCCGGCGTTTCGACTTTAAAGACCCCGAGGAAAAAGGCGACGGTGCCGATGGGATTCATGGCGATGGCCGCCTCGCGCACCGCGTCCTCATGGGGAATGTCAAAAAGTCGTTTAAAATCGTCAAGACCTCTTTGCGAGGAAAGATCGAGGGTCGATATCTCGAGCGTGAGCTTCGTTTCCACGGCGTCCACCAGCGCCTGCACATAGGCTTCGGCGGAGGTGATCGTGCCGGAGGGCGTCACGGGATTCTCGGAAGAAGTGCTGCCGGGCGCGGCGGTTTCCTCGGACGAGCTGCCGGGCGTTGCGGATTCCTCGGCGGCGGGAGAAGAACTCTGCGCCGGGGCGCCGGTAGAGCCGGAGGTGCTTTCCTCGCGGGCCACGGGGAAAATCAGAAG
>CANQXN010000177.1 GCA_947627815.1 uncultured Clostridia bacterium | reverse complement strand
GCGCGGGTGCCGACAAAGCTGTTGATGTAACGGTCATAATAGCCCCGACCATAGCCCAACCGATAGCCGGCGATGTCGTACGCCAAAGCCGGAATGATCATAAACGCCGGCGAGCCGTCGGGGCAGTAGCGGCAGGCATCCGGGGCGGGCAGGCGCGGCGCATCGGCATCTAAATCCTTGAACTTTTCCAATTCCTCGCGGGTGATAAAATAAAAATCCATCGCCTCGCCCTCAGCGCTTCTCGGCAGCGCCACTCGCTTGCCCTTGGCCAAAGCGTAGAAAAGCACGGGACGGATATCGATTTCCCCGCCCGAGGGCAGGTAGGCCAGAACCACATCGGAAAAGCGGTAACTTGCCAAAGACAAAAAGACCTTGCAGATTTTTTCATCCCACGCCCGACGCGTTTCGGCAGAAATTCCGGCACGCTTTTCCAGATACTCGGACCGCATCTGATTTTTTGTATTACGCACGGTGTTCATTTCTCTTACCCCGTCCTTTCGTTTTTCCTTCGCTTTGTTTTCTCCCGCCGCGCTTGCCGATCAAGGGAGCATCATCACTGAGGCTGCCACCGCGCGGGCTTTGGCCTCGCCCACAAGCATCGCGGCGGCTTCCAAAGCGAAGGGCAGCGCCACGCCCATCCCCCGGGCGGTGAGCAGATTGCCGTCACGCACCACGCCGGAGGGCGTGACAAACGCCCCTTTCAGCTCCTTTTCAAAGCCGGGATAGCAGGTGGCTTTCCGCCCCCGCAATAACCCCATCCGCCCCGGCACCAGCGGCGCCGCGCAGATGGCGGCGGTCAGCCCGCCGGCATTCATGTGGGCGGCAAGCATTTCCCGCAAGGCTTCGGAAGCGTAAAGATGCTCGGCGCCCGGCATCCCGCCGGGGAGAAGGAGCATATCCTGCGGCACAGGCGCCGGCAGGTCGGATAAAAACAGATCGGCCGTCACCAGTACGCCGTGAGAACTTGTGACAACTTTGTCCTTGCCGACGGCCACAAGATGCACGATAACCCCCGCCCGGCGCAAAATGTCCGCCGGCGTGAGCGCCTCGATCATTTCAAATCCGTCTGCCAAAAAAACGGCAACCATACAGGCTCCTTTCCGAGAGAGGATTTTACTCTCTGCCGATGTATCGTTGATTTTTTTCTAAAGGGATAGCTTTAAAAAGCAATGCTTTAAAGCGATCGCTTTAAAGCGACAGCTTTAAAGCAAGAGGCGGGCGAGAATGTCGGCGAAAATCGCCTCCACCGGCCGCATCGCGCCCTTTTCGCAGCAGCGGATCCGTTCCCATCCGCAGCGCTCGGCGGCATACATCGCGGCTTCATAGCCCGCTTGGAAGAAAGCCTCGTCTTTTTCGTGAATGTCCTTGCGGCGGCAGTCGGCGATGCTGCGCTTGTCCACCAAAGAAAGCGAGACGGCGGGCGGCACCTCGAGATAGATCACCTGATCGGGACAGGGCAGCCCGATTTTTTTATATTCGGTGTCAAAAAGCCAATCCAGATAGGCGTCCCACTCGGATTTCGGCAGTTTGGCCGCCTGATGCACCGCGTTGGCGGTGGTGTACCGGTCGGAAAGCAGGATCGTGTCGGGGTCTTCCTTGTCCTTCTGCCAATCGGTCTTGTAGGAATAGAAGCGATCCATCGCGTAAAACAGCGAAGCGGTGTAGGCGTTGGTGTCCCCCGGTTTGTCGCCGAAGCGCCCGGAGAGATATTCCTCCACCAGCACACAGCCGGGGGTATGGTAATGGGGAAAGGAAAGGGTGCGCACCCGACGCCCTTCGCCTGTCAGATGGTCCGCCAGCCGGGTCAGCTGGGTGTGCTTGCCCGATCCGTCCAACCCGTCGATCACGATAAATTTGCCCATGGCTTTTCTCTTTTCTCTGTCTTGCTTTTTTCGCGTCTTTTATGTCCCGTCGGGGCGGTGGAGCATCATTTCCTGAAAATCCTGACGCGTAATGAGGATGTTGCGCGGCTTCTGGCCTTCCTGCGGCCCCACCACGCCCATTTGTTCCATGCGGTCGATGAGTTTGGCGGCGCGTCCGTATCCCAAAGAGAGGCGGCGCTGTAAGAGGGAGGTCGAAATCTTGCCCATTTCCACGGCGATTTCCACCGCCTCGTAGAATTTGGGGTCGATGTCCTCGTCGGCGTCGATCTCCTCGCCGGAAACGCGCTTTTTGCCGGTGTTGCCGCATTTTTCGGCTTCCACTTCCACCATATTTAAGAAGCTGTCGTCATAGTGGACATCGCCCACATGGTTGCGGATGAAGTCGGTCACGGCCTCCACCTCGGCCTCGCTGACAAAGGCGCCCTGCGCGCGGATCGGCTTCATACAGCCCACAGGCGCATAGAGCATATCGCCGCGTCCGATGAGCTTTTCCGCGCCCGCCACATCGATGATGGTGCGGGAGTCCACCATGGAAGCCACGGTGAGCGCGATGCGGGAAGGCACATTGGCCTTGATCAAGCCGGTGATGACATCCACCGAGGGACGCTGGGTACAAATGATCAGGTGAATCCCGGCGGCGCGGGCGAGCTGTGCCAAGCGGCAGATGGCGCTTTCCACATCGTCCTTGGCCACCATCATCATGTCGGCCAACTCGTCGATGATAATGACAATCTGGGGCAGCGGCTGCCGTTCGGGATCGGTTTGCGCGAGCTTGTTGTAGCCCTTGATATCGCGGACGCCGGCGGCTTCGATCAGTTCAAAGCGGCGTTCCATTTCGTTGACCGCCGTTGCCAAAGCCCCCGCCGCCTTCTTGGGGTTGGTCACCACCGGAATCAAGAGGTGCGGCAGCTTGTTGTAGACATTAAACTCCACCTTTTTGGGGTCGATGAGGATGAGTTTCACTTCATCGGGCGTCGCTTTGTACAAAAGGCTCATGATGATGGTATTGGCGCAGACCGATTTGCCCATGCCGGTGGCGCCGGCGATGAGCAGGTGGGGCATTTTGGCAATATCCATATAGACCGGCGCGCCCGAGACATCGACGCCGAGCGCCACATTCAATTTGCTCTTGGCGGAGCGGAAGGCGTCGGTATCGAGCAGCGTGCGCAAATAGACGGTTGCCTGGCTCTTGTTCGGCACCTCGATGCCCACCG
>CANQXN010000176.1 GCA_947627815.1 uncultured Clostridia bacterium | reverse complement strand
CCGGCTGGCGGAATATCTTTTCCGGCATCGCCGAAGAGTGCGGCGTGACCTTGGTGTTCGGCACGGTGGATCACCCACAGGAGGGCGGCGCGTACAACATTCTCTGCGCCATCGACAAAGAGGGCGTCTGGTCGGACACTGTCTATGTCAAGCGCCATCTTGTGCCGTTCGGGGAGTTTGTCCCCATGGCGTCGCTCTTTGAGACAATCGTGCCGCCGCTGGCCGACCTCATCCGCGCGGGCGGCGACTTTTCCCCGGGCGAAGAAAGCCACCCCTTTGTCCTTGACGGCCTCGGGCGCTTTGCCCCCATGATCTGTTACGATGTCATCTATCCCGACGCCAGCCTTTCCCCGGTCAGAGAGGGCGCCGATTATCTCTTGGCGGCGAGCAACAATTCCTGGTTTACCGGCGAAACCGTGATGTCCATGCAGAAAGGACAGGCGATGTTGCGCGCCATTGAAACGGGCAAGCCTTTGATGCATGACTCCAACAACGGCCTCACCTGCCTGGTAGACGCGCAAGGACGCACGCTGGCGGAACTTGCTCCCAACGAAGAAGGCGTTTTGCTGTTTGATCTGCCGCCGGCGGGCGGCACCACGGTCTATGATTGCGTGGGCGAGCTTTTCCCCTGGCTTTGCCTCGCCGTCGTCGCGGCGGGCTGCGTCGATCTTCTCTTGCAAATTATCGCAAATAAACGAAAAGGCCGCAAGGAACAAGATGCCTGACAAGCCCCGCCTGCTTTGATACGGATCCTGAAGTTTCTCCCATACAGGGGGTGAAAATGATGACGAATGAATTTCACGCCGACGGTAAAACCGTTACCGTTTTCGGCGCAGAGCAGAGGAATGTGCCTGTCGTTTTCTTCAACGCCGCAGGGAATGAGGGCGAAAAGGTATATGCGGCGTGCAGAACCCTGCAAACGCCGCCCTTTGCGCTGGCGGCGATCTCTCATCTCAATTGGTATCAAGAGATGTCCCCGTGGGTCATACCGCCCATCGCCCAAGGCAGTCCCCCCTGTCAGGGCGGCGCCGATGCGTATTTGGCGTTTTTAACCCATACTGTTGTGCCGGAAGTCGAAAAGCGGCTTGACGGCAGTATTTCCTATCATGCGATAGCGGGATATTCGCTCGCGGGGCTTTTTGCCGTCTTTGCCCTGTATCGGACGGGGCTGTTTTCCAAAGCCGCATCCGCTTCCGGCTCTTTTTGGTTTCCCGGTTTTGTCGCGTTTGCCGCGCAGAATACTATGGTACAAAAGCCGGCTTGTCTTTATTTTTCTTTGGGCGATCGGGAAGCCAAAACAGCCAACCCGCTTTTGAAAACGGTGGAAGTCAATACCAAAAAATTGGAAACATGGTATCGGGACAGCGGCATTGATACGGTTTATGTTTCCCATGAAGGCAATCACTTCAAAAACGCAAATCTGCGTATGGCACAAGGCATCAAGTGGATATTGGAGAACGGAAAAATATGAAAAAAGCGCCGAATAAAATCGAAATTCGCGGGGGCAGAGTTCACAATCTGAAAAATATCAATGTTGATATTCCTTTAAACGAAATCGTCGGTATCGCGGGCGTATCGGGTTCGGGAAAGTCGTCGCTTGCGCTCGGCATCCTTTATGCGGAAGGTTCGCGCCGGTATCTCGAATCTTTGTCAACCTACACGCGCAGGCGCATGACACAGGCAGAAAAAGCGCGGGTCGATGAAGTGCTGTATGTCCCCGCGGCGCTTGCGCTCCGTCAAAGGCCGAGTATCCCCGGCATCCGCAGTACCTTCGGTACGGGAACAGAACTTTTGAACAGCCTGCGGCTGATGTTTTCCCGCCTTGCTTCCCACCGCTGTCCCAAAGGGCATTCGGTTCCTCCGTCGCTGAATGTCGCGGCGGGTTTGGAACTTGTCTGTCCCATTTGCAAAAGCCGCTTTTTTGCGCCGGGTGCGGAAGATTTGTCGTTTAACGGCGGGGGCGCGTGCAAGCGGTGCGACGGGACGGGCGTCGTCCGTATCGTGGACGAATCTACACTTGTCCCCGATGAAACACTCTCGATCGACGAGGGCGCTGTCGCGCCGTGGCAAACGCTGATGTGGTCGCTCATGAAAGATATTGCAAGAGCGATGGGCGTGAGAACCGATATTCCTTTTAAGGATTTGACCGAAAAGGAACGCGACATTGTGTTTCACGGACCCGCGATCAAAAAGAATATCATTTATCAGAACAAAACGAGCGGCGCCATGGGCGACATGGATTTCACCTATTTCAACGCCACTTATACCGTGGAAAATGCGTTGTCTAAAGTCAAAGACGAGAAGGGCATGAAGCGCGTCGAGAAATTTTTGCGGATCGATCGCTGTCCTGACTGCGGCGGAACCAGACTTTCCGCGTCCGCCCGTGCGCCGAGACTGATGGGGCTTTCTCTGGCGGAAGTTTGCACGATGAATCTTGCCGATTTGACGGTATGGGTAAAGAAAGTTCCCGATTCGCTCCCGGAAGAAATGCGCCCCATGGCAAAGAGCATTTGTCAATCTTTTGAGGATGTCGCAAAGCGGCTTGTGGATTTGGGACTTTCCTATCTCACCTTGGATCGCTCGGCTTCTACGCTTTCTACGGGCGAACGGCAGAGAATGCAGCTTGCCCGCGCCGTGCGCAACCGCACGACTGGTGTTCTTTATGTCCTCGACGAGCCGTCTATCGGACTGCACCCGGCGAATATCGAGGGGCTTACGGGCGTGATGCGCGATTTGATTGCCGACGGCAATTCTGTCGTTCTTGTGGATCACGATACCAATGTCCTTCAAAGTGCGGATTATCTTATCGAACTTGGCCCCCAAGCGGGGGCGGGCGGCGGAACCGTCATCGCCGAGGGAACGATCGAAGAAGTGGAAAAAAATCCGGCTTCTCGGATCGGGGCTTTTTTGACCGGCAGAGAAAAAATAGAAATCGGGGAAAAACCATCGGCAAACGAAATGTTTTCACACGGGAAAATACACCTTTCTACCTCGGAAATACATACGGTAAAGCCGCTGGAAGTCGATTTTCCGAAAGGACGGCTGACGGTTGTCACGGGCGTATCGGGTTCGGGGAAAACGACGCTTGTTCTCGAAAGTCTGATCCCCGCGCTCGAAGC
>CANQXN010000175.1 GCA_947627815.1 uncultured Clostridia bacterium | reverse complement strand
CCGCCGGTCGCCGTCCCACTTTTCTCTGGTCGACTGGTTGGCCTGCACCAGCGCGACTTTGGGGCCGGTGCCTTCCCCGGGGACGGGCGAAAGCATCAGGACGGCAAAACCCGAAAGCATCACGGCGGCGAGAAGCCCGAGCGCCGCAAGCGCATACCTGCCGCTTTGGCGGCGGCTGTCTGTACGGCGGCTGCTTTGGCTGCCGCTTTGCCGGATACTTTTGATCGCTTGGGCAAAAAGGCAGTTGACGCTCACCAAAAGAAAACTCACAAAGGTCACGCCGAGCAAGGACGCGCTTTGCAAAAAGGGCAGATTGTCAAGCTGGCTGAGCGCCAGCCGGTTCCAAGGGCAGCCCCACCAGCCCCAGGAGAGCGACCACTCGTTGAGCGCCCAAAGCATTCCGGGCAGCGCGAGAAAGACAAGCCGCCTCTTGCCGGCAAAGAGCCTGGCGCGGGCGACGAGCGCCGCGAGGAGAAAGACCAGCCCGCCGCCCACCGCCTGAAAGAACGAAAGCCCGAGCCAGGCGACGGCGACCACCACAGCCGCCGCCCCCGGGGTAAAGCCCTCCAGAAAACTCAGCGGCCAGAGCGCCAAAAACCAATGAAAGCCCGCCAAATGATAGAAAAAGAAGAAGAAAAGGCCGGCGGCATAGGCTTTCCCAAGTTTGGCGGGCTTGTCCTGATAGGAAAGCAACCACCCCATGGCGGGGATCAGGGAAAAAAACGCTACCACGCCGGGCAGGCGACCCGTCACGGTAAAATCGGTCAGAAAGCCAGAGAGCGCCAGGAGCAACAGGCCAAGCCATTTTTTCTTTCGCCCGCTTTTGTCAAGTCGGTCGGTATCCTTTGTCATGGCAACTCTCCTTTCCCGATCTCGATTTTTCCGCCTGCGGTGGGATACGCCTATTATAGCCGATTTTTTTGTCAAATGCAAGAGGGGCGGTCAAAAAGGCGTCTGACCACCCCCGCCGAAATCGGTATAAAAAGGGCGAAAAAGCCATACACTAAGCCAAACCGACAAAGCCCTTTGAAAGGAGATGCTTTTGTGATTTCCAAAGCGATCCTCATGGCGGGCGGGCGCGGCAGCCGGCTGAAACCCCTCACCGACAGCTGTCCCAAACCGCTTTTGCCTGTCGATAACATCCCCATTTTGTCGCGGATCCTGCGCCGGCTGGAAAAGGCCGGCATCCGGGAAGCCGTCATCACCACCGGCTACCTCGGCGAACAGATCGAGGCGCATTACGGCAAATTCTTTCGGAGCATCCGCCTGCGCTACGCCCGAGAGGATACGCCGCTCGGCACAGCGGGCGGCGTCAGGCAGGCGGCGTCTTTCTTCTCTCTGGCGCCCGACGAGGATTTTCTTGTCGCCAGCGGCGACGCGCTCTTTACCTTTGACCTCGCCGACTTTCACACCTTTCACAAAAAAAGCGGCGCGCTCCTCACCATGGCCGCCAAAGCGGTGGAAGATGTCACAGGCTACGGCGTGATCCTCGGCAAGGGCGGCAGAATAGCCGGCTTTGCCGAAAAGCCCGATCCCGCCCTCACCCCTTCTCATCTTGTCAACGCCGGCGTCTATCTCCTCACCCCCCAAGCGCTCTCCTATATCCCCGCGTCAGGCCCCTACGATTTCGGCAGAGAACTCTTTCCCCGCCTGCTCGCCCTCGGCGAGGCGATAGGCTATTATCCCTTTGATTCCTATTGGTGCGACATCGGCACCCCTGCGGCCTATCTTGCCTGCAATCTGAAGGTGAGCGGCGGCGCCTCCCCGGTCGGCAACGGCTGCCGCGTCGCGCCCGGCGCCCGTATTCTTTCCTCGGTGGTGATGGACAACTGCGTCATTCCCGCCGGCTGTACGCTCGATCACGCGGTTGTGGGGCGGGGCGTCATCCTCTCCCCCGGCGTCATCCTGCCGCCCGGCACGGTCATCCCCGCAGGCGCCCGACTTGAAAAATCCCCGCTGCCCCTCTCCCCCCGCTGACCTCCGCCGCGAAAAGCGCTCTTTTTTCCGCAAAAAGCGCTCTTTTTCCCGCGAAAAGCGCTCTTCCCTCTCCCGAAAGCGCCCCGCCCGCTTTGTCTTTTTTCACAAAAGCAAAAGATCGGCCTGAAAAAATCGGCCGCCGCGCTTGATTTTCCCTTGATTTTCCTTTATAATAGAAAAAAAGACGGTAAAGGGAGGACGCCTCATGAAACTCATCACCATCGGGCGGGAATTCGGCAGCGGCGGCCGCGAATTGGGACAGAGGCTTGCCGAAACGCTCGGATTTGCCTATTATGACAGCGAAATTATCCGGGAGGTGGCGGAAAAAACCAACCTTTCCGAAGCCTATGTGGCGCGCATGGTGGAAAAGCGCCCCTTTCCCTTGTTCTCCATCACCCACGGCGGCACCTTTTCCTCGGCCTACGATCCGCATTTTGCCCTGAACAACACGATTTACAACCAGCAAACCGCGATTTTAAAGGACATGGCGAACCGCTCCGACTGCGTGATTGTGGGGCGCTGTGCCGATTATATCTTAAGAGAGCTTTCCCCTTTGCGGGTCTTTGTCTATGCCGACATGCCCCACAAGATGGCTCGCTGTCGGGAACGCGCACCGGAGGGCGAACACCTTTCCGACCGCAAGCTTGCCGCCAAGATCCGCGCGGTGGACAAAGACCGCCGGCAGTATTATGAGTTTTTCACCAGCCAGAAATGGGGCAGCCGCGAATGTTACGATCTCATGCTCAACACCGCCATGGGCATCGACGCTTGCCTCGCCGCCGTGACGGCTTTGGTGAAATAAAGGACAAAAAAGGCGCTTTTCATGGTAAGAAAAGCGCCTTTTCCTTATGTCGGGCAGAAAAAAAGCAAAAAAATCTTGCCAAGCCCCCGGGAACCTGTTATAATAAGAGCAAACGGGAATTTTTCCCTCGCGGAGGTATCGTATGCAGGATTTTTTCTCTGACACCCTTCTGCTTTCCACAAAGGCGGCGCAATCGATCTATCAAGAGATCGCCGCCCTGCCCATCATCGATTTTCACAGCCATTTAGACGCCGCCGCCATCGCCGAAGACCGACATTTTGCCTCGCTGGGCGAGCTGTGGCTGGCAGAAGATCACTACAAATGGCGCGCCATGCGCCTCTGCGGCCTGCCGGAAGCATACATCACCGGCGACAAAACCAATTTTGACGAAAAATTTCTCGCCTTTGCCTCGATTTTCCCCTTGTTGATCGGCAATCCCCTCACCTATTTCTGCC
>CANQXN010000174.1 GCA_947627815.1 uncultured Clostridia bacterium | reverse complement strand
CCCGCTCTCTCCCCGCCCGTTCGGTGGAAGAACCCGACAACGACCGGGTTCTGCGGGGCGCACGGGACGGCTTTACCGAGATTTTGAAAGTCAATGTCGCCGTCCTGCGCCGTAGGCTGCGTATGCCGACCCTGCACATCGAAAAAACCACCGTGGGCAGGCTCTCGCAAACCGATGTCGCCCTTTGCTATGACGCCGCCCTCGCCGACCCCGCCTATGTCGCCAATGTAAAAGCCAAACTCGACGCCATCGAGGTGGACGCCCTGCCGCTCGGGCAGGAATCGCTCGCCGAATGTCTCATTCAGCGCAAGTGGTACAACCCCTTTCCCAAATTCCGCTATACCGAGCGCCCCGACACCGCCGCCGCCACGCTTTTGGAAGGCAATGTGCTGATTTTGGTGGACAATTCGCCGCAGGTGATGCTCCTGCCCACCTCGATTTTCGATTTCACCGAGGAAAGCGACGATTATTATTTCCCGCCGCTCACCGGCACCTATCTGCGGTTTGTGCGCACGGCGATTTTCTTTGTCACCCTCTTTTTCACGCCGCTCTGGTATCTTTTGGTCACGCACCCCGCGTGGATCCCCTCCTGGCTCTCCTTCATTCAGGTGGCGGAAGAGCCGCAATTGCCGCTTTTTATCCAGCTCATGATCACGGAACTCATGATCGACGCCCTGCGGCTTGCCTCCCTGAACACCCCCAGCACCTTGGGCAACTCGCTTTCGGTGGTGGCGGGGCTGATTCTCGGGGATTACGCCGTCGAGGTCGGCTGGTTTGTCCCCGAAGTCATCCTCTATATGGCGCTTGTTGCCATTTCCAACTTCACCCAGCCCTCGTTTGAACTCGGCTATGCCTTCAAATTCATGCGTATGCTGCTGCTTGTCGCCATCGCCTTGGCCGATGTCATCGGTTTTGTCCTCGGGGTGGCGCTGATTCTTGTGCTTGTCGCCTGCAATAAAAGCGTGGACGGCAGCCGCTCCTATCTCTATCCGCTGATCCCCTTTAACGCCAAAGCTTTGAAACGGCATCTCTTCCGCCACAAGTTAAACGGGCAGAAAAAGCAGAAAGAACAGAAAAAACAGCCCGCGACGGGGGAAGAGAAGACGCCGGCGGCATGACGCCGGCGGCATTGTAAAAACGGCCGATTCTTTTTGTTAAAAATGGAAAATCGAAGCGTTTTTTTGACCGGACAAACAGGAATACTTGCCGAAAAGGAGAAAACAGGCTTGAAAAACTCGGCAAAGTCTCTTGTTTTTGCCGGCAAAAAGGCGCTTTTTTCTTTTTATTCTTTCTTTTGAAAAAGCGAAAGGAAAAAGAAAGAATCCGACAAAAAAACTATTGACAAAATTTTTAAATAGCGGTATAATAATTTACAACAATATGCACAAAGGCACTTGTGCTTATTTTTTAAGGAGGAAACCATGAAAAAAGTTTTAGCACTCCTTCTCATCGCTGTCATGATGGTAGGCGTACTGCCCGCGCTGACCTTCACCGCGATGGCTGACGGGGAGACGACGCAAAAGGGTCTTACCGCCACGGTTTGGCAGACCCGCGGCGAAAACGATACCAAAGATGTCTATTGGAACATTATTGGAACCAATTCCGGCGACGGCAACCGATGTTCCTATGATGACACGCAGCGCTTCGACGCGAGCATCGACCGGCTGAAAATGGCCTCGAAGGTTGTTCGCACCGATAAGGATGTCACCGAGTTTCCCGGTGGTCTGGAGGCTCGCGACGGCTATCTGTACCATTGGACCGGCACGATGACTGCCGACGCCGATGCCACCTATTGGTTTGCCGCTAAAAAGATTGACAACGGCTTTGTCGCTGTCGTCAACGGCGAACGGAAGTATGAATACTGGGCTGCATATCACTGGTTTGACTCTGACGGTCAATTCCTGATTTCCAACAAAGGCAGCTTTGATCTGAAAGCCGGCGAGGAAGTCGAGGTAGAATTCTGGTATCTCGAAACCAACGGCGGCGAAGGATTGGATGTCGGCGTGGTGACGGCGGCCGATGCTCCTCGTGACAGCATGAAATCCCTGGCGGATGCCGGCATCAAGCTGAACCTCACCAAAGAAGTTTGGTATACCGATGTTCTGTTCGGCGACGGCGGACACAACAAGATCAAAGACGCCATTCCGAACTGGGGCGTCAACAACGAAGGCCAAGAGCAGACCGACAGCAACGGCTGCCCCGCTTGGCAGGAGCAGAACCATCAATACGATGATTCCATCGAAGCCATCAAAAAAGTGATGACCAAGCTCGACGGCACCATTGTCCGGCCGAACTATGAGATTCCCACGAACAATCTCAGCGATTTCCGCGAATTCGGTTACATTGATAATAACTTCCTCGTGGAATATGACGGCTATGTAACGCCCTATATCAGCGGTACCTATGAATTCGGCACCAACAAAGTGGATAACTGCCTCATGGTCGAAATCACCGACGAAGAGACAGAGGAAACCACCCGCGTCTATGAGTTCTGGGCCAAAGGCATCTGGAACGACAACGGCATCACTTATTCGGGAAAAGAAGTCGAGCTGGAAGCGGGCAAGAGCTACAAGATTCATGTCGCTTTCCTGGAGATCAACGGCGGCGAAGCCATCGATTCTCGGATCAAGATCGACGGCAAAGAGTACACCATGGCGACCTCCAGCCTGATCTTCACCGTGGATAAACCGACCGGCGTGGTGCTGCCCTCCAACGCGAGCATTTTTGCCAACGCCAACGATGTCAACTGGCATTACACCACCTCGGGCGAAGGCAACAAAGAGCAGATCCGCGACGACGCTTGGATGACCAGCCCCTATGTTTACGGTGAATGGCCGACCCATACCGGCACTTTCTCGAGCGATGACGGCAGCTGGCCGACCGAAAAAGGTGTGGGCGATCTGGAATCCGGCGCCAACCATCAGTCCCTCTGGGCGGTGGCGGAATTTGACATAGAAGATGTCAACGCCTATGAAGGCTATGCCATCATGGCGAGCATCTCCTGGGATGACAACATCCGCGTTTACATCAACGGCAATCTCGTGATGGTCGATACCGGCTGGTCGGATGGCACGCCGACGAGAAAGCTCGTCAATAACGCCACGGATGTTCTGAGAAACGGCACCAACACCCTCGCCGTTAAACTGGTGCAGGGCTGGGGCGGCGCCTCCTTCGGCACCAACCTCTATGTTACCTCCGACAATGTAGCGGAACAGACGCAGACCTTCATTAACATCGCTACGCCGGAAGAGCTTGTCGCCTTTGCTGCGGAAGCTACC
>CANQXN010000173.1 GCA_947627815.1 uncultured Clostridia bacterium | reverse complement strand
GCCGACGCCCTGAATCACGCCGCTATAAAGCGGCGAGCGGCCGATGTTCGCCCGGATGATCGCATGGGTCTGTTCGTTGGTATAGGCGATATGGCAGGGCAATTGCCGCATACCGACAAAGCGGGCGGCATCGGTGCGCACCGAATAGGGTGTGATCTCCTCCTCGCCCGGCTGTACCTCCAACTTGTCAAAATCGATGCTGTCGGCGTGGAGGCGGGGCGGCGTGCCGGTCTTGAAGCGCATGAGGCGGATGCCCTCCCGCCGGAGGGCGCCTGAAAGCGCTTTGGCGGACAGCATACCGTCCGGCCCCGCTTCCGCGATGGCTTCCCCGGTGATGGTGCGGGAAGAGAGAAAGGTGCCGGTACAGAGGACGGCGGCCTTCACTTCCCAGCGGGCGCCAAGGGCGGTCACGACGGCGACGAGCCTTTTTTTGCCGTTTTCTTCGGCAAATTCAAGATCGGTGATTTCGGCCTGACGAAGGTGCAGATGCGGGGTAGTTTCAAGCGTTTTTTTCATGTGCAGGCGATAGAGCGCCCGATCGGCCTGGACGCGTTTGGAATGCACCGCCGGCCCTTTGCCGAGATTCAGGGTACGGGATTGAAGCGTCACACAGTCGGCGGCATAGCCCATTTCCCCGCCCAAGGCGTCGATTTCAAAGACCAGATGGCCTTTGCCCGTGCCGCCGATGGCGGGATTGCAGGGCATGTTGCCCACCGCGTCTAAATTGGTGGTAAACAATGCGGTGTCAAGCCCGAGACGGGCGGCGGCCAGCGCCGCCTCGATGCCGGCGTGTCCGGCGCCGATCACCGCAAGATCAATACTTCCTGCCGGATAGATCATAGAGAAATCCTGTTTTTTCCTATTGGTAGATTTTTATTTGTTCGCCGAAACAAGCGTCAGGCGGTGTGCGGGGGTTCGGCCAGCATCACAAGCACCGATTCGAGCGCTTTGGCCGCCTCTTGGGGCGGTATTTCGCTCTCCGGCGGCAGGTGGATAAATCCGCCGCAAAAGGGGCGCTCGCTATATTTGATATGGTACATCAGGTGATAAAACAGATTGTTGCAGACATAGGCGCCGGCATCAAACGAGGGGGCGGCGGGCAGACCGACGGCATGAATGGCGGAAAGCACTTGTGGCAGGGGCAGGCCGGTATACAAAGCGCTCTCCCCTTCCTCCACAATCGGCTCATAGCTGAAAATCCTGCCGGCGTTGTCCGGCTGAGCCGAATTTTTGACATTGACCGCCACATATTCGGGGGTAATCACCCGCCGGCTCGCTGCCACGCCCAAACAGAGGACGATATCGGGCGTCAGACGGGCGATTTCATCGGCGAGAAGCTGCCAGCAGCGGTCATATTCCACGGGCAGGCAGAGTTTTTTGACCGTCAGGTCGCCGCCGATATCGTCGGACACGAGCCGCGCCGCCTCCCAGGAGGCGTTGACGGCAAGCGTGCCGAATGGCTCAAAGCCGCTGATCAGTGCTTTCATGGCAGAGGCTCCTTGCGTTTCAGAATAGAAAATGAAAGTTTCAATTCCGACCGGCCGCCGCAAAATGCGCGTCCAGCCAGGCGAGGACATCCGCCTGCACCTGCTCTTTGGCCACATCGTTGAGGATCTCGTGACGGCCGGGATAGAGTTTCAGAGAAAGATCTTTGACGCCCGCTTTCCGCATGGCGCGAAACGCCGCCTTGACCCCTTTGCCGTAAGCGCCGACCGGGTCGGCGTCGCCGGCGATAAAGAGCACCGGAACGGCTTTGTCGGCTTGAGCGATGTGCTTGGGATCGATGATATAGCCGATGCCCTCAAAAAGCGAAAGATACATGCCGAGTTTCACCGGAAACCCGCAATCGGGATCCATATTATAGCGATCCACTTCGGCGGGCAGCGAGGAAATCCAGTCGTTTTTGCTACGCGGATGCTTAATATGCCGGTTATAGGAGCCGAACGCCAATTTTTCCATTTTCGCGCTTTCGGCTTTCGCGCCGTGCTTGCGGATCTCGCCCTTACAGATGCGCTGTGCTAAACCGATCACGAGCTTGCTTTTATTGCCGGTGCCGCAGAGGATCACGCCGTCGAGCGAGGTGAGGCCGGCAAGATAGACGGTGCGGGTGATAAAAGAACCCATGGAATGGCCGAACATCACAAAAGGAAGGCCGGGAAAACGCGCTTTGACCAGATCGGAAAGCGCGGCCGTGTCCTTTGCCACGGTCATCCAGCCGTCCTGTTCGGCAAAAAAGCCGCGATCTTCCGGCTTCGTTTCGGGGCCGTGGCCGAGATGGTTCTCCCCACAGACGACAAAGCCCCGCGCCGTCAGAAACTGCACAAAGGAGCGGTAGCGCCCGATGTGTTCTGCCACCCCGTGAACGATCTGGACTACGCCGCGTGGCGCTGTTTCGGTGTCCGCCGGGGTGTAAAGTTCGGCATGGATCGTGTGGATGCCGTCATGGGAGGGGTATCGGATCGTTTCGATATTCATAGCAGAGTCTCTCTTTCACGAAGCGTTAGCGGACGCCGCTTGGGCGGCGCGGTTGATACATCAGTATATCACTTTTTTATCCCGATTGCAAGACTTTTCCCGCCGACAAAACAAGGCGGGCGGGCAAAAAAGCCGAAAATCGCGCTTTTTCTCGGGCAAACACCCCTCGGATGCTTGATTTTCAAAAGGAAAAATGGTATAATTTTATAAAGTATCCACAAGAAAGCCGAAGCCGACAGCGGCGAGGCGGGAGGGGCTTATGTCAATTCTTGCCATCGATCAGGGGACCACTTCGTCCCGCGCCATTCTTTTTGACGACAGATTCGAAATCGCCGCCATGGCGTTCTGTCCGATTCATCAATCTTACCCCGTCCCCGGCTGGGTGGAACACGACCCGGAAGAGCTTTTTGCCACGGTGCTCAAAGCCGCCGCCGACTGCTTGGCGCAGAGCGACGCGTTGCCTTCGGCTGTTGGCATCACCAACCAGCGCGAAACCGTCATTGTCTGGGAAAAGGCAACCGGGCGACCGATCTATCCCGCTATCGTCTGGCAATGCCGCCGCACCGCGCCGCTTTGCGAAGCCATCCGGGCGGCGGGACACGCGCCGGCCATCAAGCAAGCGACCGGGCTGCCGGTGGACGCCTATTTTTCCGCCACCAAAATCGCCTGGATTTTGGATCATGTCCCGCAGGCGAGAAAGCGGGCGGAAGAAGGCGAACTTGTCTGCGGCACGGTAGACAGCTGGCTGATTTGGCGCCTGACCGGCCGTCACGCCACCGATATCACCAACGCCTCCCGTACCCAGCTCTTCGATATCAACAAAATGGCATGGGACGATG
>CANQXN010000172.1 GCA_947627815.1 uncultured Clostridia bacterium | reverse complement strand
CATCCTCAAAGCCGGTGCGCTCATCGATGAGCGTCAGCGCGATCGCCTCGAGATGGGCATAGTCCTCTTCCGACATCTCCTTGACGCGCGTCATGAGTTCCTCGGTCAGAAGCACCAGCGGCGCATTGATCCCCTCGAACATGGCGCGGGCATATTCGGTCTCTTTGTCGTGGCTGAGCAGGGCGACTTTGCCGATCTCCTTCAGATACATGCGGACCGGATCGTCTACCGCCAGCCCTTCCTGCGTCAGAATCTTGTCGAGCTTTTCGGGAGAATCAAACTGATCCATCTCGCCGTCGAGCGCGTCTCCCTCGCCGGCGCCGCCGTCTTCGTCTATGGTCTCCAGCGCTTCGTACAGATCGACCTGTTCCAGATCGGCGCCCTCGCCCAGCGCGTCCATGATTTCACTGTCGGTCAGAGAGCTTCCGTTTTTGCTCTGCCCGATCAGCTCATCCACATTGATGTTTTTTTCATTAAAATCGCCGATGTCGGAATCCAAAATCTTCATGACTCACTCTACCCTTTCTTTATCCCGTCCGATGACTGTTCACATCGCGGCCTTTTTTCGTAAAGCCTGGTTTTTTACGCTTTTTACGGAGAACTCTGATTTTTTTTCTTTTGCGCGGCTTCCCGCTTTTGCCGGATCAGTTCTTCTGTGGAAAGTTCTTTTTTCCGTGTGGCGCCGCGCAAGGTTTCTAAGAGCGAAGAAAGCAGCGCTTCGGTGTTGTCGGTGAGGGCTTCTCGCCTCATTCTGAGTTCGGTCAGCCGGTCCACTTCCTCGACCGTCAAACTCTCTCCCAATCGGGAAATATCAAAATTTTCCCCTTGATACGAGAGCATTTGCTCATAGATTTTCCGCCCGAACGCCGTAAAGAAGATTTCGGGCGGCGGGGCGGCGTTCTCCCGCAATGCCTTGGTAAGATACTCGGGATGAAGGAGAAGAATGCCCAATATTTTTTCCTCGCAGGCGGCCGCCTGCGGGTTTTTGATAAAATCGACATTCACCCGATCCCCCACGCCCTGAGAGGCTAAGATGATGCGCTCGCTCTCCGCCCGTTTTTGCGCGCGATCGCTACTGCGTATCTTTTTTTCCACATCCCGCCGGATCATATCGGCGCCGATGGCCAGTGTTTCCGAAACGATGCCGATATAGATTTCGCGCCTTGCGGCGGAAGGAGCGGCGGCGATCACATTTTCGAGCGCTTCCAGCGCTTTGACTTTCCCGTCGGTCGTGGTGATATCGTTGTTGCGCAGGATGCCTTCCAGCCGGAAGGCGCCCTCCAACAGCCGCCGGAAGGCGTCCGCCCCGAAGGAGCGGATATATTCGTCGGGATCCTTGGCGCCGTTCATACGCAAAACCCGGGCTTCGAGACCCACGGCGCCCAATTGGCGAAAGGCCTTGTCGGCGGCCCGCTGTCCTGCCTCGTCCGCATCATAGGAAATGATCACGCTTTTGGTATAGCGTTTCATGAGGCGGGCGTGTTCGGGCGTGATGGCGGTTCCCAGCGTTGCCACGGCGTTTTCAAAACCGGCGCCGTGAAGGGCGATGACATCCATATACCCTTCGCAAAGAATCATCTGCTCCGCGCAGCATTTTTTGGCAAAATTCAGGGCGAACAGGGTGCGGCTCTTTTTGAAGGCGGGCGTATCCGATGTATTGAGATATTTCGGCACGCTGTCGTCCATCACGCGGCCGCCAAACGCCACCACATCCCCTGTGACATCGATGATAGGAAAAATCACCCGATTGCGGAAATAGTCAAAATTGCGCCCGGTTTGGCGGGACACCCCGCATAAAAAGGCGTCGGCCATCTCATAATCCTGATAGCCCTTTTTTCTGAGAAAATCGGTGAGCCTGCCGAAAGCATCGGGGGCAAACCCAAGACCGAAATGGCGGATCAGCGCCATGGACAGTTTGCGCTTGTCCCGCAGATAGGCCATACCGGCAGCGCCCAGCGCCGGATCGTTCAGGCAGGCGTGAAAAAAGGCGGCGGCCTCGCGGTTCATTTCTAAGGTGCGGCGGCGCTTTTTCTGCTGCGCGGCGTCTCTGTCATCCAATACCAGCGTAATGCCGGCACGGCGCGCCAAAAATTCAACGGCGCCGGGATAATCGAGATTTTCCGCCCGCCGGATAAAAGAGATAACATCGCCGCCCGCGCCGCAGCCGAAACAGTAAAAACTGCCGTTTGCGGGAAAAACGGTAAACGAAGGCGTTTTTTCGCTGTGAAAGGGGCAAAGCCCCACATAGTTGGAGCCGGCGCGCTTCAAGGGGAGGTAGGCGTTAACCACATCTTCGATATCGTTTCGTAATTTGATTTCATTGATGGTTTCTTCGGAAATCCTTGCCATGTGCGCCGCCTCCTTTTTTCTTCGTTTGCCCCGATGTTAGGGTGTGTCCCGCGCCTTTCTCTATGCCTGACAGTTCCTTGCATCCTTAGTCGCAAGCTGCCCTGTCTGCCAGTTTTCGCAAAAGAAAAACTGTCACTGTCCCCAAGAACGGGGGATAAAAAGCTGTTTATACAGATTGACCGCGTAGCGGTCCGTCATGCCGGAAATGTAATCGCAAACCGAGCGGGCAACGCCCTCTTCTTTCACCGTATCGCCGAATTCTTCCGGCAGTTCGTCGGGATGCGCCATAAAATAGCGATAGAGAGATTCGAGCAGCTGTTCCGCGCGCCCCTCTTCGCTTTTGGCCTCGGAATGCGTATAAATGTTTTCAAACAAAAAAGCGCGCAGCCGCATGGTCGCCTCGTAAATATCCGGCTCCATGGCGATGGTCGGACGGTCGGCGCTGGCTTTCACCACACTGCGCACCATAGTATTGATGCGCTCGCCGTGGGAGCCGCCCAGTATTTTTCTGAGATCGGCGGGGATATCCTGTTCGCGCAACAGTCCGGCGCGAATGGCATCGTCGATATCGTGGTTGATATAGGCGATCCTGTCGGCGAATTTCACAATCACGCCTTCCGGCGTGCCGGCCATCGCCTCGCCGGCGTGACAGAGAATCCCGTTGCGCACTTCCCATGTCAGGTTGAGCTTTTCGAGCTTGTCCACCACGCGTAAAGACTGGCGGCAATGGGTAAAGGTGGGGTCGAAACAGCGCTGCAGCACCCGCTCGCCGGCATGGCCGAAGGGGGTATGCCCCAGATCATGCCCCAATGAAACCGCCTCGCAGAGATCCTCGTTCAGAAAGAGCGAACGGGCGATGGTGCGGGCAATCTGCGACACCTCCAGCGTGTGGGTCAGGCGGGTGCGGTAATGGTCGTGTTCGGGCGAAAGGAAGACCTGTGTTTTATGCATCAGACGGCGAAAACTCT
>CANQXN010000171.1 GCA_947627815.1 uncultured Clostridia bacterium | reverse complement strand
TCTCCATCTTTGACACACTCCTCAAGTCTATTATATCATTCTCTGTTTCGTGTGTCCACTTTTATTATACAACCTTCCTCTCTTCTCTTTTCTCTCTTCTCTCATTTATTTCATTTTTAAAATCTTTTTGAAAACCCGCGCGAGAAATGCAATCCATTTTTTCCAAATCAAAAAAAGGGGTACAAACCCCTTTTTCTTTTCCCCTTTTTAAGTTTTTTGAAAGGGGGGCGGGGGAAAACTTTTTTTCAAAAAAGTTTTCCCCCGCATAACCTCCCTTTATTTCCCCTCCCCACGGCGCCAGGTCGTTTTTTCCGGCGTGTCGGTGAGTAAGATGCCGCGCGCGGCAAGCTCGGCGCGGATCCGGTCGGCCTCCGCGTAATTTTTCGCCTTCTTGGCGGCGGCGCGGGCGGCAATGGCCGCTTCAATTGCCGCAACTTCGGGATCGCCACGATCGACACCATCGCCACCATCGCTCCCGCTGCCGGCCTCGCTGCCGGTGCAAGCCTCGCCTCCGGCTGCCGCCGACGCGCCCCCGGCTCCGGCTGTCGCCTGCGCCGACGCGCGCAGAAGGGCGGCTTTTTCGATCAGAGAAAGCCCCAATACCCGGTCGAGGTCGGCGGCCACCGCGAGTTTGGCGGCGTCGGAAGCGGGTTCTTTCAATAGCGAGTAGAGCAGGGTAATGCCCAGGGCGGTGTTCAGGTCGTTGCCCACGGCCGCGAGAAAATCGGCGCGGTAGCGGGCGGAGAGCGCCTCATCGGGTGCGCCCTTGTCCGGGGAGAGGGCGGCCAGGCGGGCGATCAGCTTTTTGTAAGCCTTGGCGGCGTTGTCAAGGGCGGCGAAAGAGAAGGTCAACGGCTTGCGATAATGCGATTCCAAGCAGAAATAGCGATAGGCGAGGGGGTCGTAGCCCTTGCTTTCCAAAAGCGAAACGGTGAGAAACTCGCCTTTCGACTTGCTCATTTTGCCCGATTCGTCGTTCAGATGGTGGACATGGAACCAATGGGTACACCAGGGGTGGCCGAGGTAGGCTTCGCTTTGCGCGATTTCGTTGGTGTGATGCGGGAAAATGTTGTCCACTCCGCCGCAGTGCAGATCGAGGTATTCGCCCAAATATTTGACCGAAATGCCCGAACATTCGATGTGCCAGCCGGGGTAGCCCAGCCCCCAGGGGGAAGGCCATTTCAGCTCCTGCTCGTCAAATTTCGATTTGGTGAACCAAAGGACAAAATCGTTTTTGCCGCGCTTGTTGCCGTCCTCGCTCACATCTTCCCGCACCGCCACCTTGAGAGCCTCGGCGGCGTGGCCGGTGAGGCAGTAGTAATCTTTGACCTTGGAGGCGTCAAAATAGACATTGCCCCCCGCCTCATAGGCAAAGCCTTTGTCGAGAAGCACCTGAACAAACGCGATGAAATCGGCAATGCAGCTCGTGGCGGGTACCACGGTGGCGGGCTTTTTGATGTTCAGTTTTTCGCAGTCGATGAAGAAAGCCTCGGTATAATACGCGGCAATTTCCATGACGGTTTTGTGTTCCCGCCGGGCGCCCTTGAGCATTTTGTCCTCGCCGGTGTCGGCGTCGGAAGTGAGATGCCCCACATCGGTGATGTTCATGACCCGCCTGACCTCGTTGCCTTCGTAGGCGAGGAAGCGCTCCAGCACATCTTCCATGAGGTAGGAGCGCAAGTTGCCGATATGGGCAAAGTGATAGACCGTGGGGCCGCAGGTGTACATCGTGACAAGCCCGGGCGTTTTGGTGCGAAATTCTTCCACTTTTTTGCTGAGGGTGTTATAAAGTTTCATGATTTTTTCCCTTTCACGAGTTTTCAACATGATTGCGCCGATTAAGCGGCGCGGCCGGTTGGTCGGCAAAAATTTGGTCGGCGCTTTTATTTTTCGGCATTGCATTCCTGTTCCAAGAGGGCAATGCGGTTTTCCAGGCGGGCCAGCTCGGCGGCAACGGGATCGGGAATGTGGATCTGGTCGAGATCGTCCACTTTCTGATTGCCGATGCGCACCACGCGGGCGGGGACGCCGACGGCGGTGGCGTTTTCGGGGATTTCCTTCAGCACCACGGCGCCGGCGGCGATTTTCGCGCCGCTTCCCACCGTGAAGGGGCCAAGCACTTTCGCGCCGGCGCCCACGGTGACATTGTTGCCGAGGGTGGGGTGGCGTTTGCCGCCTTCCTTGCCGGTGCCGCCCAAGGTGACGCCCTGATAGATCGTGCAGTCGTCCCCGATGACGGCGGTTTCTCCGATGACCACGCCGCTGCCGTGGTCGATAAAGAAGCGCTTGCCGATGGTGGCGCCGGGGTGAATTTCAATGCCCGTGAGGCATTTGACCAGCTGACTGAGCGCGCGGGCGGAAAAAACATGCCCGTTTTCGTGCCATCGATGCGCCAGCCGGTAGGCGGTGACGGCGTGGAAGCCGGAATACAAGAGCGCCACTTCCCAATCGGAGCGCGCCGCCGGGTCCCGTGCGCGGATGCCTTTGATGTCGTCTTTCAGGCGGGCAAGCCCCCGGGACAGGTCGGTTTTGAGTTGATTGACGGTGATTTTCACGGGATCCCTCCCTCAAGAGAACCGAAGAACAAAAAACTGCCCCCTTTGTTTTCCAAAGGCGGCAGCTGTCGCGGTTCCACTTTGATTTCTTACTTGATTGGCCCGATACCGGGGGCCGGCCGCGCGGCATTACCCGCCGACTCGCGGACGCACAAACGGCGGGAAATCAAAAGCGCTTTCAGCCCAGCGGCGCTTTCTCTCTGGCATTTCTCGGGTGCCGTTATTTTTCCGGTCAACATCGCTTGCTTCCATTATACACGACTTGGCAGCTTTTGTAAACTGTTTTTGGAAAAGTTTTTCGCGGGGGAACCCCTTTTTTGAAAAAAAGAGGGTTCCCCCGCGCCCCTCCTTTGGGGGAACTTTTTGGGAAAAAGTCCCCCCAGCCCCCCTCAAAAACTTTTCAAAAGGGAAAAAGGGAAAGATTCCCGCCTCGTCCGCGTCCCTTTGGGAGGACTTTTTGGGAAAAAGTCCCCCCAAACCCCCTCAAAAACTTTTCAAAAGGAAAAAAGGGAAAGATTCCCGCCTCGTCCGTCTTACTTGCGGGCGATTTTGTCGCCGTTCCTACGGAACGGCCAAGCGGCAGGGGCAGGGACGGCCTCCCGCACATTGGCACCCGCTTCGCCAACCCGCGCGCCCATTGTCACCCCCGCCTCCGTCTTACTTGCGGGCGATTTTGTCGCCGTTCCCACGGAACGGCCAAGCGGTAAGGGCAGGGACGGCCTCCCGCACATTGGCACCCGCTTCGCCAACCCGCGCGCCCATTG
>CANQXN010000170.1 GCA_947627815.1 uncultured Clostridia bacterium | reverse complement strand
ATATAATAACTTAGAATCGGGGAGAATGGGATGAGGCTTTTTGTCCCGTTACGACCGACTTTAAAAAGTATTTTTCATATGTTGTGAGGGTTACGGTATGGATTTGAACAACCAGAAATCCTGCGGCAGACTCGCCTCCTTTTTCGATGCCGGCACTTTTACCGAGATGGGCGCTTGCATGAAAAAGAAGACAACCGATGAACTTTCGGCAGTCGTCTGCGGCTATGGCTCTCTGAAAGGCCGTCTTGTTTTTGCGTTTTCACAGGAATCCCAGCGGATGTCAGGCGCCTTTGACGCCCTGCACGCCCAAAAAATCGAAATGCTTTTCGATGCCGCCGTGAAAAGCGGCGCCCCTTGGTGGGCTTTTTCGACAGCGTCGGCGCGGTGATCAACGAAGGCGCGTCGGTGCTTGCCGCCTATGGCCGCGTGATGAAAGCGTCGGCATCGGCGTCGGGCGTGATTCCCACGGTGGCCGTGGTCAGCGGCATTTGCGGCGGCACCGCCGCAGTCTGGGCATCGATGTTTGATTTTGTGATTGCCGGCGGAAAGGACGCGCATCTCTATCTTGCGCCGGGGGAAGAGAAGAAAGGCATTTTTGCTATGCAAGCCTCCGATGAATCCGACGCGTTCGGCAAAGTCGCTTCGCTTCTTTCGTTGGTGCCGCAGAACAGCGTCGGCGGCTTCGAAATCGCCGCTGACGATCTGAATCGGACGGTCGTTCCCGTTTTGACCGAGGGGCGCTGCGATAACCGCGCGCTTTTGTCGGCGCTTGCCGATGACGGCGGCTATGTGGAGCTGTATCCCGGCGATGACGCCATGATCACGGCGCTTGTCCGGATCGGCGGCATGGGCGTCGGCGTTATGGCCAACGATTCAAGCGTCAATGGCGGCAAAATCACTACAAGAGGCGCCCGCAAGGCCGCCAAACTCATCTCTTTCTGCGACAGTTTCGGAATGCCGCTTGTTTCCCTGGCGGATGCCGACGGTCTGTCCGCCGACGCCTGCCCCGCCGTTCTTTCCAGGCTTGCCTTGGCGTATCTTTCGTCCGATAACGCCAAAATCACGGTATATACCGGACACGCGGTGGGCGCCGCCTTCCCGCTGATGGGCGCGAAATCCTGCGGCGCCGATATGGTCTTTGCCACCGCTACGGCAACGCTTTCGCCCATGCTCCCTGCTGGGGCCGTGGCCTTTCTCTGGAATGACCGCGTGGGCAAAGAAACCAGAGAAGCGTTGGAAGAAGCCTGGCAAAAAGAATACGCAGCTCCGGTACATGCCGCCGAAATCGGGGAAGTGGACGATGTCATCGATCCCGCCGAGATCCGCCAGCGGATTTGTTCGGCCTTGATGATGCTGGCGGGCAAATCGGCCGCCGCCCCCCGCAGACATGTCAACTATGCATTGTAAGGAGGGAGTCTCATGCATCCTTACTTCGTGTTAACCGCCGGAATGGCGGAGCCGGAATCGGTTTCCGAGCGCCTTTTCTACGGGCTTCGGATGTTGGCCTTCGGCATGGCGGTGGTGTTTTCCGTTTTAGCGATCATCTGGCTTGTTCTGGTGCTTTTCCGCTTGGTTTTTACGGCCATAGAGAAAAAGCGGGCAAACGGCGGATCGACCGTCCAACAAAGCGAGCCGTCCGGCGCGGCCGATACGGCTTCTTCTATAAAGTCTGCCGCCTCTTCGGATGATGGCGCGGTGCTGGCCGCTATTACCGCTGCTGTCGCGCTGATCTATGAAGAAGAAAATGCAAACAGCGGCAAAACGACCGGCTTTCGCGTGGTTTCCTTCCGTAAAGTGGGAACCCCTTGGGCGGGAGCCGCCTCTCGGGATACCGCCCGGGACACAGCCCGGGACGCCAAACAATAAATCGCTTGCTACAGATTGAATTTTGGAAAGGATAAATTGAAAATGAGAACCTTCAGAATTACCGTAAACGGTGTTGTATATGATGTTCAGGTGGAAGAGACCGATGCCTCTGCCGCCGCTCCTTCTCCCGCTCCCGCCGCTGTGCCTGCCACACCCGCCGCGCCCGCCGCGCCGACCGCTTCCGCCGGTACGACGCCGGTCAAAGCGCCGATGCAGGGCAACATTGTCAAAGTCAATGTCACCCCCGGCGCCGCCGTGAAACGGGGCGATGTCGTCTGTGTCTTGGAAGCGATGAAAATGGAAAACGAGATTTTTGCGCCTATAGACGGCACCGTTGCCGAGGTTTTTGCGACCAAAGGCGCGACCGTGGCAACCGACGCCCTTCTTCTCACCATCCGCTGAAAATGGCAGATTTGGGGAAGGAAGTCCTGCTATGATTGATACTATCAAGAATTTCTTCGCCTCTACGGGCGTGGCACAAATGGGCGCGACCTGGTGGAAAACGCTGATCATGTACGCCATTGTCTGCGTCCTCATGTATCTGGCGATCGTTAAAAAATATGAGCCTTTGCTTTTAGTTCCCATTGCCTTTGGGATGCTTCTTGCCAACCTGCCGGGCGCCGGCGTTTTTCACTCCGAGTTTTTTATTAACGCGGAGGGACTCAACATCGCGCAGGTCTTTCAGAACGGGGGACTGGTCGATATTCTCTATCTCGGCGTCAAACTCGGCGTGTATCCTTCGCTGATTTTTATCGGCATCGGCGCCATGACCGATTTTTCGCCGCTGATTGCCCGCCCCTCAAGCCTTCTCATCGGCGCCGCCGCGCAGCTCGGCGTCTTTATCGCCTTTCTGGGCGCACTGCTCCTCGGTTCGGTGCCGGGCGTTGACTTTACCGCCAAAATGGCGGCGGCCATCGGCATCATCGGCGGCGCGGACGGGCCGACGGCCATTCTCGTGACAAAGGAATTGGCTCCTACCTTGTTGGGCGCCATTGCCATCGCCGCCTACAGTTACATGGCGCTGATCCCCATGATCCAGCCGCCCTTGATGCGCGCCGTCACCACCAAAAAGGAACGGCAGATCCGTATGCAGACCTTGCGCAAGGTTTCCAAGACCGAACTTGTGATCTTTCCCATTCTTGTCACCGTTGTGGTCTGTATCATCATTCCCGACGCGGCGCCGCTTGTGGGCTGTCTCATGTTCGGCAACCTCCTGAATGTCTGCGGCGTGACCGACAGACTGTCCCAGACCGCCAAAAACGGCCTCATCAACGCCGTGACCATCTTCCTGGGCGTTTCGGTGGGCGCCACCGCCAATGCCGCAAGCTTCCTTTCTTTGAAGACCTTGGGCATTGTGGCGATCGGCCTTTGCGCCTTTATGTTCTCCACGCTGGGCGGGCTTTTGTTCGCCAAGCTCATGTGCCATCTGACCCACGGCAAAATCAATCCGCTCATCGGTTCCGCCGGCGTTTCCGCCGTGCCGATGGCCGCCCGTGTGGCGCAGATCGAAGGACAGAAAGAAGATCCCTCCAATTTCCTCCTGATGCACG
>CANQXN010000169.1 GCA_947627815.1 uncultured Clostridia bacterium | reverse complement strand
GCTTTCGGCGCTCTTCGGTATCCGCACGCCGCTAAACGCCGAAAGCGCGCCCGCCATCCTCGCCGAGGCCAACAAAAAGCTCGCCGGCCTTTCGGTGCGCGCGCTTTTGAAAAAATTCCGGGTGGAAAAGGTGGCCACCACCAACGACCCGACCGACAATCTCGCCTTTTGCGGCTCTTTTGACGGCACGACCGTCATGCCGACCTTCCGCCCCGACCGCTTTCTCTCGCTCGATCCCGACGCCATCGCCGCCCTCGCCCGCCTCGTCGGCGCCCCGCTCGACACGCTGGCGGCGCTGAAAGAAGCCCTCGCCTCGCGGCTTGCCTTTTTTGCCGCCCACGGCTGTGTGCTTGCCGATCACGGCAGCGACAGGCTCCCCTCGCCCGCCGTTTCGGAAGAGGAGGCCGCGCGCCTGTATGAAAGAAGAGCCACCCTTTCGCCCGAAGAAAAGCATTTGGTGTTTTCTCACCTCTACGCCTGGCTGTGCGGCGAATACCGCCGCCGGGGCATTCTGCTCCAGATGCATTTCGGCACTTATCGCAATGTCAATTCTTCCGCCTTTGCCGCCATCGGCAGAGACGCCGGCTTTGACATCATGCGCTCGACCATCGACACCGACCCGCTGGCGCCTTTTCTCGACAGCCTCTTGCAAAAGGACGCTTTGCCCGCCGTCATTCTCTATCCGCTCAATCCCAACGCCCTGCCCGCCCTCGCCGTGGCGGCGGGCGCTTTCCCAAACATTTTCCTCGGCGCGGCCTGGTGGTTCAACGATTCGGTTTCCGGCATCAGGCAGCAGCTGGCCGCCACGGCGGAATACGCCGCTTTGGGGCGCGCCCCCGGTATGCTCACCGACGGCCGTTCTTTTTCCGGCTATGTCCGTTTCGATTTCTACCGCCGCATTTTAGCCGATTATCTCGGCGGCCTTGTGGAAAAAGGCGAAGCCGACCTCTCCGCCGCCCGCCGCGTGGCCAAGGCGCTTGCCTATGACAACGCGAAAGCCCTGTTCGGCTGAGCAGCCATCGCACACAAAGGAGAAAACAAACTATGAAAATGACTTTTCGGTGGTATGGGCCGAGCGACCCCATCCCCCTTACCTACATCCGCGAGATCCCCGGCGTTTCTGGCGTCGTCACGGCGATTTACGACCTGCCCGTGGGGAGCGCCTGGGACGCCTGCCGCATCGCCGCTCTGAAACAGCAGGTCAACGACGCGGGGCTTGCCTTTGAAGTCATCGAGAGCGTCCCCGTCCACGAAGACATCAAGTTGGGGCTTGCCTCCCGCGACTTCTACATAGAAAATTACGCCAAAACGATCCTCGCGTTAGGCGAGGCGGGTGTCAAGTGCATCTGCTACAACTTCATGCCGGTGTTTGACTGGCTGCGCACCGATCTTGCCGCCCCATTGCCGGACGGCTCCACTTCCCTGCGCTATGACCACGAGGCGCTTTTGTCGCTCGACCCCCACCATCTTCACCTGCCCGGCTGGGACGAGAGTTACACCCCCGCCGAACTCGAAAAGCTCTTAGCCGCCTATGCCGGCATGAGCCACGAAAGGCTGTTTGACAACCTGATCTATTTTCTCAAAGGGATTTTGCCCGCCTGCCGCAAGGCCGGCGTCAACATGGCCATCCACCCGGACGATCCGCCTTGGGACATGTTCGGCCTGCCCCGCATCATCACCGGCCGGGCGAGCTATGAAAAGCTCTTCGCCGCCTGCCCGGAGCTTGAAAACGGCATTACCTTCTGCACCGGCTCTTTGGGCGCTTCGCCCGACAACGATCTTGTCGCGCTTGCCGCCGACTTTGCCCCGCGCATTCATTTTGCCCATCTGCGCCAGATCGTCCGCCAGGGGTCGCTTAGCTTTGCGGAAGCGGGGCATCTCACTTCCTGCGGCAGTCTCGACATTTACGGCGTCGTGAAGGCGCTTGTCACGCACGGGTTTGACGGCTATGTCCGCCCCGACCACGGCAGAGCCATCTGGGGCGAACGGGGAAAACCGGGCTACGGCCTTTACGACCGCGCGCTCGGCGCCGCCTATCTCAACGGCCTATTTGAGGCGGTGGAAAAGGATTTACGCGCCTGATCGTTTTTGTTTTTTTTCTCTATTTTCACTTTTCGGAGGTCTTATATGGCAGTTTCTCTTCCCTTTTCTGTCGATTTATCTGACAAGGTGGCGGTCATCACCGGCGCCGGCGGCGTCTTGATGAGCGAGTTTGCCCGGGCGCTTGCCGCCGCCGGCGCCAAGGTGGCGCTCCTCGACATCAACAAGCCCGCCGTGGAGGCCGTGGCTTCCTCGATCGGTCCCGCCGCCCTGCCCCTCGCCGTCGACTGTCTCGACAAGGCCGCCCTGCAGGCCGCCGCCGCAACGGTGGAAGCCGCTTTCGGCCGTGTGAATCTTCTCATCAACGGCGCGGGCGGCAACTCCCCCCGCGCGACTTGCGACAACGAAACGGCATCCGTCGCGACGGACGGCGCGCTGTCAGGCGCGCCGGACGGCGGGGCGTCCGATGGCAAGAGCTTTTTCGATTTAGACGAAGCGGGGCTGCGTTTTGTCTACGATCTCAACATCGTCTCGGCGTTTTTGGTGACGCAGGTTTTTGCGGCCGGCATGGTATCATCCGGCGGCAACATCATCAACATCAGCTCGATGAACGCCTTTCGCCCGCTGACCAAGATTCCCGCTTATTCCGCCGCGAAGGCGGGCATTTCCAACTTCACCCAGTGGCTGGCGGTGCATTTTGCGCCGGTCGGCATTCGGGTCAACGCGATTGCGCCCGGCTTTTTCGTGACCAACCAGAACCGCGCTCTGCTTTTCGCCCCCGACGGCACGCCGACCCCGCGCACCGGCAAGATCCTCGCGGCGACCCCGCAAAAGCGATTCGGCGAAGTCTCCGACTTGATCGGCACTTTGCTCTTCCTCGCCTGCGACAAGGCCAGCGCCTTTATCACCGGCGCCGTCATTCCCGTCGACGGCGGCTTTAACGCCTATAGTGGGGTGTAGGGGGAACGCCGGGGGGACTTTTTGGAAAAAAGTCCCCCCGGACCCCCTCAAAAACTTTAAAAAAAGAAATATTTTTTCCTTTCCCCTTTTTAAAAGTGCGAAAGAGGTTGTGGAGGCGCTTTTTGAAAAAAGCGCCCCCACACCCCCGCAAAAACTTTAAAAAAGAAATATTTTTTCCTTTCCCCCTTTTTAAAAGTTCTGAAGAGGTTTGGAGGAACTCGTGGAGGCGCTTTTTGGAAAAAGCCCCCCACACCCCCGCAAAAACTTTAAAAAAGAAATATTTTTTCCTTTCCCCCTTTTTAAAAGTTCTGAAGAGGTTTGGAGGAACTCGTGGAGGCGCTTTTTGGAAAAAGCCCCCCACACCCCCGCAAAAACTTTAAAAAAGAAATATTTTTTCCTTTCCCCCTTTTTAAAAGTTCTGAAGAGGTTTG
>CANQXN010000168.1 GCA_947627815.1 uncultured Clostridia bacterium | reverse complement strand
CACCGACTGGGCGCGCACCCGCCGCATGGGGGTCAACACCCTGGCGTTTCGGATGCCGCAAAACCGTCATTTCTATCTCTGCGACGCCGACTGCGCCGGCTTTATCAAGGGGAAAATTCCCTTTTCGCTGAACAAACAGTGGGTGGAACTCTTGGCGAAAAGCGGCACGCCGCTCTTTATCTCGGCGCCAAACGGCGCGTTTTCGCCCGAGGAATTTGCCTTTGTCAAATCGCTCTATGCCGTCGCCGCGCAGGGCTGCGAGGAGGCAAAGCCGCTCGACTGGCTCTATAACGCCCTCCCCCGTAAATGGCTTGTGGCGGGCGAAGAGCGCGACTTTTGCTGGTTTGAGTGAGAAATGGGGTTTCGCCCTGACCGCTCCCGCGACACAAAAAAAGAAGCTGTTTTTTCCGAAAACGGAAAAACAGCTTCTTTTTGTTTTAAAAAAATCAGAGGGCGGCAAGGAGGGTTTTGAGCGCCGATACGGCGAAATCGAAGGCCTCGCGGTCGGTGGCAAAGCGGGTATTGCGTAGAATATCCGCCGCGTCCGAGGCGGAGAGCGCCGAAAGCCCCTTGAAGGCGAAAAGATGCGGCTCGAGCGTCAAGACTTCCCCGCCTCCCGCGAGAAAATCGGCGATGATGGCGGAAAGGCCGCCGATGCCGTAGCCCGCCGGCACGACGGTGCCGGCGGCCAGCGCGTCCTTGATGTGCAGATAATGAACATAAGGCGCAAGCTGCGGCCAAGCGGCGGCGGGATCGACCCCGCACTGGATAAAATTGGCGGGATCAAAAACCGCTTTCAGGGCGGGCAGCGCCTTGTGAAGCGCTAAACAGCGGGCGGGGCTGTCGCCGAAAATGCCCTTTTCGTTTTCATGGCAGAGGGTCACGCCGGTGGGGGCGGCCAGCGTCAGAAAAGCGTCCAACCGGCGGATCACCTCGGCCTCGGCGGCCTTTTGTTCCAAAGCATCTGTCCCGTAAAAGGAAAAGAGGCGAATGCAGGAAGCGCCCAGAAAAACGGCGTTTTCCAGAACGCGTTCAAAGCGGGCAAGCTCGGCGGAAAAATCATCGGCGAGCTTCACCTTGCCGATGGGGGAACCGACCGACCAGACCCTGATGCCGGCGGCATCGAGCGCCGCTTTCACGGGGGCTAACTCCTTTACGGTGTAGTCGGCAATGTTTTTGCCGTCCACGCCGCGTATTTCGAGGAGCGAAATGCCGTTGTCCGAAAGCGCGGCGATCTGCCGCTCAAGTTCTCCGCCCGCCTCATCGGCAAAAGCGGCCAGTGTCGCGTGACGATGAGAAATTTCTTTCATGGTGTTCACCAACTGACGCTCCAGCGGGGGAGCATCGACTCGCCGCTTTCTTCCTGCGGCGCGGTTTTGACCTCTTCCCGCTCGCTTTTTGCGCGGGCGGCAAGGCGTTTGTTAAATTCCTCGTCGTCGATCGGCAGCGTCACCCAATCGTCCTTCCAGGCGGAGAGATAGGAGCCGCAGGTCAGCATCACCTGGCAAAGACCCTCTCTGCCGTCGGCCAGCAGGGGTTCGCCAAATAGAATGTGATTGACAAAATTCTGAACAATGCCGCGATGCGCCGTCTCGGGGCGATCGGGCAGAATCTCGGTATAGTCGCAGGGGATCGAAGGCATCCCCACAGGCGAGGTGAAGCGCACTTCTTTTTCGTTGGTCTTTAGCGTCCAGAGCTTGAGTTTGCCGTCCTCGATCACAAGTTTGCCCCCCTCGCCGATGATCTCCAAGCGGTTGGAACCGGGAAACTCGCCGGTGGTGGTGATAAACTGCATGGTGGCGCCGTTTTCGTATTCGCCGTAGATCATGGCGAAGTCTTCCACCGTAATGCGGTGATACAGCCCCTCCTTGCAGACCGCGCGCAGCCGGACAGGCATACCGAAGATCCATTGGGCGAGGTCAAGGTTGTGCGGGGACTGATTGGTCAAAACGCCGCCGCCCTCTCCCTTCCAGCTGGCGCGCCAGCTGCCGGAATCGTAATAGCTCTGCGTGCGATACCAGTTGGTGATGATCCAGGTGAGGCGCTTGGGCGCGCCCAGCACCCCCGAACGCACGAGTTCCCGCGCTTTGGCGTACAGGGGATTGGTGCGCTGGTTGAACATGATGCCAAACGGCACGCCGGTCTTGTCGGCCACGGCAATCATGGCCTTGACATCCGAAGGACGCACGCCGGCGGGCTTTTCGGTGATGACGGCAAGCCCCGCCTCCATGGCGGCGATGGCGGCCTCGTGATGGAAATAATGGGGGATCGCCACAATGACGGCATCTAAATTGCCGCTTGCGATCATGTCGTGATAGTCTTCAAAGCAGGCAACGCCGGGATAGCGCTCCGCATAGGTTTTCAGTTTCTCAGGATCTTTTTCGCAGATGGCGGCAAGGCAGGCGTGTTCCACCGTTCCTTCCGCCAAATTGCGGATATGTAAGCTCCCGATGTTGCCGGCGCCGATGACGCCGAAACGGATACTGCGCGATTCTTGTTCGGTCATGAGTGTTATGTCTCCTTCCCTGTTGGTCTTCTGACATTATTATACAATGCCAAAATGTGAATGTAAAGCCTTTTTTCTCCCGAATGATTGCATAAACGGACATTTTGTGCTACAATAAACCGAAAACAAAGAGGAGGAGAGCGGCATGGAGAATAGCGCGCGGCGCACCCTCGCCTGGGAGGGCGGCCAATTGACCTATCGGTTCACGCAGAAAGCGGTCAAAAACATTAATCTGCGCGTGACAAACGGCGAAGTGCGGGTCTCCGCCCCCCGCCGCCTGCCGATCGCCCGGGTGGAAGCCTTTCTCATAGAAAAGCAGGACTGGATTCAAAAGGCGCTGGCACATCAAGTGCCAACGCGTCAAGCGCCGCAGGACACGCTTGCGCCGAAGCCCGGGACATCGGAGGAAGAAAAGGCGTTTGAAAAAGCCTTTTTGCCGGTGTTTGAAGAAGAATACGCCGCGTTCGCGGCCTTTGTCGCGGCAGCCGCCAAAGCCCCCTGCCCCGCCTTAACGAGAGCCGGCATCGCACCGGCAAGGCAAACGGCCTTCTGGCAGCAAACGGCCTATGTCAAAAGAGGGGGCCGTGCGCCGCAAATCGCCTTTCGCGCCATGACCTCCCGCTGGGGCAGCTGCACACCGGCAAGCGGAAGGATCCGCTTTTCCACCATGCTCGCGCAAAAAAGCGAAGAGGACTGGCGGGGCGTGATCGATCATGAGTTGATCCACTTGCTGGCCACAGGACACGGAAAGCTCTTTCACGCCCTGCTCGACGCCTTCGACCCCGCCAACCGCACAAGACGCCGGGCGCTGATCGCCCGCTGACAGTGATCTGATCTAAAACGAAAAAAAGCAAGAAAGCGAGAACATCATGCCCACCGAGGAAGAAAATTTCATCATGCGGCGCTTTGCCGACCTCGCCGCCCGGGCGCGGGAAGGCGGCTATTATGTGACCGGTCCCTTTCTCTCCCCCGCCGATCAAGGGCTTTTAGC
>CANQXN010000167.1 GCA_947627815.1 uncultured Clostridia bacterium | reverse complement strand
GGGTTTGAGATCGATGGGCGCGTCGCCTTTTTTGCCGCCGATGTCGCCGAGAAAGTCGTTGCCGGAGCCGCTTGCATAGTAGAGAAGTTTGCCGGGGATCGAAAGACCGCAGGTGTCATTGGCAAACCGATGCAAGGTGCCGTCACCGCCGCAGAGAACCACCGTTTCCTCTCCTACCGAGGCAAAAAAATCGGCGTAATCTTTGACTGTGGTGATGTCGTGATATTGGGGTGTCGCCCCGGGGAAAAAGGATTCCACTTCGACTTTTTTGCCGGCGCCGTTATCCGACAGCGGGTTGTAAAGAATATGATAGACTTCCATAGATCAAAATCTCCTCACGCAAGGATGCTTGGGCGCAGCCCTTTTTATCATGTTATCTCTTTTAAATAAACTGAAACGAAACTCGAACCGAAAAAAGAGGGTCATTTGAGATTTTTTTCCTCGTTCCAGGGCAAAAAAACGGTGAAAACCGTCTTTTCTGGATCGGAGGCGACCGTTACCTGCCCGTGATGGAGTTCTACGATGCTCTTGACGATGGAAAGGCCGATGCCGTTGCCTTGCGTGGCGTGAGACTCGTCCGCCTGATAGAATTTGCGGAAGATTTTTTCCTGCCGGTCGGGCGGAATGCCGGCGCCGGAATTGGCGACGGTAATTTTTAAAAACCGCTCGTCCGGCTGTGCGTCGATAGCGAAAAAGCCGCCGGGTCGATTGAATTTGATGGCGTTGTCGATGAGATTGATCCAAACCTGTTTCATCATTTCCTCGTTGCCGTGCAGGGTATATTCCTTGAGATTCAGGAATGGCTCCAAATTCATCTTGCTCCATTTGCTTTCCAAAAGGAGAACACAGTTGCGGATCTGTTCGGAAACATTGAAATCGGTCGTGTCCGAAAGGATCCGCTGATTTTCTATTCGGGTCAGGTTGAGGACATTGTTGGCCATATAGGCCAAGCGCCTGGATTCCTCTTCGATAATAGCGATATATTCTTCTTTTTGCTCTTCGGTCAAATGGCCGTGCTTCAATAGACCGGCAAATCCCGCGATCGAGACGATGGGCGTTTTGAATTCGTGAGACAGGTTGTTGATAAAATCGCTGCGGAGCATCTCGGTGTTCTGCAGTTCATCGGCCAATTGGTTAAAACTTTCCGACAATTCCTTGAACGCGGGGTGCTTGGCCAAGGGGCCGGAAAAACTCAGGTGCGTCCGATATTTTCCGTCCGCTAAATGATTGATCGCGTTGATTAGCCGGTTGATGGGTTTCAAGGGGACACGCCCCGCGAAGAAGGCGACCACGGTGCCTAAAAGAATACTGCCCAAAGAGGTAAAAAGCACGATATATTTCGTTTGCGGGACATTGCCGGAGGTCAGTACATTCAGATGGACGAGAATCAGGATCACGCCGGTCACGATACCGATGGTAATCACAAAGAAAAAGAAGACAATGCCGGCAAAAAGCAGGGAAAGCGAGAGGCGGGAATTGCGGTCGATCGCCCGCAGTTTCATCTGGATGTATTTCTTCCGCCGCCGCTTTCTTTCTCTTTCAAGTTCGGCTTTTTTGTCAAGTTCGGCGGCGGTTGCCTTCGCGTGTTTTTTCATACCTTTTTCACCGCCTTGTAGCCAAGACCGCGTACCGAAACGATCTCAAATTCTTCCCAATCTTCAAAACGGCGGCGCAGGCGGCCGATATGAACCGTGACCGTCTCCCAACCGGTATCGCTGTCGCCGCCCCAGATTTCATCCATCAGCTGAATCCGCGTAAAGATTTTGCCGGGATAGGAGAGGAGCTTGTACAAAAGGAGAAATTCTTTTTGCGGCAATTCCTGCGTTATGCCGTGTCCTGTGACCGTCATGCTGTCATAGTCTACAATCACATCGCCGATCCGGATTTCCCGCTCAGATACGATCTTCGCCCGGCGGAGCAGGGCTTTGACCCGGAGCAGCAGTTCTTCCGCGTCGATGGGTTTGGTCATGTAGTCGTCGGTTCCGACGAGAAAGCCCTGTTTGCGGTCTTCGGGGAGCTGTTTGGCGGAGACCATCAGAATGGGCAGTTCGTTTTGCGCCGACCGCAGGGTTTGGGTAAACTCATATCCGTTCATCACCGGCATCATGACATCCAGTATGGCAAGGTCAAAGTGCGTGGCGTCCATCAGGACTAAGGCCTCCTCACCGTTGGCCGCCGTGTGGACGGTGTACCCCGCGCCGACAAGAAGCGCCTCCAAATACCGGCGGGTGTTTTTGTCGTCGTCTACCACAAGAATATGAAACAAGGTTCTTTTCCTCCAATCCTACGGGCGGACATATCCCCATTTAGCTTGTTTATGCCGTCATTATATCATAGTTTGCTCTTTTTGTCAAATTTGCCGTGGGCGCGGGGAAGGGGGCAAAACAAAAACACGGATGCCGAAGCATCCGTGTTTTTGTTGTCAAAAAGAATTACTTATATTTGCGTTTTCTGGCGGCGTCTGACTTTTTCTTGCGTTTGACGCTCGGTTTGTCATACTGCTCTCTCTTCTTGACTTCAGTGAGAATGCCAGAACGCTGGCACTGTCTTTTGAATCTGCGAAGAGCGCTGTCAAGCGATTCATTTTCTTTGACTTTAATCTCTGCCATTTTATCTTATCCCTCCCTTCGCACCTGCAAAGAGAATTCCGAAAAATTCCATTTCGATTATAGTACATCTCTGTTTTTTTGTCAAGGGGGAATTTCACTTTTTTTGAAAAAATTCGGTCAAATCCGCTTTTTGACGGAGAAAAAGAGGCAAATTTTATTTGACGACGAGATTGACCAGCCGGCCTGGCACGGCGATCTCCTTGAGAACGGTTTTCCCGTCTATCATGGCGGCGATTCGCTCATCGGCTTTGGCGGCGGCGATCATAGTCTCCTTGTCGGCGTCGGCCGGCACCGTGATAGTGGCGCGGAGTTTGCCGCAGAGCTGTACCGCGATTTCCACGGTATCGTCTTTGGTCTTGGCCTCGTCGTAGGTCGGCCAAGGCGCGAGCGAAAGCAGCGTTTTTCCGCCCAGCGCCTCATAAATTTCTTCGCTGATATGGGGCGCGAAAGGGCAGAGCAGCGTGATGAAGGTTACCAGCTCGTCTTTGGTGAGAGAACCGTGTTCATAGATGTCGTTGGTGAGCGCCATCATGGCGGCAATGGCGGTGTTGAACTTCATGGCGTCGATGTCTTCGGTCACTTTCTTGACGGTCTTGTGGAAAGCGCTTTCAAGCGCGGGCGTGACGCCCTCGCCTTGGACGAGATCGACAAGACCGGCCACTCGGTCGATAAAGCGTTTACAGCCGCGAATCGAGGCGGGCGACCAAGGCGCCGCCTTTTCAAAGTCGCCGATGAACATTTCATACAACCTCAAGCCATCGGCGCCGTATTCGGCAATCACCGTTTCGGGATTGATGACATTGCCACGGGATTTTGACATCTTCTCGCCGTTTTCGCCGAGGATCATGCCATGCGCGGTTCGTTTCAGGTACGGCTCTTTGCAGGAAAGCACG
>CANQXN010000166.1 GCA_947627815.1 uncultured Clostridia bacterium | reverse complement strand
CGCCTCTTGCCACACCCGCAAGAGATCCCACCAGACAATGTAGCCGATGCCGCCGAACACGATGAGCAGGCAGGTGACGAGATTGATGAGCGGATGCCCCACATAATTCACAAGGCTGGTTTCGCCGATGATGTCCATACCGGCATTGCAGAAGGCGGAAACCGATTGAAAGACCGAGATCCAGATGCCCCGCGCGCCGAATTCCGGCACAAAGACGAACATATAGAGAAGAGCGCCGATGCCCTCGATCAAAAAGGTGCCGAACATGACTTTTTTGATAAAGGCGGCCATGCCGGCCAGGGTATTCAGATTGAAAGCGTCCTGCAACAGCAGGGTATCGCTCAATTTCATTTTTTTGTGCAGCGCCAACATGACGCCCGACAGCACAGTGATGACGCCGAGGCCGCCGATCTGCATGAGGACGAGGATCACGGCCTGCCCGAAGCCGCTCCAGGCAAAGGCGGTCGGCACCGTGACAAGCCCGGTGACGCAGGTGGCGGTGGTGGCGGTAAAGAGGGCATCGACATAGGGCAGGGGCTCTCTGTCCGCCGCGCTGACCGGCAGCGAGAGCAACAGACTGCCCAAAAGAATGGTCAGAAGAAAGCTCAGCAGGATGATGGCGGTGGTGGAAGGCGTAAAACGATGTTTTTTCATGATAAGCCGGCTTTACAGTTCAATTTCCGCCAAAGTGGCGGGCAGTTCGTGACCGGTGTTGACATTGTCGCCGCCGGTGACGAGGTCAAAGCAGGAGGCGATCAGGCGGCCGTTCCAGAGGATCGGCTCGCCGGGCTGATCGAGGCCGCCCTCCAGCCCCGTGCAGTCGGGGCTTTCGGCAAGCCGCTCGATCGTGGCGTCGGGATGCACGATGACAATGGCGTTGCCGCAGAAATCGGCAATGTAGAGATCGCCTTTTTCGTCCATGATCATGCCGTCGGTGGAGACAAGCACGCCGGGCGCCGACGCCCAGGGCGTGTTGCTCGTCACTTCGCCGTTTTCGCCGATGACCACGCGGTACACCGTGCCGTCGCCGAAATTGCCCACCAGAAGATCGCCGTTTTTGTCAAATTCAATGCCGTCCACGCCGTACTGATCCTCTTTGTTGTGGGTCAGGAAGGTGGTGAAAATGTTCGGATCGGATAAGGTATTGGTGACCGCAATCTCCCGATCCTCCAAAGCAAAGCGGTATACCGCGCTGACGAGAAGGCCGGAAGGATCCTTGACCTTGTTCATGGTGCTTTGGGTCACATAGAGAAAGCCGTCTTTGATGCGCATCCCGTTGGGATGCTCCATGCCGGTTGCCACGGTGAAGTAGGAATCGAGCTTGCCGTCTTTGAAAAAGAGGCGGAGGATCCGGCCTTTTTCGGAAAGTTCCGGCCGCCCCGGCCAGCCCTGATTGTCGCAGACATAAAGCGAGCCGTCGGGGCCGAAGGCGATGCCCATGGGGCTGCCGAGGCCGGTCTCGGGATGAGTCGGCAGATCGCAGAGTTTCTGAATCTCTTTTTCCTTGCTGATTTTCAGAATACAGCCGGGCAGGCGCTGATCGGCGTAATTGGGGCAGGCTAAAATAAGATTGCCGTCCGCGTCGATGGCCATGCCGTCCGGCGTGGCGACATAGGAAGGCAGCGCGGCAAAAAGTTTAGACTGTTTCATGGTTGTTTCCTTTCCTTTGCTCTTTTCAAGATGAATGGGAGAATGGCCTCACGCGTCCGCGTGGGCAAAAAAATCGCAAAGCGAAGCATAGGCCTCGTCAAAGCGCTCTTTGGCTCTTTCGTATACGGCATGATTTTCCGGCTGAGGCAGGCGGGTTTCTCTGACGGTCAAAAAGCTGTCGATGACATCAAAACTGTCATAAAGCCCCACGCCGACGCCGGCGGTGACCGCCGCCCCCATGGAGGTGGCCTCGTTCAGCATCACGGGGACGCGCACCGGCAGCCCCAATACATCGGCTAAAATCTGCTGCCAGGCGGCATTTCTCGCGCCGCCGCCCATCAGCATCAGGCTGTCGAATTTCGCGCCGTTTTTCACAAAGGCGCGCCGGATCACATCGAGGTTGTAGGCGACGCCTTCCATCACCGCCCGGAGCAGTTCGCCCCGGCCGTGATTCAGCGAAAGCCCTAAAAAGCAGCCCCGCGCCTGACTGTTCCATCGGGGAGAGCGCTCCCCCATGAGATAGGGGAGAAACAACAGTCCCTCGGCGCCGGGGAGCGCGGCATTTACTTCCTTGTTGACCCGCTCATAGACCGCGGCTTTGGAAAGACCGGCTTCCTCGGCGCCGTCGAAAAAGGCTTTGACCGCCCAGGAGAGGGCGCCGCCGCCGGTCTGCATGGTGCCGGTCGGGAGCCATTTGCCCTTTACCATATGGGCAAAGGTGAAAGTCGTCATGGCGGGGTCGGGCAGAGGCGCGTCGGAGGCAAAGGAGATCCAGGAGGAAGTGCCGAGGCAGAGATTGGCTCTGCCTTCTTTGACGGCGCCGCTCCCCACCGCCGCGGCAGGGCCGTCTCCGCCGCCGCAGATGACCGGTGTGCCGGGCAAAAGCCCGGTGAGCCGGGCGCTCTCTTCGGTGACGCGGCCGGCCATGTCCACCGAGGACAAAAGCGGCGGCAATTTGCTTTTGTCAAGGCCGTGGGCTTTGATCAGCGTGTCGGACCAGTCGAGGGTATTGATGTCGAGCAGGCAGGTCGAGGAGGCGTCCGACACCTCCGACACGAGATTGCCGGTGAGTTTATAGAGAATGTAATCCTTGGCGTGGATCATTTTATCGGTTTTCCGATAAACCTCCGGCTCGTTGTCCCGAATCCAGGCCAGTTTGGTGGTGGAATAGGAGGGAGAAAGCCTGTGTCCCGCCAAGAGGTAATAGCGGTAATCGTCCATGACACGGCGCACATCGTTTTCCTGCTGTTTGGAGCGGATGTCCGCCCAGATGATGGCGGGGCGCAGCGGGTTCCCTTGGCCGTCCAAGCAAAGACAGCCCATCATTTGCCCGCTGAAAGAGACGGCGGCGATGTCGGCGGGGTCGATGCTTTCGGTGAGGGCTTTGGTGGCGGCAATCACCGCCTGCCACCAATCCTCGGCGTTCTGTTCGGCGCAGGGGCCGTCCACGGCCAAGGGATAAGTACAGGTGACGCTTTTGACCAGCTCCCCTTCGGCGGTGAAGAGGGTGGCTTTGTTCCCGGTGGTGCCTAAATCGTGGGCGAGAAGATAAGTCGCCATGGCGCCTCCTTAAAATTTGACGACCATTTTCATGGCGGGCAGATGCGCCCGCAGACGGTCATAGGCTTTGTCGATGTCCGCAAAGGGGAAGACATGGGAGATGAAATCCATGGGATCGAGCGCGCCGGCCTCGATCCAGGCGACGATCTGCCGGTGCGCTTCGGCCTCGGCTTTTTTGGAGGGGAAGTGATGGAATTGCAAGGTCCAGTTGTAAGGGCAGGCCGACCAGTCGAGCGGCACCGTCATTTTTTCCGAAATGCCGTAGACGCAGACCTTGCCCTCCGGCACGATCAGTCCGAGCGCCTGATTGATGAAAGAGGGGATGCCGACGGCGTCCAGCGCAAAATCCACGCCT
>CANQXN010000165.1 GCA_947627815.1 uncultured Clostridia bacterium | reverse complement strand
CGCGATTGTTCAAAAAGACCAAAAGGAGCCGATATTCGAGGGCGGACAGACAGAGATCCTTGCCGCTTTTTGTGGCGGTCCCTTTGACGGTATCCACCGTGAGCGTTCCGAGGCGAACGACCGAGCCGCCGCCCCCGGTCAGACGCAGCACATTTTTGATCCGGGAAACGAGTTCCCGTGGGCGGAAGGGTTTGGCGATATAGTCGTCAGCCCCCAAGTCAAAGCCGGTTACCGTGCTGTACTCATCGCCCGACGCCGTGAGGAAGATGACGGGAATCTGATATTCCGACTTGATCGCTTTGCAAAGGGCAAAGCCGTTTCCGTCCGAGAGGGAAATATCTAAAAGCACAAGAGAAAAAGGCTCGCTTTGCAGTTTTTGCCATGCGCTCTTTTGTCCGGGCGTGTGATCGACTGCAAATCCTTCCCGTTTTAAAAATTTCGTCAGGTTTTCCACAATGGCGGGGTCGTCTTCCACCAAAAGCAGTTTTGTCATAGGCGTTCCTTTGTTCTTTTATTTTTGGCACCGCTTGCATTGTATCAAAAAACGAAAAGGAAATCAATGCTTTCGGATCGATTTGCTTTATCTTTTCCGTCCGCCGCCGGCCTCGCCTGAAAAGCCGCCCGATGGCGCAGGACAATTAGACTTTTCGGTTGACAGTCTTTTCAAAATATGCTATAATCAGGCAAAAGAAATACCAGGAGGCAGCGCGATGGAAAACAAATATTCCTCCCCATCCCCCAAAATGACGATTTATGTTCTTCACCATTCCCATACCGATGTAGGCTATACCGATACGCAGGAAAAAATGAAAGCCCATCATGTGGGCTTTATCCGCGAGGTGACCGACCTTTGCAAAAAAGAGCCGCGCTTCAAATGGAACTGTGAGAGTTTCTGGTGTGTCGAACAGTTTTTAAAAGAAGCCTCGGCAAAGGAAAAAGACGATTTTGTCCGCTTGGTGAAATCCGGCAATATCGGGCTTTCCGGCAGCTATTTGAACCTCACCGACTTAGCAAACGCCAGAGTGCTGAATGAGACGATGGATAAGTGCGCCAAAGAGCTTGCCGAAGTCGGCCTATCCTACCGTTACGCCATGACCGCCGATATCAACGGCTATGGCTGGGGTTTTTCCGACGCGCTTTACGATCACGGCATTCGCGGACTTTTGTCCTCGATCCATACCCATCACGGTTACCATCCGCTCTTCCGCAAACAGGTGCCTTTTTATTGGCGTACGCCCAAGGGCAACCGCCTTTTGGTCTGGAACGGGGAACACTATCTCTTCGGCAACGAACTCGGCATCGCGCAGGCCTCGGAATTTGAATATACGATTCAGGACGGCCTGACCTGGGCGGGGCTTTCTCCCTACGAAAAAGCCTGCGCCCGCATCGGCGCTTTTGTCGATACCGCGCTCGAACAGGGCTATGAATACGATTTCATCACCGCTTCGGTGAGCGGCAATATGACCGACAATTCCCCCGCTTCGCTGAAAATCCTCGACTTTATCGACCGTTACAATGCGGAACATAGCGACATCCGGCTGGAAATGGCCACGCTCGACGAGTTTTTCGTCCGCGTGGAAAGCATTCCCGACTTGCCGGAATACAGCGGCGATTGGACCGACTGGTGGGCTGACGGCGTCGGCTCCACCCCGGCCGATGTAATCCAGTACCGCGCGGCCTCGAGAATCTACGATGTGGCGCGCAAGCTCGATCCCGACGGCCATATCGGCGGGGTCGAAAACTACCGTTCGGCTCTGTACAACCTGATTTTTTACGCCGAACACACCTGGGGCTATTCTTCATCGATCACCGAGCCTTACCATCCGCAGGTCAACAACCTTGACCAGTGGAAACGCCTGTTTGCCCTCAAGGCCAACGAATCGGCCACCGTTGCCCTTGAAAAAATTCAGCGCCACCTCGGGGAAACGCCGATTTCTCTCCACCGTGAATTAAAATTCCGCGCGGTCAATCCCCACGATTTTCCCGTCACGGACATGCTGGTACAGGATCTTGAGCATTTCTACGGGCATGATCGGTTTGATGTGGTGGACGAGGCGACCGGCGAAGCGGTGCCGTATCAGATCAGCCGCTATTCCCGCGGGCCGGAACTCTGCATTTTTGTCTGTCTGAAAGCGAAAGAAACACGCACCTTTGTCCTGCGGGAAAAAGAAGCCCCGCCGGTGAAAGGCCCCGGCCTTTGCGCCCGCCGTGGCATTGAAGGCGTTTCGGATCTCGCCCATGTCCTGCGCGAAAATCCCGATGATTATGTTTACACCGATGCTCTGGAAACGCCCTTTTTCCGCCTCGAGATGAAACGGCCGGAGGGTATCACGCGTTTTTATGACAAAACGGCCGGGCAGGAATTGCTGCGCGAAGGCGGCGTTGCTTTCCGCCCGATCTATGAAGTGACCCCGCTTGATTTGGGCGAGGATTACGGCGCCGTGCGCCGCCGCATGGGGCGCAACCGCAAAGCCGTGCGCACCGAACGGGATTTCGGCGAGCTTGTCGATATCCGCCTATTGGAAAATGGCGCGCTCTATGCCCGCTTGGAGCTGAAATATCGGCTGGCGGGGACAGAAGCCTGTTCGCTGATTCTCACGGCGCACAAAAAAATGCCGCGTGTGACAGTTGACTTGCGCCTGCACAAAAAGAGCGTCTGGGAACCGGAAAACCTCTATGTGGAACTGCCCTTTGCCAAAGAGGAAGGCAGTCTGTATATGGACAAAGCCGGGGCGGTCTTTCGTCCCAGAATCGACCAGCTGCCCGGCACCTGCGTCGATTTCTACGCGCTGCAGAACGGCGCCGCCGTCATCGACGGCAAGGGCGCGCTCATCTTGGCCGCCAAAGACGCGCCGCTTATGACCATGGGGACGCTTGCCTCTCATCCCATTTCCCTCATGGGGGAAGGGGAACCCAACGCCGATAGCCTTTATTCTTGGGTGATGAACAATTTCTGGGAAACCAATTTCCGCGCCGGGCTTGGCGGCTTTTATCAGTTTCGCTATACGGTACAGCGCAGCGAAAAGAGCGATCCCGCCGAAGTCTTTGCTGCGGCGGAAGCGATCAATGAAGGCATCGTGACCTTCTATGCCTTTGAAGGAGAAAAAGCGTGAAAAGCATCGGCATCGATTTGGGCGGCACCTCGGCCAAGATCGGCGTGGTAGAAGAGGGAACACTGCTTGCCTCTCTTTCACTTCCCACCCGCCGGGACAGCGACTATCCCATGATTCTCAAGGAGATTGCCGAAAGCGTCGGGCGGCTGTGTGAAGACTATCCCGTCCAAAAAATCGGGATCGGTTCGCCGGGGCTTGTCAACACGGTGAGCGGGACGGTCTGCTTTTCCAACAACATCCGTTGGAGCGACGCCCCATTGCGAGATGACCTCGCGCGCCTGACCGGCCTGCCGGTCGCCATCGCCAACGACGCGCGATGCGCCGTTTTAGGCGAGGCGGTTTACGGCGCGGGGCGAGGCTATACCCGGGTGGCAATGCTGACCCTCGGCACAGGTGTGGGCGGCGGCTTTGTGGCCAACGGTGCAAAGGAAACTCCCAGCGTCCACGCCGATGCCGCCGGCATTTTCGGCCATATGACGCTTGTCCCGCAGGGAAGA
>CANQXN010000164.1 GCA_947627815.1 uncultured Clostridia bacterium | reverse complement strand
GGAAAAGCCTGTTTGACCGCCCCGAGGTCATGCTTTTGATCTCGCTTTTACAGGTGATCGACAATCCCGGTCGGGATATTCCCCTCGCGGCGGTGCTGAAAAGTCCGCTGTTTGGCTTTACTTTGTCGGAGCTTATCGAAATCCGAAAGAACTGTCCTGCGGACAGCCTGCTTGCCTCGCTGAAAGCCTTTGCCGAAAAGGAGGCCGCCCCCTCGGAAGAAGAGAGCGGGGAAGCGCAGGCTTGTCAAAGACAGGCCGAAGAACCAAAGGGAGAACAAAACAAAACGCTGTCAGAGCGCTGCGCCGCCTTTTTCCCCTTTCTGACCCAGTGCCGGCGCTACGCCGAAATGAAGAGTGCCGACCGCGTGATCCGCTATCTCTTTTCGGTAACGCCTTTGCAGGCGGTCGCGGTGAAACATACCGGCAGCGATCAATCGCTCTGGGCGTTTTACGATTTTGCGCTGGCCTATGAATCCTCTTCTTTTCACGGTGTGCATGGGCTTGTGCGGCATATCGAGGGCATGGCGGAAGATAAAAAAGTAAGTCCGCCCGCCGTGCGCCCCGCCGTGGACCTCTCGGCCATACGGCTGATGACGATCCACAAATCCAAGGGCTGTGAATATGATTATGTGATCCTCGCCGGAACCGAGGGCAAGATGGGCGGCAACGACAGCGGAAAAGAACTGCTCTTTGATCCCTATTTGGGCATCGGGATGCGGCTGCGCGAGCCGAGCGGCCTTGTGCGTTATGATACGCTCTTGCGCAAGGCGGTCTTGCTGCACCAGGCAGAGACGGCGCTCGACGAGGAAATGCGTATTCTTTATGTGGCGCTCACCCGCGCAAAAAAACAGCTCATCATCACGGCGTCGGTCAAACCGACCAAGACCCGCACCGTGGCCGATCAGGCAGACGCGCGCCGCGCGGCAGGAGAGCATCCCCATCCCTGGCTCTTTTTGAAAAACAACAGGTATGCCTGGTGGCTGGCCGCCGCCTGCGGCGACGAACAGCCCATTTCGATCTGGGAGGGAGAGCCGCCGCTGCCCGCGCTTTTTGCCCGGCCGATGGCGGCTACAGCACCGGCAAATGCTGCTCAATGCCCGGACGCGGCGACGCCCGAGGACACGCCGAACCCAGCGCCCACGGCCCGCCTTCTTTCGCCCTCTGTTCTGGCCGAGCGCCTCGCTTTTTCCTATCCCCGGGCGGAAGAGTCGGCGCTGCCGGCCAAACTTTCGGTCTCCCGCCTCTATCCCGGCATTTTAGATGACGAGGCCGCTGAGCTTCTGCGTTCGGAAAAGGCGGATTTTGATACCCTGCCGCTCTTTATGCAGGAAACTCTTGGCAAAGAAAAGAGTGCCGCCTCCGGCGCCGAGCGGGGTACGGCAACGCATCTTTTCATGCAGTTTTGCGATTTTGACCGCGTACAGCGCGGCGGCATCGATGCCGAGATCGCGCGCCTGACCGAGGAAAAGTTCATCACCCCCGCGATCGCCGCTCTCATCGACCGCAGGCGGCTGTCGGTTTTCTTCGCCGGCGACTTGTTCCGCGACATGACACATGCCGCAAGACTTTACAGAGAACAGCGCTTCAATGTCCGCTTGCCGGCGGAGGAACTGACCTTGCGGGAGGAAAAGGCCGCAGGCCTTGCCGGCGCCGCCGTGCTGGTGCAGGGCGTGGTGGACTGTCTTATGGAAGAGGCGGACGGTTCGCTGACCCTGGTGGACTATAAGACCGACCGCCTGCCGGGCAATCGGGAGGAAGCGGAAGCCGTCTTGCGGGAGCGCTATACCGGACAGCTCACCTATTACCGCCGGGCGGTCAGCAAAGTGTTTGGAAGGCCGGTCAAGAAAACCCTGCTGTATTCCTTCTATTTGGGCAAAACGGTAGAAATTGCCGGCTGAATGTTATAAGAAAACCCCGTTTCCCGCCTTTTGGCGGGAAACGGGGTTTTGACTTTGTTTTCGCGTTTGTTTCTCACTCAAATGTCACTTTGGTCGCGACTTCGGTAATGATTTTGTCATATAAAAACTGATCCCAGAAATAATCTTTGCCGTAATAGGCCTCAAGCGAGGCGGCGTTGGTGATGCCGGCCATTACCATATAGTAGTAATTCTGCGCGAACATTTCTTCAAAATACTTTTGCAGTTCGGTCTGGTATTCTTCCTCGGTCAGCGTGACATTCAGGCGCTTGCCGAGATAGGCAAAGAGAATGCGCCCCCGGTACTCCTCTTCCGCCGCCTCTTCCGCCTTGGTCTGCATGGTGGTTCTTTCTTCGTCGGACAGGGTTTTTTCATAGGCGGCTAAAGCGTTTTCGCGTTCTTCGTCGGTCATATCGGTGCTGACGCCGGCGGAGGACTCCAAATAATAGGTGTAATAGTCGTTTACCAGCGCCTTTTTGTTCTTTTCCGGCATTTCCTGATAGGTTGCCGCTTCGGTCAGAGCCGTATAGGCATAATCCATCTCGAAACGCCCGGTGAGATAGGCGCGCAGTTCCGAAAGCGTTTGATAAGCGCCGCCGCTGTTTTCCTTTACCAACTCATCAGTGAGCGCTTTCGGCGTTGTAACCGACGATTCCACCGTGACAAGAAGGGTCAGTTCGAGCGCGTGATCGTATCCGAGTTCGGCGGCGCTTTCGGCGGAAAGGGTCAGCGGTATGCTGACCTCACCGTATTTCGGCGCGCCGAGAAGGGCGTCTTTGATATCGGCGACGGTCCAGTAGGTGTCAAAGGGAAGCGCGGTATCGCTCAAAGAGTAATAATCGGTCTTTGCCTCGATAAACTCTTCCATTTTTTCGGTGAGCGTCTCGCCTTCCGGCAGCTGGTAGGTGTAGGAAAGCGCGACACCCGCGTCCTCGGTGACAGAAAGACGCTTGACCGATACGACATCTACCTCAAAAATCACGGGCAGACCGGCAAGCTCCGAGCCTTCGTAACCCTGATCCACAGGGAAGGAGAGATCGACCGCCACATGGTCGCCGGCTTTGGCGCCGATGAGTTGATCCTCAAAGCCGGGGATGAAACGGCCGGATCCCAGTACCAGATCAAAGCCTGCGGCGTCGTTTTTGTTGCTCATGCCGGCAATCGAGTCTTCGGAGAGCGTGACGGAAGGATCTTTGGCGCGTCCTTCATAAAATATGTTGACTTTGTCCCCCTTTTGCGCGGGAACCTCGACAAGATCAAAATATTCGTCGGTCATATCGGCCAAAAGCCTGTCGAGATAATCGTTGACATCCTTTTCCACATCGGCTTTGGCGACGCGGATTTCGGAAAAATCGGGGAGAGAGACATAGTCTTCCGGCTTTTCCAGCAAAGAGGCGAGGCTGTCGGTTTCTTCCGTACCGCAGGCCGTGAAGAGAAGCGGCGTGACAAGGAGTAAGAGGGATAACAAAAATGAGGTAAGGCGTTTCATAAGGCAATTCTCCGGTTTTGATTTTTAGGTGAGCGGGCGGCGTTTAGGGCAGCCAGGTGACTTGTTCGGTCAAGAGGGGCAGCGCTTTTTCATAGAGAAACTGAACCTCTAAATAGGATCGTCCTAAATAGCTTTCGAGCGCCGCCGGCGTGCCGATGTTGTTCATGATCAGAAGAAGATAGTGGGTTTCGATATAGGTGTTGAAGAGATTGC
>CANQXN010000163.1 GCA_947627815.1 uncultured Clostridia bacterium | reverse complement strand
CATGAAGCACCGGCTTGATCCCGAGCAGATTGCCGACCAAGGCCGCCGCCGCGCTGACGCGGCCGCCCCGCTTTAAGTAGGTCAGCGTTTCGACCGTGAACCAGTGGCAGACGCGCAGGCGGTTGTTTTTGACAAATTCGGCCACTTCGGTAAGGCTTTTGCCAGCCTTTTTTTCCTGCACGGCCAAATAGAGCAAAAGGCCATATCCCGCCGAGGCCGCAAGCGAATCGACGGTGACGACCGTGCGGTCGGGATAGCGCTCGGAAAGCTCCGTCGCCGCCATTTCCCCGCTGCGGCAAGTCGTGCTGAGGCCGGAGGAGAAGGCGATATAGAGGACATCGCTGCCCGCCTTTAAAAACTCTTCGAAAACCTCTTCCAACCGCCCCATACTGACGGCGGAGGTGCGCGCCACGCCGCCCTCCCGCATTTTGCGGTAGAAGTCGGCGGTGGGCATTTCATCGTTGGCATATTCTTTGTCGCTGTCGGTGAAATTGAAGGTCAGGGGGCAGGAGACAACGCCCCAGCTTTTTAGCGTTTCGGTGGGGATGTCGCAGGCCGAATCGGCTACAATCACATAAGAATCCATAAGTATGCTCCTTTCAAACAGTCAGATGACAAAGCGAAGAATCATTTGCTCTTCGCCCTTTTAAAATCAAACGGTACGCTCTTTTTTGAAACTGCCCACCAGCCGCAGTTCGTCGCAGTGGACGGCCAGCTCTTTCATCATGGCCCTGCCTTCCGGGCTGTTGATATTGCCCTCGGCCTCGGCGAAGAAATAATAATTCCAGACCAAGGCTTTGGTGGGGCGGCTCTTGACGGCGCGCAGATTGAAGCCGTGATCGCCGATGACAGAGACCGCCTTGCCCAAAGCACCGGCGCTGTCTTTGACGGTAAACACCAAGACAAAGCGCTCGTGATCGGCGGCGGGTTCGTTGGCGGCGGCGGAGAAAACGGCAAACCGGGTGGTGTTGTCTTCCTTTTCGTTGATATGGCTTTCGAGCTTGATAAGGCCGAACTCTTCCGCCGCCTCATCGCTGGCGATGGCGGCAAGATCGGGGCGCCCCGCCTCGGCCACCATGCGGGCGGCGAGCGCGGTATTCACCACTTCCTCCGTGGCAAAGCCGTGCTTTTCCAAAAAGGGGGCGCACTGTCCCAGCGCCTGGGGGTGGCTCACCACCGTGCGGACTTTCGTGATATCGCTGCCCTTGATGCCCAAAAGATTTTGCACAATTTTCGCTTCGTACATGCCGGTGATATGCAAGGGGCCGAAGAAGGAAAGATCCATCACCTGCCCCACATCGCCGTTATAGCTGTTTTCCAAAGGCAGAATCACGCTGTCACATTCCCCCGTCTCCACCGCGTGATAGGCGCTGTTGAAATCGGGATAGGCCGCCGTGGCAACGCCGGGGAAAATCCGCCTGGCGACGATATGGGCAAAGGCGCCCGGCACGCCGCTGAACGCCACCCGCATCCCCTCGATGATCCGGCGCTGGTAACGCTTGGAAAGCCGGATGGTGTGGCGCAGGGCATCGGTGTAATAGGGGAGAAGTTCCGGGTCGGCAATATAGCTACAGTTGCGCGCGATGAGCGCGTCTTCCCTGGCAAGATCATCAATGGGGAGGCCGTGCGCCTTTTTATAGCTTGCGATGGTTTTGGCATAGGCCATGCGCCGGACAAAGAGCGCCGCCATCTGCCGATCCACTTCGTTGATGCCCTCTCGGGCTTTTTCGAGGTCTGACATGATCGTTTCCTTCTTTTTGCTTCGCGGCCCTTACCAAAGGTCGGCGATTTCCAATACCATGCGTTCGGTCTTTTCCCAGCCGAGGCAGGGGTCGGTGATCGACTTGCCGTAGCAGCCCTCGCCGATCTTCTGCGCGCCGTCTTCCAAATAGCTCTCCACCATCACGCCCTTGACCAGCTTGCGGATGTCGGGATTCGCCGCACAGCTGGCGATCACTTCCTTGACGATGCGGGGCTGTTCGAGCGGCTTTTTGCCGGAATTGGCATGGTTGGCGTCCACCACCACGGCGGGATTGGCAAGCCCCGACGCGGCATAGAGGCCGGCCAAGCGCGCGAGATCCTCATAATGGTAATTGGGCAGCGACTCGCCGTGTTTGTTCACATAGCCGCGGAGAATGGCGTGGGCATAGGGGTTGCCCATGGAATGCACTTCCCAGCCCCGATAAATGAAGGTGTGTTTATGCTGGGCGGCGGTGATGGCGTTCATCATGACCGAAAAATCACCGCTGGTCGGATTCTTCATGCCGGTCGGCACTTCGATGCCGCTGGCGGTCAGGCGGTGCTGTTGGTTTTCCACCGAACGCGCCCCTACCGCCACATAGCCGAGAATATCGTCAAGGTAGCGGTAGTTTTCGGGATAGAGCATTTCGTCGGCGCAGACAAAGCCGCTCTCCTGCACCGCCTTGATATGAAGCTGCCGCATGGCGATAATGCCCTTGAACATATCCGGCTTGCCGTTGGGATCGGGCTGATGCAACAGCCCTTTATAGCCGTCCCCCGTGGTGCGGGGCTTGTTGGTATAAATGCGCGGAACGATGAAAATTTTGTCCTTCACTTTTTCCTGCAACGGCACCAGACGGGAGAGATAGTCAAGAACGCTGTCCTCCCGGTCGGCGGAACAGGGACCGATGATAAGCGCGAGTTTATCCGACTGCCCGCTGAAAATTTTCTTGAGTTCGCAGGTTCTTTTTTCAAAAACATCGCTCACCTGGGCGGTCACAGGATACATTTCCTTGACTTCCATGGGGATGGTCAATTTCCGTTCAAAAATCATATTCATAGCAATTTTCTCCTGATCCTGTTCTTTCTCTCCCGCTTCTTTCAGCGTCCGGGGTGATCAAACGCGGCGCGGCGCGCGGCGGAAAGCTGCATTTTCTTTCGCATACCGGCCACATCGCCCTCTTCGATCATCTGCCGCAGGGCGTTCACCTCGGCGAGAAAGGCGTCCATGTGTTTTAAGAGCGCGTCTTTGTTCAAAAGAAAGAGTTCCGACCACATGACATCGTTGATTTTGGCGATACGGGTGAGATCGCGGAAGGAGTCGCCGGTATAATCGGCCAAAAGCGGATCGCCGTTGCAGGTCATGAGCGCCACCGAAATGCAGTGCGTGAGTTGGGAAACAAAGGCGATTTTGTCGTCATGCTCCTCCGGCGTCAGCACCGAAATATGGGCAAAGCCGAGGATGCGCCCCAAATTCTTGCACCACTCCACGGCCACTTCACTGTTGGCCGGCGTCGGCGTCACGATATAATTGGCTTTGCGGAAAATCGATTCGTCGCTGTTTTCCACACCGCTGACTTCCCGCCCCGCCATGGGGTGGGCGGCGATGAACTCCACATCCGGCCGCAGCATGGCCTGGATCTCATAGACCACGCCGGCTTTAACGCCGGTGACATCGGTGAGAAAGGCGCCGCTTTTGAAAAGATGCTGATACCGGCGGATCCATTCCTTAAAGACATGCGGATAAAGGGCGAAGATCACGGCGTCGGCCGTGCCGACAGCGTCTTGTTCCACCGCATGATAGCCCTTGTCGATGATGCCGTTTTCTATGGCATAATCGACGGCCTCGCGGCGGGTATCGATGGCGGTGACGGTATAC
>CANQXN010000162.1 GCA_947627815.1 uncultured Clostridia bacterium | reverse complement strand
GGCCAGGACACCTTTATTTCTGAAAATGAACCCCGCGTCAGACTGTTGAAGGCGGCTTGGGAGGACTTCCGCTCTTCCCCCATTTTCGGGAAAGGCATCGGGTACACCGGAAATGCCGATATTTATTCGCCGAAAAAGGGCGGCGCCAACTGGTATCACATTTATGTTGCCCAAGTCATCGGGAGCTTCGGTCTTGTGGGCGTGGCCGCCTTTGGCTGGCAGCTCTTTGTCCGCTTCCGCCTGATCATAAAAAAGCATTCCTCCCTGAACTGGGCCTTGGGGCTTTCCTATGTAGGGCTGTTTCTTATGTCGCAGGTCAACCCCGGCGAGTTCTGCCCCCTGCCCTATGAGCTATTGGCGGTACTGCTCTTCGTCCTGCTGGAATTGCCCGCGAAAAGACACTCCCGCTATGCCTTTCTTCCTTTCCCCTGGCTGACAAAAGAGCGTGTTTTGGACGCCGTCCGGCATGAAGAGGAAAAGTTCGACGAAGAAAAATATGAAGACTGACCCGTCGGCTAACGAAAAATCGTTGACAGGTTCACATAAAATTCACATACAGCCTGTATAATTTTTTCTATGACCGTAAAACGCAACAAGTCAGGCGCCGCGCCCGAACCGGCATACGGCGTCAGAAAGGATCTTCATGTCCGCAAAAGAAAAAAACTGCTGTAAAAAGACCTCCATCGGCGGTCAGGCGCTGATGGAAGGCATTATGATGCGGGGACCGGAAAAAACCGCCATGGCGGTGCGCAATGCCGCCGGTGAAATCGTTTTGGAAACGGTGCCGATGAACGCGGCGCCTTCCAAAGCCTCCAAAATTCCCTTTGTCCGGGGCATCGTCAATATGCTCTCTTCCCTGAAACTCGGTTATCAATGCCTGATGCGCTCGGCGGATATCATGATTGCCGACGCGGAAAAAGCGGACGCCGAGGCCAAAGCGAAAAAAGAAGCCGAAAAAGCCGCCAAAGCGGCAAGTGAGGAGATCGCGCCGGGCGAGGGTGTGCCGGACGAAAGCACGCTTGAAGAAAGCGCCGCCGAAAATCCCGCGCCTCTGACCGAAGAAACCGTAGCGGCAGACGAAACCGCATCTGCCGAAGAAACCGCTGCGGCAGACGAAACCGCATCTGCCGAAGAAAGCGCCGTGACCGAAGAGGGTGCAAGCGAGGCCGCCGCAAAAAAGACGGCGCCCGAAAAAGCCAAAAAGGGATCGGCCACGACCGCGATCGGCATTATCAGCGGCATTTTAGCCGTAGCGCTCGCCGTCGGGCTTTTCATCGTCCTGCCCGCCTATCTCTACAAAGGATTTGCCCATCTTGTCGGCATCAATCCCGACAGTCGGGTATACGGCTGGAGCCTTCTGCGTTCGGCCTTTGAAGGGGTCATCAAGATCGTTCTTCTCGTCGCCTATATGGCGCTCATTTCCCTGATGAAAGACATTCACCGGGTCTTTATGTACCACGGTGCCGAACACAAGACGATTTTCTGTTATGAACACGGCCTGCCTCTGACGGTGGAAAATGTGCGCACCCAGCGCCGCCTGCATCCCCGCTGCGGCACCTCCTTCATCATTTTGGTTCTCCTTGTGAGCATCGTGCTCGGCTTTTTCATTCCCGCTTTTTTGGCGACCTGGCTGCGGGTTCTCATTAAAATCGCCCTGATTCCCCTGGTGGTAGGCATCGGCTATGAGCTGATCAAATTGGCCGGACGCAAAGACAATCTTTTGACCAAGATCATTTCCGCGCCCGGAATGTGGCTCCAGAAAATCACCACCAAGGAGCCGGACGACAGCATGATCGAGTGCGCCATTGCCGCCATGAACGAAGTGATCCCCGACGATCCCGATAAAGATCGCTGGTAAAAGGAACATAAAAACCGAAAACCCCTGACACAAAAAACAGTGTCAGGGGTTTTTCATTCGCTTCAATCCTCTTTGCGGGAAGCGAGGACATCTTTATACTGCCGATAAAACGCCTCATAGCGCCCTTCATCGAGGGCATCGCGGATTTTTTGCATGAGTTCATTGTAAAAATAGAGATTGTGAAGCACGCCCAAGCGCATCCCGAGTTCCTCATGAGACTTGTACAGGTGGCGCAGATACGCCCGGGAATAGCGGCGGCAAGTGGGGCAGCCGCAATGCTCGTCCAGCGGGCGGGGATCGTCAAAATAGCGCTCGTTGATGAGATTCATTTTGCCCTGCCAGGTAAAGATATTGCCGTGGCGGGCGTTGCGGGTTGGCATGACGCAGTCAAAGAAATCCACCCCGCGATAGACCGCCTCCAAAATGTTCTGCGGCGTTCCCACCCCCATGAGGTAGCGGGGCTTGTCAGAGGGCATATAAGGTTCCACCGCCTCGATGGTTTCATACATTTCCTCGGCGGATTCGCCCACCGCCAGCCCCCCGATGGCGTAGCCGTCGAGATCGGCTTCGGCGATGGCTTTCATGTGGTCGATGCGCAGATCCTGATAGGTACTGCCCTGATTGATGCCGAACAGCATTTGATGGGGGTTGATCGTGGCGGGATCGGCGTTTAAGCGCGCAAGTTCTGCCTTGCAGCGCCAGAGCCAGCGCGCAGTGCGGTCGCAGGAGCGCTTGACATAGTGATATTCGGCGGGGTTTTCAATACATTCATCAAAGGCCATGGCGATGGTGGAGGCAAGATGCGACTGAATTTGCATACTCTCCTCCGGCCCCATAAAGATCCGTTTGCCGTCCACATGAGAAGCGAAGGTCACGCCCTCCTCCCGAATTTTGCGGAGTTTGGCGAGCGAAAAGACCTGAAACCCGCCGGAATCGGTGAGGATCGGCTTTGACCAGTTGAAAAATTTATGAAGCCCCCCTAACCGATAGATCAGCTCGTCGCCGGGGCGGATATGCAGGTGATAGGTATTGGAAAGCTCGATCTGACAGCCCAATTCCTCTAAATCCTTGGTGGAAGCGCCGCCTTTGATGGCGGCGCAGGTGCCGACATTCATAAACACCGGCGTCTGGGCGCTGCCATGAACGCTGTCAAAAAAGCCGCGGCGCGCCTTGCCTTCTGTTTTGAGTACTTTAAACAATGATGATGCCAAGCCTTTCTTTTTGCTTTAGGTGCGCTTGAAAAATTTTTCCATGTCCTTTTTGGAAAGTTCAAAGGCGATGGGTCTGCCGTGCGGGCAGTAACGGATCTCGGGATGGGAAAGCACCGTTTCCACCAGCCACCGGATGTTCTCGGGGCTGTCCACGATGCCGGCTTTCATCGCCGCCTTGCAGGACGCCTGATAGAGCGCTTTTTCATAAAAAGCGTCCCGGGTCACATGCAGATTGCCGGTGCCTTCCGCAAGCTCGCCCGCGATGACGGTGAGCAAAGTCACCGCCTCGTCGGCGCTCAGCTGAATGGGAATCTCGGTGACGACGGCGCCGTGGTCGGTCAGGGTATAATCGAAGCCGATGGCGGTAATCTCTTTCTGATAGTCTGCCAGCGCCTGCCGTTCCTCGCCGGAAAGCCCCGCTTCCAGGGGCAAAAGCAGCATTTGGGAAGCCTTGTCCCGCCCCACTTTGCGGTTTTCCTTCATGCGTTCAAACAAAATCCGCTCGTGCGCCGCGTGCTTGTCGAGGATCAGCGTGACATCGCCGGTTTCCACGATGATATAGGCGTTAAAGGCAA
>CANQXN010000161.1 GCA_947627815.1 uncultured Clostridia bacterium | reverse complement strand
ACCTGCACCGAAGCGGGGGAGAAAGAATATCACTGCCTCGACTGCGGCAAGACCAAGACCGAAGAGATTGCCAAGCTGGCGCACAGCGAGCAGACAGTTCCCGGCAAAGCCGCTACCTGCACGGAAGCCGGCCTGACCGACGGAACAAAATGCGCTGTCTGCGGCGAGACGCTCAAGGCGCAGGAGACGATTCCTGCCAAGGGACACACCGTTGTGGAGGATGAGGCGGTAGAACCCACCTATTCCGAAACCGGTTTGACGCGCGGTTCGCACTGCAGCGTCTGCGGCGAGGTGATCGAGGCACAGGAAGTCATTCCCGAAAAATCGCTTGCACCGATCATCGTACCCATTGTCGTGGTTGTCGTTCTGGCGGCCGGCGGCGCGGCTGCTTTCATCATCATAAGAAAGCGTCGCAACGCTTCCGCTGAATAAGACAGCGGGTGACACACCAAAGATTGGTATGATCTTATATCATACCAAAATCCCATAGAAAAGCGCGGATAACGCCCCGCGCTTTTCTTTTTGCCGAAAAAAACACGCGTCCGGACGGCTTTGCCGCCGTAGGACGCGTGTTTTCTTTCTTGTTTTTTCTTTACAGCGCGTGGGGGAAGGTGGGGATGGTTTGGAGCTTGAAGGCGTTTTGCTTATGCAGGCGGTCGATGCGGGCGCGGATCGCTTCGTCCTCGCAGACGCCGGTGCGGATATAGCGGTCAAGGACGGCATAGGAAAAGCCGAGGTTGTCCTCGTCGGTTTTGCCGCAAAGGCCGTCGGAAGGCACCTTTTTTGTCAGCCGTTCGGGGAGACCCAACAGACCGCCGATGGCGATAACTTCCGCCACGGTAAGGTTGCCCAGCGGGCTGAAATCGCCGGCATCATCGCCGTAACGCGTGGAATAGCCCACCCAGTTTTCCGAGAGATTGCAGGTATTGGCCACCCGACCGTTGCGGCTCTGCGAAATGGCATAGAGCGTTGCCATGCGGATGCGGGGCGGCAGGTTGATTTTCGTCTGTTCGGAAGGGGTAAGACCCGCCGGAAAATGATTCAGAAGGCCGGTGACGGCGTCGTGGATATCCACAAGATGGTGTTCAATCCTTAGGTGATCGACGAGAAGATAGGAGCAGTCGATGTCGCTCTGGCTGCCGTTGGGCATGAGGACGCCGATCACCCGCTCGCGCCCCAAGGCTTCGACGCAGAGCGCCGCCGTGACCGAGGAGTCTTTGCCGCCCGAAATGCCGATGACGGCGTTGCAGCCCTTGCCGTTTTCTTCAAACCAGCAGCGAATCCAGGCGACAAGCGCGTCTTTGACGGCCGATGCATCAAAAGTATACATAAAATCTTCCTCTTTTCCGCTTTCCATGCAAAAACTGTTTTCGGGCGCCCTGTCTTGCTCCGTCGGCATTCCGCCAAGGCGGCTTCCGTCAAGGCGGCGGGAGAGGGGAGGCGCCCGATTCACTTGCCGTTATCATAGCACAAAACGCGGCAAAAAGCAAGAGAGAGCGGCCATTTTTCCGCGATTTTGCCGCGCTTTGGCGCCCGCCTCCCCCGTGACGGGCAAGACTTTGTCCTTGACAAACAAAGCTTTGTGTGTTAAACTGAAAAAAACGGTCGGGTCACGCCGGTTGGGGGAGATAAGCCCCGCGCCCGCCGACCCCAAGGAGGCGTTTTATGAATACTGTCACAAAGAAAACCGAACGGGCGGGGAAAAGCCGCGCGCGTCTTTCGCTCTTGTCCTGCCTGCTTGCCCTTGTTATGGTGATTGGCCTCTTCGCCTGTTTCGGCGTGTCCGCCGACAGTTCGGCGTCGGGCGCCGAGGGCGCCGAACCGGAAGCTTTGACCCTGTCGGAAGGGGAACACTATCGCTTTTATCGCTCGAAACACAATAACGATGACAGCAAATACCGCATCGTCTGCGTGGTGGACGAGGCGTGGCTTTCTTCCCCTGACAAAACGACCACAGAAGTTTATCTGACCGTGACCGACCAAGCCGGCAAAAGCGAGACGAAAAGCGCCGGCCTGCCAGAGGCTCTTTACCGCCGCCTGACGGCGCGGGATGGGGACAGAACCGTGACCTATCTGCCGCAGAAAGGCGCGTTGCTCTTCGGCTGGATTCTCACCGACATTCCGGCGGGCTGTGTCCCCACCGGCGGCAGGATCGAGGCGCAGAAAGACCCCGCCGCGATGGAAGATATCACGGCTTATGACGCCGAAAATTGGATGAGCGCCCTGCCGGGCAATCTCCGCCTGTCGCAGATTTCCATTCCCGGCACGCACGATACCGGCGCCACGATGGACGATATGGGTTCCGGCTGGTGGCAGTGCCAGGACAAAACGATTGCCGAACAGCTCGCCCTCGGCGTGCGCTATCTCGATATCCGCTGCCGGCGGGAGAACAATCAGTTTGCCATCTATCATGGCATCATTTCACAGGGTCATACCTTCGACGATGTGCTCTCGCAGGTCATCGCCTTTTTGACGGCGCACCCCGGGGAAGCGGTGATCATGTGCGTCAAGGAGGAGGGGGACGCCGCCGCGAATACGCCGACCCCCTTTGATGAGATGATGCAGCGCTACATCGACCAAAATCCCGATTTCTGGTATCTCGGCAACGACATTCCCACCCTCTCGGAGGCGCGCGGCAAAATCGTGCTGATGCGTCGCTACGGCACAAGCAAAACCCACGGCTTCAACGCTTCGTCGGGCTGGGCGGATAATACCACCTTCCGTATCTACAACGGCGCTTGGCAGCTCTGGGGGCAGGACTACTATCAGAACAGCGATGCAGACGCCAAGTGGGAGGCCGTGTCATCTTTCTACAAGCAGATGAGATTGCAGTCCAACCGCTACTATCTCAATTTCACAAGCGGCAATATCATGGTCAACATTCCCGCTGTGTCCAATGTTATCAACCCGAAACTTATCGACTATCTCAAGACCAACCCCGGCTTTGTCGGGATTACCGCCGTCGATTTTGTGACGGAGGAAATCGCCGCCCTGATCTACGGGCAGAATTTTGTCAAATAACAGAGAAGAGAAGGTGACAGCTTTGATGAACGAACCGGCAAAAACGCTTTCCTATGCCGCTTTTCGCGACCCCGACCGCGACAGGACGACCAAACCGCTCTGGTTCTGGAATACCGACCTTGACCATATGACCGAGGAAGGCGTCCGGGAGATTGTGCGCAAGTCCTATACAGAAAGCGGCTACAGCGGCTTCGGCATCCTGCCCTATTGGCAGGACGGCTATCTTTCCGACCGCTATTTTGCGCTTTACGAGGCGGCGCTTGACGAAGGCGCCAAACTCGGTATGCATTTTTCCCTCTATGACGAGGACGGCTTCCCCAGCTATACGGCGGGCGGCCTCTTTGCCAAGGCCTATCCCGCGCTCACCGCCAAGCGGCTCGATATGGTCGAGTCTTCCGAGGTGCAAAACGGAAGAATTGTTCTGCCCCTCCCGCAAGGCACTTTTTTAGGCGCCGTGCTGTTTTGCCCCGCGACAGGCGAGCGGATCAATGTGTCCGACCGCGTCGTCGCGGCTGACCCCGCGGCGCGGGGAAGCGGCGTGGCGCGGGGAAGCGGCGCCGCGCTCGATGTGGCCGTTTCGGGCGAGGGCTGGAAGGCGATGGCCTTTGTCTGCGTGAGCGAAGGCTCCATCGGCATGGACTATCTTTCCAAAGAGGCGGTCAGGGGCTTTATCGACCTGACCTACGAAGCCTATTACAAGCGCTTCCGGAAATATTTTGACAACGGCACGATCACCACGGCCTTTTATGACGAGCCGTCCTTCTGGCCGGCGATGGGGAAGACCGCCTACGGCGTGCAGGGGGCGCGCATGTGGACCGAGGATTTCAACGAGGCTTTCGCC
>CANQXN010000160.1 GCA_947627815.1 uncultured Clostridia bacterium | reverse complement strand
GGAACGCGGCTGGTCGTTCATCAAGAAAGCCGGGACGATCATCCTGCTTTCTACCGTTGTCGTCTGGTTCACCACCTTCTTCGGCTTTATTGACGGCGGCTTCCGGATGCTTTCGGAAGAGGAAGTGAGCCACAGCATTCTGGCCTATATCGGCACCGGCCTTGCCTGGATTTTTGCTCCTTTGGGATTCGGCAACTGGCAGGCGACCGTGGCCTCGATCACCGGCCTTGTGGCCAAGGAAAATATTGTCGGCACGCTCGGGATTCTTTACGGCGCGGGCGGCTCGGCTGCGGCTGGCATGGCCGCCGCTTTCACAAAGGTGAGCGGCTATGCCTTCTTAGCGTTTAATCTGCTTTGCGCGCCCTGCTTTGCCGCCATCGGCGCGATCCGCAGGGAAATGAACTCGGCCAAATGGACCTGGTTTGCCATCGGCTATCAGTGCGGTTTTGCTTACTTTGTCGCCCTTGTCGTCAACCAATTGGGTCTTCTCTTTACCGGTAGCGGCAATGTCTTTGGCTCGATTGTCGCTTTCCTTCTGCTCGCCGTTTTTCTCTTTCTTGTCTTCCGTCCCACGGCCAAGAAAAAAGCGGCGGTCAGCGAGCCGGTTAAGGAAACCGTGTAATATAAAGCGCACAAGAAAGGAAGAGGGCTATGCAATGGCTTTCTGAGAACATCGGCACCGTCCTTGTGGCGTTGGGGCTGGCGTTGCTTTTGGGCTTTGTCCTGTTTCGCCTGATCCGCAACAAAAAAGCGGGGAAGTCAAGTTGTTCTTGCGGGTGTGACTGCAAAAGCTGCCCGGGCTGCGCCGCCAAAGCGCGAGCGGACGCAAACGCAAGCGCCGAAGCGGCGGAAAAAACCGGCGAAAAAAAGCGCCGGACGAAAAAGCCGACGGGTGCGGACAAATGACACAAGATAAACAATAGAGATCTTATCGCAAAAAAGCGGGGCTGACAAAACTGTCAGCCCCGCTTTTTTGCGCGCTTATTCGCTTTGCGAAAGATAAGATTTGATGGCGTTAAAGGTTTCATCGCTGATGACATGCTCGATCTTGCAGGCATCGTCGGCGGCGGTCTTTTCAGAGACGCCGAGCGCCATAAACACATGCGTTAACACCGTGTGCCGCTCATATGTTTTTTCGGCGATGGCAAGCCCCGTGGGGGTCAGGTGCAAAAAACCGTCCGCGTCGGTGACAACATGTCCCATGTGCTTGAGCAGACCGATGGCGCGGCTGACGCTCGGCTTGGTGTATCCCATCCGTTCGCCCAAATCGACCGCCCGCACCTCGGGATGCTCCCGGGAGAGCAGTAAAAGTGTTTCCAGATACATTTCGCCTGATTCCTGTAACCGCATCGAACCGCCTCGCTTTTTTTTTATTATACCATATTTTTCCGCTTTTTCAAAGGGCTTTTTTCTGTTTGTTAAAATTTTTTTAAAAAATCGTTCTTTATGGAAAAGGGCGGGGGAACGCTTGACAAAATGCTGTTTTTCTGTTAGAATAAAAAAGCAATTTTGTGCAAAAAACATATCCGCAAAGGAGACACCTATGAAACGATGGATTCCTCTTTTGTCAGCGTTCATGGCGTTTTTGCTTTTCCTTACGCCATGTCTCTTTTTGGCCGCTTGCGGCGGGGATGAGACGACGGCGGAAGCGCCGGTCGATAATAGCTCTTCTTCGCAAGACCCCGTGACATCCGAGCCGAAACCCGACGATGACGACCCCGTGCCGGAAGTTCGCGTGGAACCCGAGGCGATCACGCTCGGAAAGATTCGCGTGGAGCTGCTTTCCGATCACTTGGTTCGGATCGAACAGGCCATGTCGGGCGGCAAGTTCCGCGACGAGGCTTCTTTCACCGTTTCCAACCGTGATTCCTGGTTCAAAGTGGATTACACGACCGAAGTCGATGGCGAAAATACCGTCATCAAAACTGCCAATTATCATGTGGTGGTGCCGACGGACGGCGGCTCGATTGCCAACTGCTATGTCACCGATCCCTCCGGCAAAGTGCTGTGGCAGTACGAGACAAAGACAAACTCCAAAGTTTATCTGCCTTCTCCTTCCGACGATCTTTCCTGCTGGTTTTTCTCGGATAACCCGCGGGTTATCCCCTCGGAAAACGGCTACGCCGTTTCGGAAGAGGGCTATGTCAAAAACAACGGCTGGCTCACCGACAACAATGTCAATGACTTCTTTGTCTTTCTTCCCGGCGGCGATTATGCCACCTTTACCAAGTCCTTCACCGATCTCACCGGCAAAAGTGAAATGATCGATATGAAGATGTTAGGCTATTGGGATTCCCGCTACTATGAATATACCGCCGCTTCCGCCTTGAGGCAGATCCGCGATTATCGAAGCAAGGGCTATTCCATCGATATGCTGGTCATCGATACCGACTGGCGCTCCATGGCCAACGGCATCGGATACGATATCAACACCAAAGATTTCCCCAACATGGAAGCCTTCCTCAAGCAGGCGCACGAACTCGGCGTGAATATCGTTTTCAACGATCACCCGGAACCCGCGAAGGGAACAACTTCCTTGCTTGACAAGAATGAGATTGAATACCGCTCCAAGAATCTGAAACTGATTCTCTCTCTCGGCCTTGACGCCTGGTGGTACGACCGCAACTGGAGTACCGCGCTCAACCCGATCCACAACGATCTTTCGATCTATACCACCGGCGCCTATGCCTTCCATTTTATCACCGAGGAATATTACGAAAGCATCAAGGGCGATATCGATTCCTATGCCCGCCGGCATTTGGAACGGTGAATTGCGCCACGCGCCCGAGCTGGCCGATCACCGCTACACGCTCCACTGGACGGGCGATATCGGCACCTCGGCCGAAGTGCTGGCCAATGAAATTTACAACGCCGTTTTGGGCGGCGTCGAGCTTGGCCTGCCGTATATGTCCTCCGACCTCGGCGGACATACCAGCGAAGTGTCGAACGAGATGTATGTGCGCTGGATTCAGTTCGGCGCTCTCTCCACCATTTGCCGTGTACACTGCACCAAGCCCTTCTCCCGTATGCCTTGGCTCTACGGCGAAACCGCCGAGTCGGTCACCAAGGAATATGTGGGGATGCGCTATCGCTTAATGCCCCTGTTCTATGAACTGGCGCACGAAAACTATATGACCGGTCTGCCCATTATGCGCAGACTCGATATCAATTATCCCCAGTATCAGGAAGCCGACCGCAACGATGAATATCTGCTCGGCGACTACATTCTCGTGGCGCCCATTCCCGGCAAGAGCTATACCGACATTCCCATTGACTGGGTTTCTTCCGACGGCAAAGCCGGTCTGAAGCTCGAATATTTCAAAAACAAGAATCTTTCCGGCACGCCCGCCTGGACGGGGATGGATACGGCTCTCCAGCATGACTGGGGTACGGGCGGACCCGCCGAAATCGGCAGCCCTGCCGATCAGTATTCCGCCCGCTGGAGCGGCAATATCACCTTCAAAAAAGCCGCGTATCTAACCTTCTATGCCGACGACGGCATCCGCGTCTGGATTGACGACAAAAAGGTGGTAGACGGCTGGGGCGTCTATGATACCTATTTGAGTACGCCTTTCTATGAAGCAGGCTCCACGCACACCATCCGCATCGAATATTTCGAAGACGGCGGCAACGCGCATATCAAAATGGGCTATGCCGAAACCGCAAACGACCGCAGAGATGTGTTTTTGCCCGAGGGCGTCTGGATGGATGTCTGGACGGGCAAAGAATATACCGGCCCCTGCACCGTCACGGTGGAACACGGGCTTGAAACTTCTCCCATTTTCGTCCGTCAGGGCGCGATCATTCCTTTGGTGAAACAGACTGTCAATACCTCCGAGAGCGACTGGTCGAAACTGACGCTGGATGTCTATCCCAGCAAAGACTACAGCGCCACCGCCACGATCTATGAAGACGATACGATCACCGATGCCT
>CANQXN010000159.1 GCA_947627815.1 uncultured Clostridia bacterium | reverse complement strand
CGTCCTCATCGGCGCGCCCCTCACCGATGTCAAAATCACCCTGCTCTGCGGCAGGGCGCATGAAAAGCACACCGAAGGCGGCGACTTCCGGGAAGCCACCTACCGGGCGGTGCGTCAGGGGCTGATGCAGGCGAAAAACCGACTGCTCGAACCCTATTACCGCTTTACCCTCGCCCTGCCCACCGCCGCGCTGGGGCGCGCCATGACCGATTTGGAGCGGCGCTTTGCCGAATTTACCGTCAGCGACAGCGCGGGAGAAGAATCGGTGCTGACAGGCCGCGTCCCGGTGTTTGAACTGCGCGACTATGCCCGCGAGGTGGCGGCCTATACCCACGGCGAGGGCAGGCTGTCGGTCGATTTCGGCGGATACGGCCCCTGCCACAACGAGGCGGACATCGTCGCCGCCGCCGGATACCGCCCCGAAAACGACACCCGCAATCCTTCCCATTCGATTTTCTGCGCCGGCGGCGCCGGCTTTCCCGTACCCTGGCATCAGGTGCGGTCGTATATGCATGTCGATTCCGGCTTCGGCAAGCCCGGCTTTTTCACGGTTGACAGCATCCTGCCGCCGCCGAAAAAGGCCAAAGCGGCCGGCGTGAAGGAAAAAGAGTTAGAAGCCATCATGTTAAGGGAATTCGGCCCGATCCGCCGCAAGCAGTATGCCGAACCCAAGCGCATCGAGGCGGAAAAGGCCGCCAAAGACAAAGGCCGTGGCGAGCGGCTTTTGGTCATCGACGGCTACAACCTGATTTTTTCCTGGGACATGCTGAACGCCATCGCCCAAGAAGATCTCGACCATGCCCGGGACATGCTGATGACCCTGCTTTCGAGTTATGTTGCCTACACGCGCTGCCGGCTGATTCTGGTCTTTGACGCCTATCTCGTCAAGGGCAATCCCGGCAAAGAAGAGCTTCACGACGGCTACACCGTGGTCTATACCGCCGAGGGCGAGACCGCCGACAGCCGTATTCAGACGCTCATCCGAGGTTTCAAAAAAGAAAGCGATGTCCGGGTCGTGACCTCCGACAGTTTGATTCAGCTTTCCGCGTTGGGCGCCGGCGTCTTGCGCATGTCCGCCCGGGAGTTTACCGAGGAACTCTGCCGCATCGGCGACGAAATCCGCGAAAAACTCGCCGAACACGCCGCGCCGGAGGGCGTTTGAGCTTTTCTCGCATTCTGTTAAAAGATTTTTTCCCAAGCGCCGGCAGGACTTGACAAAAAAGGGAAACCGGCGTAAAATAGAGATAATAATCCGCCATCGGAGGTTTGAATTATGGCAAGAGTATACAATTTTTCCGCCGGCCCGTCGATGCTGCCCGAAAGCGTTTTGAAACGCGCCGCCGAAGAGATGTTAGACTATGAAGGCAGCGGCCAGAGCGTGATGGAAATGTCCCACCGCTCCAAGGTCTACGATGACATCATCAAACGCTGTGAGGCATTGCTCCGCGAGGTCATGGGCATCCCGGACAACTATAAAGTGCTGTTTTTACAGGGCGGCGCTTCTTCTCAGTTTGCCATGGTGCCGTTAAACCTGATGACCAAAAGCGGCAAGGCCGATTTTGTCATCACCGGCCAGTGGGCCACCAAAGCCTACCAAGAGGCCGCCCGTTACGGCGAGGCTCATGTTGTGGCTTCTTCCAAAGACAAGACCTTTTCCTACATTCCCGCGCTCGATCCCGATACCTTTACCAAAGACGCCGACTATTTCCACATCTGCATGAACAACACGATCTACGGCACGGTTTATCACGAACTGCCCGAAACCGGCGATGTGCCGCTTGTGGCGGATATTTCCTCCTGCGTCCTGTCGGGGCCTTTGGATGTGAGTAAATTCGGCCTTCTGTACGCCGGCGCGCAGAAAAACATGGCGCCCGCCGGCATGACCGTGGTCATTGTCCGCGAGGATCTGATCGGCCACGCGCAGGCCATCACCCCCACCATGTTCAATTATCAGATTCACGCCGACAACGGTTCGATGTACAACACGCCCCCCTGCTACACCATTTACATCGCCAAGCTTGTGCTGGAATGGCTGAAAAACGACATCGGCGGCCTTGAAAACATGCAGGCGATCAACGAAAAGAAAGCCGGGATGCTCTATGATTTTCTCGATCACAGCCATCTGTTCCACGGCACCGTGGTGCCGAAAGACCGCTCGCTCATGAACATTCCCTTTGTCACCGGCAACGAGGAAGTGGACGCAAAATTCGTCAAGGAAGCCACGGCGGCGGGCTTTGTAAACCTGAAGGGTCACCGCTCGGTGGGCGGTATGCGCGCTTCAATCTACAACGCCATGCCGGTCGAAGGCGTACAAAAACTCGTCGCCTTCATGAAAGACTTTGAAGAGAAAAACGCATGAAAGAGAGCGGTGGCATCATGAAAATAACTACCATGAACAAAATCGCCGCCTGCGGCCTTGACCGGCTGGGGGCGGGTTATACCGTCGGCGACACGCTCGACGGCGCCGCCGGGGTGCTGGTGCGTTCCGCTTCCCTGCACGAAACGCCCCTGCCGGACAGCCTCCTCGCCATCGCCCGGGCGGGCGCCGGGGTCAACAACATCCCGGTGGACGCTTGCAGTGAGGCGGGCATCGTGGTCTTCAACACCCCGGGCGCCAACGCCAACGCCGTCAAGGAATTGGTGCTGGCCGGGCTGTTCCTCTCCTGCCGCGACATCGTGGGCGGCATCGAATGGGTGAAAACCCTGCCGGCCGGCGGCGAGGGCGTCGCCAAGCAGGTGGAAAAAGGCAAGAGCGCTTTTGTCGGCCCGGAACTTGCCGGCAAGCGCCTCGGCGTGATCGGCCTCGGCGCCATCGGCTTGCCGGTGGCCAAAGCCGCGCTCGCTTTGGGCATGGAGGTTTACGGCTGCAAATCCTCGATGACCGAGGAGGCGAAGGCCGCGCTGAAAGCGACGGGCATCCACCCTGCCATACGCGAAGAAATCTATCAAAACTGCGATTTTATCTCGATTCATGTGCCGCTCAAAGAGGAGACGCGGGGCATGATCAACGCCGCGTCCCTTGCGCAGATGAAGCGCGGCGTGCGCCTTCTCAACTTCTCCCGCGCGGAAATCGTCAATCTTGCCGACCTGAAAGAGGCGCTCTCCGCCGGTCAGGTGGCCAAGTATGTGGTCGACTTTCCCACCGAGGAAGCCCTCGGGGTGCCGGGCATCATCGCGATTCCGCATCTCGGCGCCTCCACGCCCGAGAGCGAGGACAACTGCGCCATGATGGCGGCCGATGAACTCAAGGCCTATTTGGAAGAAGGCATCATCAAAAATTCGGTCAATTTCCCCGACATGACCTTGCCGCGCGCGGCGGCGCACCGTGTCTGCCTGCTTTTGCGCGACGGCCCCGCCCTTGCCGGGGCGACGGCGCTTCTTTCCCAAAACGCACACGCGGTAAAGACCGTTTCCGCTGTCAAAAAGGGCTATGCCTACGCGGTCTTTGACTTTGCCGACAAGCCCGACGAAGCGGCGCTTGCTTCCCTCGCCGCCCTCGACGGCGTGGTTCGGGTGAGAGAGATTTGAGCAAAGGGGGAAACTTCTTGAAAGAAGTTTCCCCCTTGAAAACCCCTTTCAAGAACTTTAAAAGGGAATCTTTAAAAAGCCCCCGCCGGCCTGTCAGACAGAACAGGAAGGCGGGGGATCTTTTTACTCTTCACGAATGAAATGGAGCCGGTAGCTTTCGCCGGTGCCGTGGGGGGCGCGGGAGAGATTCAGCCCCACCCTCATGAGAAAGGCGCCTGAGAAGCGCTCGCCGCTTTCCTCGACGCGGTAGTTCGCCCCGGCGTCCAACCCTTTGAGGCGCAGGAAAAAGCGGGGGTTGTGATAAAAGCGGCTGTTCACCACCGTGACCAGCGCCTCGCTTTGATCGGCCGACACAAACGACCAGGCGACGCGGTATGTATTTTCCCAGGGGGCGATCAGGCGGTAGAGATCACCTTCATGGATCAGG
>CANQXN010000158.1 GCA_947627815.1 uncultured Clostridia bacterium | reverse complement strand
GATTTTTTCGCTGTTCCTGGTTTCTTTTTTGCGCGTCACACTGCCGCGCCGGATGCCGCCGCTTGCCGAGTTCATTCCCCTGGTGGAGGAAATCAGCGCTGTTTTTTCGGCAGAAAGTTCAAAGCCCGGCAGTCGGGGCGCCACGAGAAGAGAAAGCGGCCCCGAGGGGGTTGGCTCGTTGAAGGAAGACTCATAGCCCGCTTCTTTGAGCAGAGCGGCAAGGTTTTTGCCTGCCATCTCGCTTTCCACCGAGACATACACCCGATAGCCCAAAGCGAGATAGTCGCCGATTTCCTCCTGCAAAACGGCAAGATCGTCATAACAGCCGCCGGTCTGTTTGCTGGCAAAGGTAAAAATACCGTCTAACTTGACATCGTCCATGCGGGACACAAAGCCGTTGACAATCACGGCAGGCCGGTTTTCGAGCGTTTCGCGAAATCTCGCGATCCCGCAGGAATATTCGCAGAAGGCGCCCGCGACAAGGCCGTTTTGCAAAAGCTGTTTGATGTTTTCGCTCTCCTGCCAGTCAAAAGCTTTGGCGCGATTCAGAATCTGGGGATATTCCTGTAAAAACACGGGAGAATCTTTGCCGAAATAATCGAAAAGACAGGCTTTTTGCGGATAGATAAAGGAAATATATTTATCGATACAGTTGAGTTCGCGATCGGAAAGCAAAGCTTCCCTCTCGTCGTAAAGGGCGTTTTTGATAGTCTCGTTTTTCGTTTTGCCGATAAGCGTCCTGACTTCGTCCGCGAGTTTCTTTCGCGCCTCGGCGCTCGAAATGACTTCCCGCACCGGCGTGACATAAAAAGAATCCACCGTTTCGGAAAAACGCTGTGTGATGACATCAAAATAGGTCATGCGGTCGATGACGGTATCGAAAAATTCGATCCGCACCGGCTTTTCTAAGTTGGGAGGATAGATGTCCAGAATACCGCCGCGCTTGGAAAACTGTCCCACGGCGTCAACCATATCAACCGCGGTGTAACCGCAGGCGACCAGAAAGCGGCACAATTCATCGGGATCGTAGGAGCCGTCAATACGAATGGTGCGGGAAAGGTTTTTCAAAACGGCGGGCGGCATGGTATACTGCATGGCGGCGTCGGGCGTTGTCAAAACGGCGTCGCATTTGCCGGTGAGAATGGCGTCCAGCACGGCAAGCCTCTCATGCTCAAGCTCGTGGGAGGCGACGATATTCTGCAAAACCATATCCCGCAGTTGATACAGCATGGGGCGCAGGCCGAAATCCTCTAATGCCGCCGCCGTCTTAGCGCATTCTTTTTCCGAGGGCAGGATCAGAAGCGCCGGTCCCGTTTGCTTGAGATCATCGATCAGAGCGGCGTAAAAGAGATCGGCCGCCCCCTCGCAAAGACCGCTTGCCAAGACCGGATATTTCTTTTTCCCGGCGGGATCTGTCAGATGGCGGCAGAGGTCTTTATAGCTTTTTTCGTTTCTTAATGCAGTCAGCAGTCGTTTCATCTGTCATCCGTGTTCGCCCGATGGATTTTGAAACTTGTCCGTCGGGCGGTATCAATTCTTCAGTTATAAAGATTCATGGCGCGCTCGAGTTCGCCGTCCACAACAAGCAGCGCGGCTTCGCAGGCTTTCTCCAGCGCCTCGTCAAAAGCGGGTCTTTCGTTTTCCGGGATCTTGCCCAAGACCCAGTCTACCATATCGTAGTCGGGGCGGGGCTTCTGCCCCACACCCACGCGAATGCGCGGAAACGCGTCACTGCCAAGTTCTGCGATGACGCTGCGCAGTCCTTTTTGTCCGCCGTCGCTTCCCTTGCGCCGGATGCGCACTTTTCCAACATCTAAAGAAACATCGTCGGAGATCACAAGGATCTGCTCGGGCGCGATTTTATAAAAGGAAGCGGCTTCCCGCACCGCCTCGCCGGAATTGTTCATATAGGTCTGCGGCTTCATCATGAGAAAGCGTTTGTTTCCCTTGGTGACATCCGCCACTAAAGCGTGAAACTTCGCCTTGTCAAAGCGCGCGCCTAACCGCGCCGCCAAACGATCGGCCGTCATAAAGCCGGCGTTATGGCGGGTTGCCTCATATTCCCTGCCGGGATTGCCGAGGCAGACGACAAGCCCTGTGATGGGAAGGGTTTCCTGCGCCGCCGTTTTTGTTCCGATTTTCCGAAAAAGATCAAAAATATTTCCCAAAGGTCAGACTTCCTTTTCAAGAAATTCAAATCTTATTTTTTATATTTTTCGCGGAGTTTGAGGGCGCCGTCCGGCTTTGTCACCTGACGGGCGCGGGCGATCGCCAGCGCGTTTTCCGGCACATCGTCGGTGATGGTAGAACCCGCCGCCGTATAGCCGCCGGCACCCACGGTCACAGGCGCCACGAGATTGGTATTGCATCCGATAAAAGCGTCGTCGCCGATCACACAGCGGTTTTTCCCGTACCCGTTATAATTGACGCAGACCGTGCCGCAGCCGAAATTCACCCGTTCGCCCACATCGCTGTCCCCGATATAGGTCAGGTGGGCGGCGTGGGTGTCTCTGCCCACCGTGGAATTTTTGATCTCCACAAAATCGCCGATCTTGACCCCCGCGCAGAGATGGCTCCCCGGGCGGACATGGCTGAAGGGACCGATTTTTACTTGATCGTCCAAAACGGAATCGTAAATCTGGGTGGCGTTTACCACGCAGCCATTGCCGACCGTCGCGTGAGAGAGCAGGCTGACAGGTCCGATGTCACAGTTTTCCCCGATGACGACATCGCCCATGATCTCGGTGCCGGGGCGGATCAGTGTGCCTTTGCCGATCTTGGCAAAAGGCGAAATCACGATGCCGTCAAAGGAAAGAAAACGCACGCCGCTTTCCACAAAGGAAAGAAGCACCCGCTTTGTCACGGTAAGCGTCAAGGCAAACTTCCCTGCGGCAGTAGCGCAGGAATCAAGCTCTTCTTCGCGGATCACCCCCGCCGCAAGAAGGCGCGCGGGGCTTTCAAAACAAACGGTATCCTCCGGGGCAAAGTACGCCGCAACCCGGGACGCAAAAACATCTTGTGACATATGGAAGCACTCCTTATTCAGCAAAACGAAATTTTTCACTTATACATTGTATAACAAAACCGGCCGTTTTGCAAGTCAAATCCCGGAAAAACCGGAAAAATATTCGGTCATAAAAGTTAAATAATTGTAAATATTTTAGTAATCTCTTCCATTTTCGCGGGACTGTGGTATAATAAGGGATGGCTTTCAGAAACAAATCAATACCATTGGAGGAAAAAATGGCAAAGAAATATGTTTACCTTTTTACCGAGGGCAACGCGTCCATGCGCGAGCTTCTCGGCGGTAAGGGCGCTAACCTTGCCGAAATGACCGGCATCGGTCTTCCCGTTCCCCAGGGCTTTACCATCACTACCGAAGCCTGCACCAAATATTATGAGGACGGCCGCAAGATCAATGACGAAATCATGGCGGAAATCTGGACCTATGTCGCCAAGATGGAAGAGATCAACGGCAAGAAGTTCGGCGATCTGAAGAACCCCCTGCTTGTCTCGGTGCGTTCCGGCGCCCGCGCTTCCATGCCCGGCATGATGGATACCATCCTCAACCTCGGTCTGAACGACGATGTTGTCGCCGCGATGATCGCCGGCAACCCCGATCCGAAATTCGAGCGTTTCGTTTACGACTCCTACCGCCGCTTCATCCAGATGTTCTCCGATGTCGTCATGGAAGTGGGCAAGAAGTATTTTGAACAGCTCATCGACAAGATGAAAGCGGAAAAAGGCATCAAATACGATGTCGAGCTGACCGCCGCCGACCTGAAAGAGCTGGCGGAACAGTTCAAAGCCGAATATAAAAAGCAGATCGGCGAGGACTTCCCCTCCGATCCCAAAGTACAGCTCTACGAAGCCATCCGCGCGGTGTTCCGTTCTTGGGACAACCCCCGCGCCAATGTCTATCGCCGCGACAACGATATTCCCTATTCTTGGGGTACCGCTGTCAATGTGATGCCTATGGTG
>CANQXN010000157.1 GCA_947627815.1 uncultured Clostridia bacterium | reverse complement strand
AGCGGGCATAGACCGTTTCGAGGGTCTCGGCGATCTGCGCCTTGTTTTTGCGCGTGTAAGCGCCCATGCGGAGATTGTCGGCCACCGAAAGCTCGGAAAAAATACGGCGTCCCTCCGGCACCTGCGCGATGCCGAGCGGCACCAGCTTGTGGGGGGCTGTATGGGTGATCTCCCGCCCCTCAAAAAAGACCTGCCCCGACGCCTTGCCGATCAGATTGCAGAGCGCGTGCATAACGGTGGTTTTGCCCGCGCCGTTGGCGCCGATGAGCGAAACGATCTCCCCCTGTTCCACATGAAAGGAAACGCCGCGAATGGCGCGGATCATGCCGTAATTGACATGCAGATCCCTGACTTCTAAAAATGACATGTCAAGTCCCCTTTTTCAAAATTTTTCCAAATTTTCCAATTTTTCCAATTTTCCCAAGAAACGGATTTTCAAACTTCCCCAACTTCACAATTCTTTTCCAATTTCCCCTTCTTTTCCCTTTTCAAAAGTTCTTGAAGGGTTCGGGGAACTTCTTTCCAAGAAGTTCCCCGACCGTTCCCTCTCACTCGCCGAGATAGGCTTTGACCACCGCGGGATCGTGCAAAACCTCCGAAACCGACCCCTGCGCCAGCACGGTGCCGAAATTGAGGACGGTCAGCCCGTCGCAGATGCCCGAGACAAGCGACATGTCGTGTTCGATCAGGAGTATGGTCATGTCAAAATGATCCCGCACAAAACGAATGGTGTCCATCAGCTCGGCGGTCTCCTGCGGATTCATGCCGGCGGCAGGCTCATCGAGTAAGAGCAGCTTGGGATCGGACGCCAAAGCCCGGGCGATCTCCAGCTTGCGCTGCTTGCCGTAGGGCAGGCTGCAGGCCAACTGATTGCGCTCCTCTAAAAGCCCGAAAATCGCCAACAGCTCCTTGGCCTTGGCGCGCATCGCCTTTTCCACCTTGAAATGGCGTGGCAGGCGGAAGAGCGAGGTGAAAAGCGAACAGCGATATTCCGGCCGGTTGGCAAGCCCTACCATGACATTGCGCACCACGGTCATGTTGTTGAATAGGCGAATGTTCTGGAAGGTGCGCGCCACGCCGGCGCGGTTGATCTGCTCCTGCGTTTTGCCGCGCAATTCTTCTCCGTTTAAGAAAAAGGTGCCGGTCGTGGGGGTATAAACCCCGGTGAGAAGGTTGAAAACCGTGGTTTTGCCCGCGCCGTTGGGACCGATCAGGCCGTAGATTTCGTTCTTTTTGACGGTGAGATTCACATTTTGCACCGCCTTCAAGCCCCCGAAGGAGATGCCCAACTGTTCGGTTTGCAAAACGGCGTCAGTCATGGCGATCCTCCTCCCTGTCGGCAGGCGCGTCCCCCCGCGCCTTCACCGAAGAATCCACGGGCGAAAGATCGGTGGACAATATTTCGTTCATCGGGATTTTGGTGGGGATCTCCGCCCAATCGTTGGCATCGTCCCGCTGAACCGAAGCGTCCGCCTTTTTCGGCTTTCGTATCTTCCCCCACAGCCGGCGCAAATTGAAGCGCTCGCGGAAGTTTTTCAGCGCGGGGGCGTTGCTGTAAATGATCACGAGAATCAAAATGAGCGCATAGACAAGGTCCTGAAGAATCGCGAGGTTGCCGGTGAGGACATCGGCTAACTTGACATTCAGAAAGGTAATGAGCGACGCGGCGACGAGAGAACCGTTGATGCTGCCCAGCCCGCCCAGCACGATCATTACAAGAATTTCAATCGAATAATTGTAGTCGAAATGGTCAAAACGAACATTGAACTGCGAAAAGCTGAAAAGCACGCCGGCGACACCGGCAAAAAAGGAAGAAAGCATAAACGCCAATAGTTTGTATTTGACCACGCTGACGCCGCTGGCGCGGGCGGCGATTTCATTGTCGCGGATCGCGGTGATCGCCCTGCCGTGCTTGCTCCGCATGAGGTTCTGAAGGAAAAAGAGACAGACGAGGAGCGAAAGAAAGATCCATAAAAAGAGCGTCTGGCGGTCAAAGCGCGGCGTGGCAAGTCCCTGCGCGCCGCCGAAGCTCTCCCCGCTGTTTTTGAAAAGCACCCGCACAATCTCGCCGAACGCCAGCGTGACCACGGCGAGATAGTCCCCCTTGAGCCGCAGGGCGGGCAGGCCGATGAGCAGACCGGCAAGCGCGGCGACCACGCCGCCCACCGCCAAGGAGAGCAGCAGTGTCAAAGGACTGCTTTCTCCCAACGAGGGGGCCAGCAGTGACGCCACTTTGCCGCCCAAATAGGCGCCGAGGCACATAAAACCGGCGTGACCCAACGAAAGCTCTCCCAAAAGCCCGACAACTAAGTTCAACGAAACCGCCAAAATCATGCTGATGCCCATGGCCTCAAGAAGATACTGGGTCGAGGAGTGCAGAGCGCCCGACAGGGAGAGGATCGTGAAAATCAGCGTGAAAAGCGCGATCACCGCGTAATTCACATAGTGTTTCAGTTTGTACTTCTGAAAAAAGGACATCATACCTTCTCCCTCCGGATCTTGCCCAAAAAGCCGGTCGGTTTCCCTAAGAGAATGACGATAAGCAAGGCAAATTCGATGGCGTCGGTATAGGGCGCAAGCGCCGGCACCGCGTTGGAGAAGCACTCCACCAAGCCCAAAAGCAGACCGCCCAACATCGCGCCGGGGATCGAACCGATCCCGCCGATCACGGCGGCGGTAAACGCCTTAATGCCGGGCATGGAACCGAGCGTGGGGGTGATGATCGGCGTTTTCATCAGATAGAAGAAGGAAGCCAGCGCCGCCAGCGCAAAGCCGATGGCGAAGGTCAGAGAAATGATGAAATTGACGCTGATCCCCATGAGGCTGGCGGCGCCGCGATCCTCCGAGACCGCCACCATCGCCCGGCCGATCCGGCTGTAGCGCACAAAGAGGTGCAAAACCAGCATAACGGCAAGGCAGACCCCCAAGGTCACAAGCGTGGCGACGCTGAGCGAGAGCGACCCGATTTTGACAAGCCCCAATTCCGCCACCGTGACATAACGCGTCTCGGAGCCGAAAATGATCTGCGCCAAACTCTGCAAAAGATAGCTGACGCCGATGGCGGTGATCAGCACGGCGAGCGGCGAAGCGCCCCGCAGGGGACGGTAGGCCACATATTCAATGCCGATGCCGAACAGCGTGCAGAAAATGACAGCCACCAAAAGGGCAAGCAGGGGATGGGCGTTGATGGCGAGAAAAACGAACATCACATACCCGCCCACCATCAGAACATCCCCGTGGGCGAAGTTCAGCATTTTGGCAATGCCATATACCATGGTGTAGCCTAAGGCGATCATGGCATAAATGCCCCCTAAGGACAGCCCGTTGATCAAAGTAACAAGAAAATTCATAAAAAACTCCGCTTTCTGTTTCGACAAAAAGTGCCGGGGAAACGCCGAAAAACCCGGGAAAAGGCGAAAGGATCGGTGTCCTTTGGCGGCGGCGCTAAGACAAAGCAGCTTCCCCCGCCGAAGGATACCGCAAAAAGCCGCGTCGGGCAAGGATTTTGCGCGGGTTCTTGGGGCAAGTTGGGGCAAGCCCCAAGAACCGCGCCTTTCAAAATCCCCTTACTGCGCCGTGTCGGCTTCCTTTACCACGGCCTTGGTCGCGGTTTTATTCACAAAGCCGTTTGCATCCCAGGAAATGGTGGTCTGCTGGCCGTTCTTGTATTCGCCGGTAACGCCGGTGAACACCATGGTTTTGAACTGATCCTGCAAAATCTTGCAGAAGTCGGAAGGCGACATCGTGGTCGTGATCTCGGTGCCTGCCGCCTTGGCGGTTTTCAGCGCCTGGAAGATGGCATACACGCAGTCATACGCCGAAGCGGCAAACTGAATGGGGGTTTCGTTATATCTCGCCTTGTAGCGCTGAATGAATTCATACGCGGGGCCTTCGGTCACGCCGGAATTGAAGTGGGTGAGCATGGAAATTTCCTGCGGGATCGCGGCAATATCGAAGCCGTCGATGCTGTCGATGCCGTCCAGACCGTCGCAGCCGTAATAAATCTTAATGTTGTTTTCCACATTCAGCGCCTGCGTCATAAAGAGGGAGGCGG
>CANQXN010000156.1 GCA_947627815.1 uncultured Clostridia bacterium | reverse complement strand
AGCGGGACAGCAGCCGCTTTGCCGCCAAAAAGCCCAAAGCCGCCATGACAAAGGCGGCCGGACGCACCTTGCCGTCGTTCTCCACAAAAAACAGCACCGAAAACACAAGGCCGGAAAAGAAGAAGAACAGAAAATCTTCCGCCCCCTGCCAAAGTTTTGCGCCGAAACGGCCGAATTTCCCTTTCGGATGGCGGTGCAGCCGGAGAAAGCGGAAAAAATCATAGACCAAAGAGCCGGCAAATCCCAGGGCAAAGGCCGTGGCTAAGAGCGCGAGCAGCCGCGTCTGGGAAAGATAGAGCGTCATTTGCGCCGCCCGAACAGCCCACGGCGGCCCGATGGATGATCCACATACATGATCCCGTTGATCTTACCGTCCACCAAAACTTCCCCGGCTTCGATGTTCATTTTCCGCACATGAAGGTCTTCTCCCTCCAGCGAAATCATCCCTAACTCCGAGGAGAGCGTAACGCCGGTTTCGTCGAAGGTCAGAATATCGATGATCCCGTCAAACGCAATGCTTTTTCTGGCGGTGATCACCACATTGCCCTTTTCGCCGCCGCTTTTTTCGTTCATGGCCATGCCCCCTTGTAAAACTCTTGTCCTTATCCCTTGTATATGCGAGGGGGCGCCGGAATATGTCCTGACAGGCGGGAGCTTTATCGAAAAGTCAGTTTTGGGAAAGCACCTCGTACATGGCAAGGGCATTTGCCTTGCCCACATGTTCTTCGGTATCGGTGACACGCACCCTGAGGGTGCGCTGGCCGAAGCCCACTTCGATGATATCGCCGATCTTGACCTCATAGGAGGCTTTGACCGGCCTGCCGTTCACCGATACATGGGCGTTATCGCAGGCTTCGTTGGCGACCGTCCGACGCTTGATGATCCGGGCGGCTTTCAGATATTTATCAATTCTCATGCGTTATTCCTTCTTTTTGTTTCCCTCTTGGGCGGCCACCGCCGCGATGCGACGGTCGCAGGCGTCATAAAGCGCCCGCTCGGGGTCGATGCCGTTTTCCCGACAGAGCGCGGCGGCATCGTAAAGCAGATCGCCGCAGAGTTCGTGCAGGGTGGGACCCTGCCCCGCCTTGCCGATCTTTTTGGCCAATTTTTCCGCCCGCATCAGGGAGGGCAGCGCCCGGGAAACGGCGGTCAAGGTATCGGTCAGGGTGGTCTGATGTTTGGTTTCGGCTTTGATGGCGTCCCAATTGTTCAGGACTTCGTCGGCGGTATCGGCCTTCACCGCCCCGAAAATATGGGGGTGGCGCACCACGAGTTTGCGGCAGATGTCGTTTGCGACATCGTCAAAGGTAAATGCGCTCTCTTCCTCCGCCATGCGGGCGTGAAAGACGACCTGGAGAAGCAAATCGCCGAGTTCCTCGCGCATCAGGAGCGCGTCGTTGTTATCGATGGCTTCCACCACCTCATAGGTTTCCTCGATCAGATTCTTGCGGATCGATTCATGCGTCTGTTCCCTGTCCCAGGGACAGCCGTTTTCCGAGCGCAGCAGCGCCATGATGTCCAAAAGATCCGCCATGGTATAGCGGGTTTGCTGTTTTAATTCTTCCGGCGTTTTCATGACAAAAAAGCTTCCTTTCGTTTTGACAAGAGATGATGCCTTTCCGAAAAGGCTAAAAGAGCGGGCGGCAAGCCCAGCGCGGCGGCGTCCTCATAGGAAACGCTCTTCCACCAAAGGAGCAGGAAAAGATAGACAAACGCCGCAAGCGCGATAGCGGCAAGACAGGCAAGGCGCTCGGAACAGCCGATATGGCCGAGCGCCGTATCAGCGGCGATGGCGGCGCCCACCGACAAAAGGCAGGCAAGCGCGGGGCGCCATGCGGGGCGAAGCAGCGGCAGACCGCCAAGCAAAAAGGAGAGGCGAATCAGGTTGCAAAGCGCCATGACGAAATAGGCGCCGAAGGTGCCGATCGGCGTCGCGCTCATGCCCAACACCGGCGTCAGCAAAAAGGCCAGCGCCACTTTGACGCCGATTCCCAAAAAGACTGACAGCACGGGAAAGCTCTCATGTCCCCAGGCCTGAAGCAGGGCGTTGGACACCGTGAGCAGTGCCAACGGCAGGATGGAAAGTGCCAAAAGCGAAAGCTGCGGCGCCGCCCGCGCCACGCTGACTTCATCCCGGAACAAGAGGGAAAGCACCGGTTTGGCAAAAGCCGAAAGCCCCAAGGCGCAGGGGAAAGCGATCAGCAGGGTGAGAAAAATGGCTCTGCGGGAAGCCTGCACCGCGTTTTTATGTGCCGCCGCCGCCAAAGAGGTGCGCACATAGGGCGTAATGGCATAGGCAAGCGGCGTGATCAGAATGCCCGGCAGATTGAAAAGCGGAACCGCCATGGCGGAATAATTGCCCCAGGCGGCGTTGGCCTCGGCGGGACTCATGCCGTTTCTTTGCAAGAGCCGCAAGACCAAAACCAAATCCAAAGAGGCCGCGAGCGTCAGCACCGACGCCCCGATTGTCACCGGCAGCGCCGTTTTGACGAGCTGTCGGACATAGTTTTTCTTGAGCCGTTTGAGGCGAGCGGATTCTTCCGCCCGACCGACTTTGTCAGACGCGGCGGCCGCCTCTTTTGCGGCGGGGGTTCTTTTGCGGTCGCTTCTTTTCTTGATGGCCGCAAGCACGACCAAAGAAAGAAAAGTGGCGACGGTCAGCCCCGCCACCGAATAGGCCGCGGTCAAGGAAAGCGAAAAGCGGGTGATCGCCCAATGGGTCAGGGCAAGGCCGAAGAGAAAGCGGCCGGCCGCCTCGGTAAATTGAGAAACCGCCGTCGGGCGAAGCTCGCCAAGCCCCTGAAAATAGCCCCGATAAGCGCTGGCCAAAGAAACAAACAAAAGCGTGGGCGACACCGCGAGAATCCCTGCCATCGCCCCTTCATTGCCGCAAAGCAGGGCAAACGGTCGGGCAAACAGCGCAAGAATCAGCGTGCCGGCAAAACCGACGACGCCAAAAAGCCAAAGCGCGGCGGAAAAGGCGGCGTCGGTTTCCTTTTCGTCCCCCGCCACCCTGGTTTGAGACACCAAAAGCGACAGCGCCACCGGCAAGCCGGAGGAGGACAGGACGAAAAAGAGGGTATAGACGGTATAGGCGGTATTGAAATAGCCCATCCCCTCATCCCCCATCTGATTGGTCAGGGGGATCTTATAGACAAGACCCAGCACCTTGACGGCAACGCCCGCCAAGGTGAGAAAGAGCGCCCCCGAAAAGAGGCGGCGGGGAGAGAGCAGTTTTTTCGGTTCTTCGGCAAAGGGCGGCATATCGGCCTCCAAAACCGATCCGCCATACGCTAAGGACGGATCAGAAATGACAAATGTGTTTCATTTCTGCCTTGATTTTCTCAACATCCAGCGTTGTATATTCGCCCTTTTCATAGAGAATCTTCCCGTCCGCCATGGTAAGAAGCACATCGCGGGAAGACGCGGCATACAGCAGGGTATACCTGTCATCATAAGAAGGAATGTTATTGACCGTGTCAAGATCGACAAGCACAAGATCGGCGGCATAGCCGCGCGCGAGCTTGCCGCACCGGCTTCTTCCCTGCCCCAAAGCGCCGTTTTCGGTGGCCATTTTCAGGATCAGATCGGCGGAACCCGCGGTGGGATCGCCCGTCGTGCCTTTGGCAAGAAGCGAGGCTACATACATCTCCCGGAAGAGATCGAGCGCGTTGTTGGAACAGGCGCCGTCGGTGCCAAGCGCCAAATTGACGCCATGCGCCGCAAAGTGCGACAGCGGCATGATGCCGCTCCCCAATTTCAAATTGCTGCAAGGATTGTGAACCGCCGTGACGCCCTGCTTTGCCAAAAGCGCCATATCCTCTTCGCCGCAGAAAACGCAGTGCGCGGCGATCGTGGGAGACTGAAACACCCCGAGCGAGGAAAAATAGGCCGCCGGCGTTTTGCCGTGGCGGGCAAGACAGGCTTCGTGTTCTTGTTTGGTTTCGGAAAGATGAACATGCATCCGCAGGCCGTGGGAGAGCGTATAGTCTGCCACATCGCGGATATAGCTTTCTACATTGGTATATTCGGCGTGCAGGGACATCTCGATTTTGAGCCTGCCGTCGC
>CANQXN010000155.1 GCA_947627815.1 uncultured Clostridia bacterium | reverse complement strand
ATAGGTGCCGGGCAGATCGATGGCAAGGCAGGCGGTTTGGTCGGGGAGCCTGACCTTGCCCGCCGCCGAGGAAACGGTTTTGCCCGGCCAGTTGCCGGTGTGCTGTTTTAATCCGGTGAGCGCGTTAAAAAGCGTGCTTTTTCCCACATTGGGGTTGCCGATAAAGGCGACGGTGGCAAGCCCCGCCGCCTTGGCTTTTTCATAAGCCGAGGAAGCGCTTTTCTGTTCCTCGGCGGAGGTTCGTGTCAGACCCATGGGTCAATCTTCCTTTCGGACTTGGGAGGGTGAGGGAGGGCGGGGCGTTATCATCACGGTGCCGGCGTCTTTGGCGCGAATGGCGATGACCGCGCCCTTGATCTCATAAGCGGCGGGGTCGCCGGCGGGGCTTTTCCCCACACAGCAAACGGCGGCACCGGGCAATAAGCCGAGATCGAGAAAACGGCGGCGCATGGGGTCTTCGGCATCTAAACGCAAGACGACGGCTTTTTCCCCCACGGCTAAGGAGGCAAGAGAAGCAGACCCGCTCCCTGCGGGGGGTGACATAGGGGATTTCTTCTTATCTTTCATTTTGCACCTTCCTTCCTTGACACTATATGCGCGCTTGCCGGTCGGCGTTCCCCTGAAGGAGAGGGCAAAAAAGGACACAAAAAGTGACAAGAAAACGCCTTGCCGTCTCGCTTTTCTTGTGCTAAAATAACAATGAATCAGAATCGGTATGTGCCTGAACACAGAAAAAACCGTCCGCATCGGTTTGACAAGATTCTGCCACGCGCGAATGAAACCCATTCAAACAGAAGAAAAAGAAAGAAAGGTGATATTTTTGAAATCGGCAAAAATCAAAGGACTGGCGCTTTTGCTGGCGCTGACCATGGCGCTTGCCGTGATTCCCGTTTTTGTCAGCACGGCCGCCTCGACCGGTTCGGACGAGCCGGACAATTGGGAAGAGGTCAACGATCTGCCGGAGAAGTATAAGACCGGCAATCTGGCGCCCAGTGCCACCAATATCGTTTTCTCCAACGCGCCTCACTCGGATAGCAATTGGGGGTGGGATGTCAAGGCGATCAACGACCAAACGCTGAACTACTTTTATAGCAGCGAGAATGTCTGGGTCAACGGCGGGTATCATACCAATACCGGTATCATGGGCGCCAACCACTCGGAATATGTGGGTTATGACTTCGGCGAAGCCAAGACCTTTGATACCGTGGTAGTATGGCCCTGCCGCAACAACAAGTTTTCCAACGGCACCTGGTATATGGGGATGCCCAACGCCTTTACGATTGATATCTCCGACGACGGCAGCGCCTGGACGACGGTTTACACCGCCTATGCCTACGAAGTCACCGAGGCAGGTCCGCAGACCTGCCAATTTGAAGAAGTCACGGCGCGCTTTGTGCGGCTGAACGCGCTGTCGGTCAACTACGCCGACGGCAACTGGGCGATGAAGATCTCCGAAATCGGCGTATACGACTGGGGTTATAAACCCACCGCCGAACGGCAGTTGAAAAATCTCGCCCGGGAGGCGATTGTTACCTCCAACTCCCATCATGAAGACGGGCCGTGGCATTTGTCCTATGTCAACGACGGCGACCGCTACAACATGAATCGCGGGAGTATCGCCAAGGACTATGGACAGTTCTGCGGCTATCACTCCTTGCCGAACGGTCCCGCCGACGCCTATATTGTCTTCCAGCTGGCAGAAGCGTCCAAAGTCAATCAGTTGGTGGTTTATCCGGCGACCGAGCGCTACTGCGCGGGGGATGATAGTCATCAGGAAAACCGCAAGGACAATATCCACTATCCCTCCAAAATCGAGATCCAGCTGTCCGATGACGGAGAACAATGGCATACCGTGAAGACGGACGAGACCCAAGTGTCCGAATGGAAGCCCCTTACCTACGATTTCCCCGCCGAAACGGCGTCTTATGTCCGTTTCTATATGCCGAATCTTTCCGACAATGCCAAGATCTCCGAGATCGAAATTTATGACACCGACACTTATGTCGATCCCAACGCCGTGGTCGAACGCAATGATGTCAACCTCGCCAAAGGCAAGGGCGTCATCGCTTCCTCTGTTCTCACACCAGACAACAGCAACTGGGCGCTTGAGAACCTGAACAACGGGATCATCGAAGAAGACGGCGGCTTCACAACCACCGAAGGCCCTTCCGCTTTTGTCGGGGTTAATCTTGCCGCCAAGACGAAATTCAACCGTCTGGTGCTTTATCCCGCTAATCCTGTGGACGAGCGAGACGCCGGCAACTGGTCGGGCGTTCCGCACAGCTTCACCGTGGAGGTTTCGGACGATAATATTTCTTGGCGCAAGGTTCAGACCGTCACCATCAAAGATGTCCCTAATGGGCAAGAACCCGTGACCGTTTCCTTCCCCACGCAGGCGGCGGCATATGTGAGGATCAACACTGCCGATCTGTATCCCAAGCCGAGCGATAGCGACAAAACCTATATTCAGCTTGCCGAATTTGAACGCTAGTACGATATGGATCTTGCGCCCGAGGGCGACAACGCCTTTGCGGCCTATCTCCAGAAAAGAGAGGGCGAAGGCAAGGAAGATCTGCGCGTTGTCCTCTTGGCCGATGTCGCCAAACTGAGCGAGTGGGAGACGGTGGAAGTTACCGTGACCTTCACGCTGGCTAACGGCGGCAAAAAGACGCTGAAAGGCACCTTGGGCGGGGGCGGCGAAGACGCATATCAGCTTTTCCGGCGGGTGACTGCGGCGGGCGCCGGCTATCGGGCGGCCGAAGGCTGCGCGCTCTTCGGTCAAGTGATCACCGGTATTCCTGTCGGCGATTATACCGGCGTTACCGTAACGATGACGGCGGACGGTAGGCAGATTTTCACGGCGTCGTCCAAATGATTTTGACTTTTTACAACAAGACGGCGGAACCGAAAAATCGGCTCCGCCGTCCGTTGTCTATCGGGGAAAAGGCTGTCCCGGCAGACGCCGGACGGCCTTTTCCGCAAAAGTTGAAAAAATTGAAAAAAAGATATTGACAAACCCGAAAGGCTGTGATATAATCACTTTTGCCGTTGAACGGACGAGCGCGCTGGTGTAGCTCAATGGTAGAGCAGCTGATTTGTAATCAGCCGGTTGATGGTTCGACTCCGTTCACCAGCTCCATAAGGGGGAATTCCCGAGCGGTCAAAGGGGGCAGACTGTAAATCTGTTAGCTTCGCTTTCGGTGGTCCGAATCCACCTTCCCCCACCAAAAATCCGAAAGCTCTGCTTTCGGATTTTTCATTTGTGCCGCAGGCACAACATCATTTGTGCCGCAGGCACAACTTCACTTGCGTGCGAAGCACGCAACTTCATTGCCGCGTAGCGGCACAAATGAACGAGGTTGCGCTACGCGCAAATGAAGTGATGCTTCGCATCAATGATGTTGCACTTCGTGCAAATGAAGTTGCGCTCCGCGCAAACGGAAGGGAATTGTTTGATTGATGCCTTGAAATGGGGCAGATATTTAATAAATAAGAAAGGCAGTTGTATTGTGAGAGAAGACAAGCTCGGCGATTTATCAATGAAATTGTCTGTTGATATTTTGCAATTAACAAAAGAACTTCGTGCGAAGCATGAAAACATTATTTCTAATCAAATCGGCAGAAGTGCTACAAGCATTTGCGCGAATATTGCTGAAAGCAAGTATGCTCACGGTTGTTCCGATTTTATTGCCAAGCTTGAAATCTCGTTAAAAGAAACCAATGAAACAAGCAAGTGGCTTGAAATGCTTTGGAAAAGCAATTATATCGATGAAGAAAGATATAAAGCGCTTGACCGTCAGTGTTCAACAATAAGGTTTTTGCTTGTCAGATCAATTACAACGGCTAAAAATCATCTTAACAGAACAAAAAAGCGCTCCGAATAAATGCCAAAAAATGCATTCCGCAGGCACAACTTCATTTGCGTGCGAAGCACGCAACTTCATTGCCGCGTAGCGGCACAAATGAACGAGGTTGCGCTACGCGCAAATGATGTTGCACTTCGTGCAAATGATGTTGCGCTACGCGCAAATGATGTTGCGCTACGCGCAAATGATGTTGCGCTACGCGCAAATGATGTTGC
>CANQXN010000154.1 GCA_947627815.1 uncultured Clostridia bacterium | reverse complement strand
GGCCAGATATGCGCCTCGGGATAGATCACGATCGGGCAGTGCCGCGACAGCCGCGTTTCGATCGCCTGAATGAAACGGCGGGTGGCCTTGAGCGTATCGGGCAGCGGCAGAGCGCCCATCGAAGGCGTGACACGGCCGAGGACCGGCATGGAAACATTGTTGGCGTGTACGACCACATACGCGTCTTTGGGAAAACTCACCATCGTGGGGATCAGGGCGTCGCCGATCGCCTGCGTATGATTGCCGAAAAGGAAAAATCCGCTTTTTTTATAGGCTTTCAGGATTTTTTTGTTTTGAATTTGATTTTCAGATAGAACCAGGCAAGCGGCGTCGCCACGATACGATACCAGAAAAAATGCGTCAGTTTTTTGAAAAAGGAGGTGTGGACATAGACATAATCGTCGCCGATCGTCTTCGGGGTGATGACAGCCGTGGAAAATTCGTCGTTCAGCGGATCGTCATAATAGATGATCGGCACTTCTTTTTTGTTTCTTTTTCCCTTCCCCATGGGCGCTTTTTCCCCCTTTTTCTTTTACCGTCCCGCCTTGGCTCTTTAATACGATTATATCACAGTTTTTTTCTTTTGTAAAGACATGTCTGTTTCTCTTTTTGGAGCTTTTTGGCGCTATGGCAAGGACTCAACCCCATCGGTATTCGATTCTTTGTGCGGCAAGCATTTCTTCCGCCGCTTTACGACATTCGTCTTGACTGTTTGTCATCATACCGTCCTCCCGCAAATTAAGGATCCAAGATAAGTATACATGAAAAATCAGCCGCTGTCAGTCTCTTTTTTTGCTTTTTTTCTTGTTTTATCTTAAAAGCCTTCTGTTTTTCCCGCCTTTCGGGAGGAAGTCGACCGACCGGACAGCCGATTTTTTTCAAAAACATGAAATTTATGCTTGACAAGAAGAAACAAATCGGGTATAATAAAGAGCGTCCGGTAGCAGATACCGCACGGAAGCCTAGCTCAGCTGGTTAGAGCGCACGGTTCACATCCGTGAGGTCATGGGTTCGAGTCCCCTGGTTTCCACCATAACAAAAAGCCTCCCCACAAGGGGAGGCTTTTTGTTATGGTCGCTTTACAGCCAAGCAGCCTCATGGCGAAGAGGGGTCTTCCGCCGCGTTCGGTTGGGGCAAAGAACCCGTGGAAGCCGCAATGTGAATCGATGTGATCTCCGCCATTTGCGAAAGCTCTTTTAACGCTTCTGTATTTATATCGGCATATTTCACTTGCACAATCATCCGGGCAGGAGAATCGGTTTGAACGATGCCGGCATACCGCATCTCTTGGAACATTTCTTCTGTCAAAACACCGCGATAATAGAAGGTAAATTCGACACAGTCACAGGTGTATTGCCACTTTTCCACCGTCTCATTCAACAGGCGCAGGACGGCCTCGTCATTGCTCGGCCGAAGGTTCTCGGTGTCAAGGGAATCAAAAACGATTTTATCGCAAGCAAACCCCGAAACCGTGTCCTGAATGTCCGGAGACGCCGCGTCGGAAAGATGGCCTTCATAACCGGCGCGGGAAGCGAGATACATGGCATAGTCAGCCTTGTTTTCCACCGCGAGGGAGGCAAGCGCCGAAGGCGTGATAAAGAGATAAACCGTCCCGTTTTTGGCCGTGACAGCGTACGCCTCGAACGCGCGGACAAGCGCCGGCGCCACACTTTCGTCATACGACTGTATCGAATCGGAGATTTTTTGTTCTTCTTCACGAATCTGCTGCCGGGTTTGCGACAGGCTGTTTTCCAATTTTTCGGCAAGAAAGACGCCGCTTTCGATAAATTCCGACAGCAGACTTTCGCCGTAGAAGGCGATTCTTTCTTCGTAAAAATCCTTTGTCCATTTCGTCCCGTCGGCAAGTCCCTCGGTATATAAGCGCTCTTTGAACTTGAGTTGTTCCCCTTCTTTTTGCAGCATTTCATATCGATTGGTTAAGGATCGCAGCGCATCCAGTTCCCTCTCGCGTTCAAGATAGCTTTTCCCGTCGAACACATATTGATTTAACCTCTCGTCCGTACGGTAGCGGACGATCACGGCAAGATACCGATCGTTTTCCGCCCGACAAAGCGCCTCATAAAGAGCTTCGGACACCTGGATGCCCCGCCATGTTACCATAGAAGCATCCTCGTCACACAACACATTGCTTTTCTCATACCACAAAATTTGATCGGCATCGGTCGGCAGAGAAAAAGCGGGATCGGCTCCCATCGGCAGGGTAACAGCGGGATCGACTCCCGCCGGCAGGGTCAAAGCGGGATCGGCATTTTGGCCAAGATGGGTAAAGATCAAAACTAAGCTTGTCGCCAAAACCAGACAAAACACGGCGGCCATCGAACCCCATTTCAAAAAAGAATGCGTTTTGCGTTGGGAGGAAATCTTTCTCTCTTTTTTGCTTTTTATATCCAAAAAAGCATCGACAATATCGTTGTCAATGTAAGACATGACCCGATGAAACGCGTTTTGCTTCACAAAAACACCCCTTTTTCTGCAAGATATTTTTTCAGAGCGGCTTTCAATTGCGTGAGTTTTTTATAAATCGCGCTTTCTGTGACATGCAATTCCTTCGCAATTTCCTCGATCGGCTCAACAAGGTAGAAGCGGCTCATGAAGATATACCGATCTTTTTCGCCAAGTAGCCTGAGAAAATGGCTGATCATTTTTCCGAGTTCTTCCGCCATGATTTCATCGGCCGGATCTTCCCTGTCCGATAGCAAGTCCCCGCACTCCTCCATAGAGAAGGTCAATTCGCTGGGAACCCTTTTCTTTCTGGTTTTCTCATAGTATTTATCGATGGCGATATTCCTCATAATCCGCGCAATAAAGGCGCGGAAAGATTGCGGTCTTGTCGGCGGAATCGCATTCCAGACACTCAGATAGGTGTCGTTCTGGCATTCTTCGCAATCCTGCGGATCATGAAGAATGTTATAGGCAATGCGGTATAAAAACGGGCCATAGCGATCGTTTGTCACCCGGATGGCATTTTCATTTTTTTGCCAATACAATTCGATAATATTTTCGTCCGAAAGACCCTTTGTCCGCGTCGTCGTATCGGGTTCCATCCTGCCCTCCTTGTCCATCGGTTATAAGGCGCTTTCCTCATCCGATAGGCTTATTCAACGAAAGAATCGAACGAAAGCGCCGAAAACCACGCGGCAGACCACACTTCCGGGTCGCTTTTGATTTCTACCAGCCAATCGTCATAAACAAAAACCGTGCTGTTTCTGCTGTCTGTTTTATACTCCATCATCAAAGCGATCACTTCACGGTCATGGAGGGTGATCGCCTGATTATAAATTTTCTTGTGTTGATCCCCAAGATTGTTGATGTTGGGAGAATTGGGTGAAAGCGCTTGGATAACTTCCGAGGCACTCGGGTTATGCAGTTCTTGCATAATATCATCAGGGATATATGTTATTTTTATATAAAAGTTTTCTCCGGTAGATACTTTCGGAAAAAAGAACAGGCACGGCAAATTGTATGCCTCATCGGCAAACAGTGCAATATTGGCAAAACCGGTTTCGTTTCTAAATTCCATGACTTGGCCGTTGAAATACGGAACCGTCATGTTCTGAGACCGGAATTTTTCAAGAAAAGCTTGGAATACAGCGAGTTTTTCCTCTTCCATACCGTCTTTGCGAAATTTTGTATAGATTTGTTCTTCCTTCTCTTGGCTGATGGCGTTTTTTAAATCGATCAGCGAATCATATTCTAACGGTTCACTATAAGGATAAGGAATATTGCCTTCGGGCATATCCGGTATATCGGTTAAAACAGAATGGCAGGCACACAAACACAAGACTGTGACAAGCGTGACAATGATACTTACCTTTTTCATAAACCGTATTCCTCCTTGATTAAAAACTGTTATGGCGGCCATGGGTGAAGGCGGGGGCGCCTCTCGCTTTCCCGCTTTTCAAGAACCGACCGAATGGACACAGGCTTTCCTCTCCTGCCGCATTTACGGCTTTTTTCGCCCATTGGTCAAACCGGTTTTACGATTCGCATATAATATCCGGATTGCCGTGCCTTGTACAGCCAAAATAGCCGCAAGGGGTAAGATATTCAGGTACAAAGGTATAATCCCGTATCACCTGACGACGGT
>CANQXN010000153.1 GCA_947627815.1 uncultured Clostridia bacterium | reverse complement strand
AGGCGGTGCGCGACGCGCTGCCTGTGGTGGATCATGAACTCAACTATTTTGCCCCCGGCTGTTATACCACGCAAAGCCGCTTAAAACGCGCCAACCGCGCCGGCGAGCGGGCGCTTGTAAACGCCGAGGCCATGACCGCCATGGCGCGCGCTCTCCCCGACACGCCGCCCGCGTTTCGCAAAATCTCGTTAGAAGAGGACTGGCACGACCTTCTGTTTACCCATTTTCACGATATTCTCACCGGCTCCTGCGTACAGGACAGCCGGGAACACGCGATGGGGCTTTACTCGCAGGTACTCGCTTCGGCGCAGTCGCAGTTTTCTGTCGCCGCCCGCAAATTGGCGGACGCCATCGATACTTCAAGCATTCAGGTGCGCCCGCTTGACAAAGACTCCCAGGCCGAAGGCGCCGGCGGCGGCTACGGTCTTGACGGCTATGCCAGCGCGATGCCCCGGCCGGAACGGGGCAACGGTCTTGTCCGCATTTTCACTCTTTTCAATCCCACATCGTCCGCCCACAGCGCGCCGGTGGAAATCACCGTCTGGGACTGGCCGGGCGATCTGCGGCGGCTGAAAGTCAGCGACGCCGCAGGCGCTCCCCTGACCTTCCAGAAACTTGACAACCGCCTGCAGACCTATTGGGATCACAAGTATTTCCGCTTTTTGGTGCAGGCCGATCTGCCGCCCTACGGCTATACCACCGTGGTATTGGACGAGGCGGAATTGGAAGACGCCTATCCCTTCTATTATCAAGGCGAGCACCGCACCAGCGCCCACGATTTCTGCCCGTATGTCTTGGAAAACGAGTATATCCGCGCCGAATTCGATCAAGGCACCGGCGAACTTGTCTCTTTGCGCGAGGCAGGCAGCGACCGCGAGATGATCGCCCCCGGCAAGCGCGGGGGATTGGTGCTGGTCGACACCGAGTGCGCCACCTCCAACGCCTGGAGCATCGGCAACTATTTAAAGAGCCATCCTATCGACACCGCCCTGCGCTCTGCCGGCGTTCATAAGGGGTCGCTGCGTTCTTCCGCTCATTTTGAATACAAGGTGCGCTCTTCCACGATCCGCATGGAGCTGTCGCTTGACAAGAGCGCCAAATGGTTTGGCGTTTCGCTTGAGGTGGACTGGCATGAAATCGGCGGCGATACCATCCCGGTTTTGACCTATCAGCTGCCGCTTGCCGACGCGGCCTCCTTCCTCTACGACATTCCCGCCGGCAGTGTGTCCCGTGCCCCCCTCAATCACGATGTCCCCGGCCTGCAATACGGCGCGGGCGTCACCAAAGAGGGCGATCTTGCCGTGGTCATCATCAGCGAGAACAAATACGGCTACCGTGGCAGTCGGGACGGCGTTCTGATCTCTACCCTGATCAACAGCGCCACCAGTCCCGATCCCTACCCCGAACGGGGCATCCATGCCATCCGTTTTGCCGTGGGCATTCTCCCGCCTTTGCCGAAGGTATTGGAAGAGACGGCCACAGCGGTGAACAATCCCTTCTCCTACCTCTCCAACAGCAGCCACGCCGGCACCCTGCCCCTCACCGGCAACTTGCTCGGCTTTTCCTCGGCGGCCTCGGTGATTTCCTCGCTGGCTCCGACCGAAGGCGGACTGCGCCTGCGCCTGTACAACACATCGGCCGATGAGGATACCTGCCGTTTGGCCTTCAACCGCCCGCCCAAAGCGGCGCGTTTCGCCGATCCCTTAGGGCGTCCTCTGCCCGGCGAGGTCACCCTGCACCGCAATCATCTCTCCTTCGTCCTGCCGCCTTACGCGCTCGCCGATCTTATCATCGAGTAACCCCCTGCCCCCGGCTCTTGGCTGCCGGGGGCTTTTTCTTTCGGGGCGCCGGTTTTTCAAAAGGCGGGCGCCGGGACGGCGCCGGACGCCGTCCTGTCTTCATCGCAAAAAGCGTCGGTATACGGCAAAAAGTGCGGAAAAACGAGCAAAACAGCGTTGTTTTTCCCTATCATGTCTCTTCTTTTTGTGCGTTTTTCACAGAAAACGGCGCTTACCTTTTCCAAAATATTCCGAAAAATCAAGGCCGTACCCTTGCAAAAAACCGAAGGACATGGTATAATTATGAATGAATGTAAGTCTTTTCGCGTCCGGGAGAAAAACCGGCGGACAAAGGCTCGCAAAACCGACCGGCGGCGCAGGGCGGTTCTGTGCCATCAGTCATAATGTTACATAGGGGGTCACGAATGTTTCAAAAGAAAGAGTGCGTGGCGATGCTCCTGGCAGGCGGTCAGGGCAGCAGACTGTACACGCTCACAGAAAAAACAGCAAAACCCGCCGTTCCCTTCGGCGGAAAATACCGGATCATCGATTTTCCCCTGTCCAACTGCGTTAATTCCGGCATTGACACCGTAGGCGTTCTGACGCAGTACCAGCCGCTGGAACTCAACGAATACATCGGCAACGGCCAGCCCTGGGATCTCGACCGCATTTTCGGCGGTGTGATCGTTCTGCCGCCCTACCAGGGCAACAAATCCGCCGACTGGTATAAAGGCACAGCCAACGCCATTTACCAGAATCTCGCTTTTCTCGACCGCTATCAACCCGATTATGTGCTGATCCTTTCGGGCGACCACATCTACAAGATGGACTATGCCGAAATGCTCGCCCTGCACAAGGAAAAAGGCGCCGACTGCACCATCGCGGTCTTGAATGTGCCGCTCTCGGAAGCATCCCGCTTCGGGATCATGAACACCGATGAAGACGGCGTGATCTATGAATTTGAGGAAAAGCCGAAGCATCCGAAAAGCACAAAGGCTTCCATGGGCATCTACATCTTCAATTATCAGAAATTAAAGACCTATCTCATCGCCGATGAGAACACCCCCGACTCTGCCAACGACTTCGGCAAAAACATCATCCCCGCCATGCTGGCGGCGGGCGAAAAAATGGTGGCCTACCCCTTCGAGGGCTATTGGAAGGATGTCGGCACCATCGCCTCCCTCTGGGAAGCCAACATGGATCTTTTGGGCGAGCACCCGAAATTCAATCTCCATGACAAATCCTGGCGGATTTTCTCAAGAAACGCCGCGGAACCGGCGCAGTTCATCGGCGACGGCGCCAAAATCAACGACGCCATCATCTCCGAGGGCTGCGAGATTTTGGGACAAGTCGAACATTCGGTGCTCTTCCACGGGGTCACGGTCGAACCCGGCGCCTGCGTGAAAAACGCCGTCATCATGGGCAATGTCACCGTCAAGGCCGGCGCTTATGTCGACAATGTGATCGTCGCCGAAAACACCGTCATCGGGAAAAACGCCAAGGTGGGCGACGGCATGACGCCCGGGCAGAATATCACCGTCTTGGGTTCGGGTCTTGTTCTGCCGGAAGGCGCCGTCATCGGCGGCGGCGAGATGATCAACGCGGAATCGCTTGCCGCGTCGTTATAAGAAAGGGGGTCTCGCGAATTATGCCTGTAGCCGGTATCATTTTTTCCAACCTGCACGATCTTTCCCTACCCGAGCTTACCAGAAAACGCACCATGGCCTCGGTGCCTTTCGGCTGCCGCTACCGCCTGATCGACTTTGCCCTTTCCAACATGGTTAACTCCGGCATCAGCAATGTCCATGTCATCACGCATTACAACTATCAGTCTCTGCTCGACCACATCGGATCGGGCAAGGACTGGGATCTGGCCCGGCGCAACGGCGGCCTCAAGATCCTGCCGCCCTATGTCACCGCCTTTTCCAATGACACCAACGCCCTCTACACCACGCGGCTGGAAGCCTTGAAAAGTATTCAGGGCGTCATCGCCGGCCTCACCTGCGATACCGTGGTGCTGACCGACTGCGACTCTATCTGCAATGTGGACCTGAAGCGCATCATCGCCAGCCACAACGAGACAGGCGCCGACTGCACCATCGTGGTCAAGCGCATCACCCTGACCGACGCCGACTCCGACCTCTACAATGTGGTGCGCGCCGACGGCGCCGGCAACCTCACCGACATCACCAGCCACCAGCGCAAGAACAGCGGGGTGCGCGATGTCTGCGTCAACATCTGGATCATGCGCCGGCAGTTTTTGCAGTCCCAGCTGCTGGACGCCCTCTCCCACGGCTACCGCAGCTTTACCCGCGATGTCATCGCCCGCAGCATCGGCCGCTTCGTCATGAAGATTTATCGCTACGAGGGCTTTTTCGCCTGCATTAACTCCCTCAATGAGTATTATAATATCAATATGAGTCTGCTGGACGCCGA
>CANQXN010000152.1 GCA_947627815.1 uncultured Clostridia bacterium | reverse complement strand
CGTGCGCACCTGACCCAGGCGGAGCGGGGGGAAAAGATCAGCTATACCGATAAAGCGGTGTCCCGCTGGGAGCGGGGCGAAGCGGTGCCGGACGCCTATGTCCTTCTCATGATCGCCGAGCTGTTCGGCGTGACGGTCGACTATCTTCTGCACGAGCATCCCGAAGGGGAGGAAGACGATACCATTCCGCAGCTCATCGAGATCGCGCCGGATGACGAAAAACGCTTGGCGGAAAAAAAGAAAAAGAAAAATCACTTTATCATCGAGATGATTTCCTTTTTGTCGGTCTGGACGCTGGCGCTCGGGATTTTTATCGTCCTGAGCCTGACCGGGCGCCTGTTCTGGCAGGTCTTTATCTATGCCATCCCGGTTTCTTTTATCGTGCTTTTGGTTCTCAACTCTGTCTGGGGAAAGAAAATCTATAATTTCTTCTTCATTTCCCTCATTTTGTGGGGCATTCTCCTTTCGCTCTATCTGATATTTTTAAAGTACAATCTTTGGATGATTTTTTTGGTGGGCGCGCCGGCGCAGGTCATTGTGGCCTTCGCCTTCCGCATTCAGACCGGGGAAAAATAAAAGACAAAAAAACACCCGACGGCAAGTCGGGTGCTTTTTTGCGCTAAGCTTTTTCAGGAATCGGACTTTGTCTTGATATACTCCGCAGGATCCTGTTGGACGCCGTTTTTCCTGATTTCAAAATGGAGATGGGCTTCATCGCTCTGCTCCACGATGGCGGTTTCACCGACGCCGCCGATCAACTGTCCGGCCGTCACCTTGGCGCCCGCCTTGATGCCTTCCGGCAAAACTTCCTGCAAATTCATATAGCAGGAGACAAGGCCGTTGCCGTGATCGATCTCCAAACAAGTACCCATCAGGTAGTCGTTGTAAACCTTGAGAACCTGGCCGTCCGCCATGGCATAGACCGGCGTGCCGACAGGGGCTTCCAGATCGATGCCGCTATGCACCCGGTAATCGTTCATGGTGACAGAATAGACGAGCTGTTCCATGTCAAAGCCTTTGGCGACAGCGCCTTGTACCGGAGACTGGTATTCCGTGCTGGTGGGCTTGGTGTTGCCGGGCGTCGAGGGCGTTGTGGTCGTCGGGGTGTTCACTTCGGTGTTGGGCGTCTGCTGTGTGACGGGCGCTTGCGTCGTGGTCGGCGCGGCGGTGCTTGCCGCCGGTTCGCTCGAGGTGGGGTCGGTGACTTTGTTCTTGCGGCTCTGGCTCACAAAAGCAAAAATCGAAATGCTGAGAATGGCGACAACAAGAATCGCCGCCCCCACATACAAGAGGATTGTGGTGGTTTTTTCGGTCCATTTGAATTTGGTACTCATAAGAACTCCATCCTTTTTTTGATTTTGCTGGTACTATTTTTGCCCTCTTGGCGCAGATTATGCAAAAAAGCAAAAAAAGCGAAAAAAAGGCAAGCTTTCATGGCGCGGCAATTGACTTTTTCCGCCGACGCGTGTATAATAAAGACAGAAAACCCTTTACCCGGAATAAGAAAGGCGGTTGTTTTTATGAGAGTTACGATGAGTTGGCCTGCCGGGCAGATTTTCCCCACCTTTTCCCAACAGGAACCTATGCTTGACGCGTTCGATGTTTCCCGCGCCGGCCGGGACGAGCTGGCGGCGCTTTCTTCCCTGCAAGGCATTGTCAATAAACGCGTGGTGCGGCTTTTGCTGCTCGATCCCTCCTCCGACGAGGGCGCCGAAACTTGGCCTAAGACCTTAGGTCTTACCTATCGGCTGTGCGATCTTGTCTTTTTGTTTAAAAAATATCTGCCGGAGGCTGACGGTGTGGTACTCTACCGCGAGGAGTTCAGCCGGCATTATGTCAATCTCGCCTGTACGGCGGCTTCGACGAAAAACGCCGTGCCGATGACGCCGGCCTTGGTAAACCGGCTCCGGGAAGCCGGCGTGAGGGCGCCGATCCTTGAAAACCTCACCGATCTTTCCATGACCGACCCCAAAGAGATCTATGCCTACGCCTACGAAACCTATTGGAGCAAGAATACGCATAGGCTCCTCATCTCGCAGAATCCCCGGGACGCCTATCACCTCCGAGACCTTGCCGCCGCCGCCGGCTGCGCCGTCGTTTTCTTGGAAAACCGCGATCCCGAAGCCAGAGCCATCTATGACCGCTTTTTAGCGGACATGGAGCCGGGCAAGGCCATTGTCATGGGTTGGTATACCGAGGAGCGCTCGGGTATTACCGCCGCCACTGCGCGCGGCCTTTCCACCGTGCCGGCCGATCTCTATCTGAACTATACCGTTTACGCGAGAAAAACGCCGGTGTGCCTGCCCGCCGCCCCGCAGGCGGCGCCCGCCTTGGAAAACAAGGTGTATTGCGCGCTCTTTGTGAGCGACGGGGACAACATTCAATATTGCCAGCGCTTTTTGCGCAAGCATTGGGACGCTCTTGAAAAAGAACGCGGCCGCCTGCCCCTGACCTGGACGATAAGCCCGGCGCTTGCCGAGGCGGCGCCCGATCTTCTCAATTATTATTACGCCACGGCGACACCGGCCGACTGTTTTGCGTCCGGCCCCTCGGGGTTAGGGTATGCCATGCCGGTGAATACGCTGGACGAAGAAATGCCGGCGGGCAATTATGTTGAAAATAACGAAGCTTTTGCCGCGTATGTCAAACTTTCCGCGCGCTATTTTGAAAAAGCGGGGCTTTCGGTTGCCACTGTCTGGGACGATCTCACCCCCGAACAGCGGACGATCTACGCCAAAAACGCGCCGGCGCTCAAGGGGCTGACCGTCCAGCGCTTTACCGAAGATCGGGAATCGGTTTCCTCTTGGGAGGGTCCTTTCCCCATCAAGCAGTTTACCCCCTGTTACTGCACCAAAGCCGACCATTTGGAGCGGGTACTCACGCGGGAGGTGACGGCATGGCGGAAGGAAGCGCCGCGCTTTATCGCCTGCCAGCTCTCGGTCTGGGGCGAAGTGACGGTGGAGGAACTGGCGGCCATCGGCGAAAAAATGCAGACGCTGTCGGGCGGGCGTTTTGCCTTTGTTCGCGGCGACGATTTCTTTGATCTCATGCGGCGGGACAAGAATCGCTGATCTTGAAACATGTATCAGCGCACCGCGCGGCGGTACCATGAGACAAACGGCAAAAAACACAGGAGGCGTTTTTTATGAACACCGAAATTTTAAACGGCTTGAAAGAAAAGGCGCGGGAAAACCGCGTGCTTTCGCTGAAAAGCATCGCGGCCGCAAAATCCGGCCATCCGGGCGGCTCGCTCTCCATCGCGGAGATTGTCACCTATCTCTATTTTTATAAAATGCGGGTGGATCCCCAAAATCCCGCCTGGGAAGCGCGGGATCGCTTTGTCCTTTCCAAAGGACACGCCGCGCCGGCGCTCTATGCGGCGCTGGCACAGAAGGGGTATTTCCCGAAAGAAACGCTTTTCACCCTGCGCAAGGTCGGCTCGATTTTGCAAGGACACCCCGACATGAAAAAGACCCCGGGGGTGGACATGACCACGGGTTCCTTGGGGCAGGGGCTGTCCGCCGCCGTGGGCATGGCGATTGCCGGACGCGGCCGCTTTCGCGTCTATTGCCTTGTGGGCGACGGGGAAATGCAGGAGGGGCAGATCTGGGAGGCCGTGATGCTTGCCTATCAGCAAAAGCTCTCCAATCTTGTCCTTTTGGTGGACAACAACAAGGTACAGCTTTCCGGCCCGACCGATGAGATCATCGCCCGGCTGGACATCGCCGCCAAACTGCAAGCCTTCGGCTGGCAGACCTTTGCCGCAGACGGCCACGATTTTGTCTCGCTGGACGAGGCCATGCAAAAAGCCGAAATGTGCGAAGGCCCCGCCGCCATTGTCTGCGACACGGTGAAAGGGAAGGGCGTCTCCTTTATGGAGGGGAGCGCCAAATGGCACGGCAACGCCCCCGATGCCGAACGGCTGGCGGCGGCGCTTGCCGAATTAGAAAAGGAGGACTGAATCGTATGGGACTGATTGCCACGCGGGAAGCCTTTGGGCAAACCCTCTGCGAACTTGGAAAAACACATGATTTTTATGTCCTCTCGGCCGATCTTTCGGGGTCGGTGAAGGTGGACGGCTTCGCCAAAGCCTTTCCGGAGCGCTATATCGAATGCGGCATCGCCGAAGAAAATATGATGGGCGTCGCCGCGGGGCTTGCCGCCGCCGGCAAGACGGCGGTGGCCGCCTCTTACGCCATGTTTACCGCCGGTCGCGGCTTTGAGCAGATCCGCAATTCCAT
>CANQXN010000151.1 GCA_947627815.1 uncultured Clostridia bacterium | reverse complement strand
TCCGCTCGCATACATTTCAGCGCGTCCTCGGGCAAATATGGCACTTTACCGGAATTGTGAGTGAAAAGCTTAGAAAAAATCTGGTTGGAAAACTTGATCACACTACGGTCGGAACGAAAGTTTTCGGAAAGAAAAAGACGCGCTTCAACCTGACCCGTCCCTTCCCGATAATCGGGGAAAGCCGTCCGATAGCCGGAAAACAGCTCGGGACGGGCGGCGCGGAAGGAATAGATCGACTGCTTGATATCGCCGACCATAAAGCGGTTGTGATCGGATACCGCGCGGAAAATGGCGTCCTGCAGCCCGTTGGTGTCCTGATATTCATCGATAAAAAGCGTATCGTAGCGCTCCCTCTCGGAAAGCGCCAGCGGCGTCACTTCTCCCTTTTCGTCATAGAGCAGGCGATACGACAGCCGTTCCAAATCGTTGAAATCGAGCAGGCCATACCGGCGTTTGGCGTCGCCGTAGGCGTTGTCAAAACGCAAAAGCGTACGATAAAGCACCCGCGCGATCCCGGAAGCGGTCAGGCAGTCTTCGGCAATGCCCTCCTGCGCAAGAGAAAAATAGGGTCGGACTTGATTGAGCGCCTCCCGAAACTCCTTATAAAGCGCGTAGGCGTTCGCGGCCGCCTCGCTTTTGACCCCGCGATAACTTTTGACCGATATCTCCCGGTGATCCTGAAAAAGCGCGCAAAGCCCGGGATAATCGGTCTTGTCGGCGGCCTGCCAGGCCCCGACCAGCGCCATGCAGGCTTCTATCCCCGGCAGATATTTCTCCACCGCCTGCGGGTCGTCGGAAAGCGCCGCCGGCACCGGAGCAAAGCGCTTCGCATAATAGTCAAAGAACCAATCAAAATAGTGGCAGATCACCGAAAGCAGCCGGCTTTGTCCGAAATGCCGCGAAGCCTCGGCGAGTTCCTCCGCCTTATCCTTTGCCGTCTCTATGCCGTGCGGCAGGCTGACCAAATTGTTATAGACATCCAAAAGCACATCCGAGAGCCTGTCGTCCTGAATCGCGATCAAATGCTCGGCAAAGGCCGGAAAGTCGGCATCTTCCTCATACAGGCGGTCGATGGTTTCTTCCATAACGCGATCCATGAGGAGCCGCATTTCGTCTTCTTCCACCACGCGGAGCGCGGCGGGAAGCCCGAGCGCCGCAAAATTCTTGCGCACCAGCGTATAACAGAAGGAATGAATGGTGGATATTTCGGCGCTCTCGGTCTTGTGCAGCTGCGAGGACAAGTGAGACAGGCGCTTTTCTTCTTCCGGCGAGCGTTGTGCGGCGGGCTTTGCGGCAAGCGCCTCCACCTTTTCGCGCAATACGCGGCTGATGCGGGTTTTTAACTCCGTGGCCGCGTCTTTGGTAAAGGTGACGACCAACATGCGGCTGATATCGTAATTCTGTTCCAAAAGGTGAAGAATGCGTCGGGAAAGCACCGCCGTCTTGCCCGACCCTGCCGCGGCGGAAACCAGCATATCCATAATAGGCGCCTCGATGGCTTGTCTTTGACTTTCGGTCGGCTGAAACTCACTCATCGCTTTCCTCCTCGCTTTCTTCTGACGGCGTCAGATAGTCGGTGCGGCAGACAGACCGCACGGGGCAATACTGACAGCTGCCCTTTTCGCCTGTTTCCAAGGGCTTGGCGGCGGCGCGCCCGCCGCTCATTTCCGCCGCAATCTCCGACAGGATCCGGTGTACGCGTTCAGACAGGGCGCCGAATTCCTCGAGTGTTTTCAGCGACAGCCCGCCGCTGCTTTTATATCCGTCGTTCGACAGCGACACCGAAAGATAGCGTCCCGCGCAGTTTTTTTCCATGGCTTCGGGAATACCGTCCTCCGAAAGCAGAATGCCGGAGCGTGTCAGGTTCTTTTCCGCCGCTTCCCGCGCCGCGTTTTCATCGGCGGGTCTGGCCTTTGTGCTGGGAGAGCCGCCGTTCATCGAGAGATAGATCACGCCGGCGGGGACAAGGTCTTCCTGCGGCGACAGCTGCATACGCCGGCGGAGCTGCCCGCTCCCGTCGGCGGCCAGCGCGAAAAGATAGAGCAGCATTTGCAAATTCAGTCCCTTTTCGATGTCGGAGAGAGAAAAGGTCTTTTTCCCGGTTTTATAGTCCACCACCCGCAGATAGAGTTTTCCGTTTTTGCGATAGGTGTCCACCCGGTCGATCTGACCGACCACCGAAAGCTGTTTTTTGCCGTGATCCCAGGTGAGCGTTTCCGGCGGGATCGCGTCGCTTCCCCAGCCGATGGGCAGTTCAAAAAAGGAGGGGACAAAGGAAGAAGCGCGCAGCTCGTCCAACATGTTTTTGACAAGCAGCCGGGTCGCCTTCCGCAGGCGGGCGGCGAGCATATCCAGCCGTTTGGAAAGCGCGCCGCGACTGAAGGAGGCCATGGTGCGGTCGATGATCGAATCGATCAGGCGCGCCGCCTCTTCGTCGGTGATGGTATCGAGGTTCGGCGTGACGGTAGAAAAGAAGGTTTCGAGGATTTTATGGACAAAAATGCCGATATCCAACGATTCAAAATTGCCGCTTACCGATTCTTTCAGCTGCAAAGAATATTTGCAATGATAGGCAAACGGACATTTGACAAAGGCATCGGTGCGGGACTGGCTCAAGACCATTCGATCGCCGTACAACGCGTCGGACGCTTCTTTTGTCAGGCTGTCCGCTTCCGCCGCCAAGGGTTGGGACAGGACGGCAAGAGAATAAAATCCGGCCTCGCCCGACAGGCCGTCCGTCAGTTTTTCGGGCGCGTACCCGTGAAGCATCGCATAGGCCAAAATATCCGAGCGCCCGTAAAGAAGCCTTTCTTTGCCGAGAAGGGAGAGCGGCAGGATCTCTTTTTCAGGAAAAAGCGAGAGCGTATCGAAAAGCGCAAAGGAAGGCCGTTTTTCCTTGCCGTCCCTGCCACGGGTATAATAGGTCAGAATGGCACAGCGATCGGCCAAGAGCAGCGAGCGGTAAAAGGCATAGAGTTCGTCTTCGCTTTTTTTCTCGCCGAAGGGCGCGAGGGCAATGCCGGCCTCCTCGAGCGCTTCCCTTTCCCGGCGGTCAAAACAGCCGCTGTCCGATTCGCTTTGCGGAAACTCCCCTTCGATGACGCCCATAAGATACACATACCGAATGCCGCTTTTGCGCAACAGCAGGGCGGAACCCACCGTCACTTCGTCAAGATGCGCCGGCAGTTTTCCGAGGTCCGCCTGAGCGATGACGGTGGCAAAGAGTTTCCGATATTCGGCGGCCGTCACCGGGCGATCGCCGATGACCGACACCAGCTGATCGAGCGTATCCATCAGGCAGGCATAGAGCATGGCGCTGTCTTCGGCATCGGCCCGTTCGTCGAACCAGCGGCGATCCTCGTCGTCGCGGCGGGAAAGAAGCCCGCCAAGCCCCAGCGCCTTGAGAAAATAGACCAGCGCTTCCGACACCGAACGCACCGTCGGTCGATTTTCAAACACTTCAAAGAAGGCGGTAAGCGGCGCCGTCACGCGCCGCCGTTTTTCGTTGAGATCGGAAAGCAGAGAGGCGGCCGCCTCATCAAAAGGCGCGCTGAAACCGCCGGGGTTCATCTGCCAGCCGTATTCATCGGTCCAGCGGCGTCCGGCGATATGCCAGGTTTCGGCGTAAGATTCCAGCGCGTCGCACTCCTCGGGGGAAAGACCGGTCAGCCCACAGCGCAGATAGGCGATCACATCTTCGGTTCGCCAATGATAAGAGCAGATGTCAAGCGCTGTGAGAATCATCCGAACCGCCGTCATGGCGGTGGCGTCTTTTCGGGCGGAAAAGAAACAGGGGATCCCGCAGTTTTCCAGCGCTACATCAAGAATACCGAGATAAGCGTTCGGATCGCGCGCTACCAGAGCAAACTCGCGATACCGGGCGCCCTGCCGCACGCGGCGGGCGATATCGGCGGCGACAAACGCCGCCTCCTCATAAATGCCGGGACAGCGGAAAATATGGATACCTTCCTCATAAGAAGGCGGTGTTGATTCCGCCTCCGCTTTTTGTGTCGACGCCTCCGCCTTTTCGCCATTTTCGCCGCCGACAGCGCCTGAGAAAGCCGCTTTTTCCCGCCCGAAGGCATGTGCGGCAAAGAAAGCAAGTTCGGGATGCCGCTCCCCTTGCGGCGCAAGGCTTTTTTCCTCTACCGCAAGCCCCGCGCTGCCTGCCAGACGGCGCAAGGCGCGCTCGGTGTCCCGGAGCTTTCCGAAGCAGTCGCGCCCTTCCCCCCGGGTCATCGCCAAAGTCGCCCGCACCG
>CANQXN010000150.1 GCA_947627815.1 uncultured Clostridia bacterium | reverse complement strand
TGGGGTCGTCAAAGCAGCCGGGATTTTCTTTTTCCAGCTCGTCCACCATCTTCTTCACCACCCATCGTGGCGTGAAGATCTGGTTGGTCTTCTGCGGCGGGATGTAGTCGAAAATATCCTCGGTGTGGCGCTCGTCAAAGTAATCGGCAAGCTCGGCCTTTTTCCGCAAGAACTCCTGAACCGAATCGTTGAACACCGTTTCATCGAAAAGATGCCCGTAAAAGTGCTTGATTTCACCCGTCTCTTCGTTGGTATAGTCTCCGCCGTCGCGCAGCATACGGAACTCGTCCTCGGTAATCCCCGTGACCTCGCGGAAAACATCATCTTCGGTGTACTCGTCAAAGTTGGCCAGCGTCAGGTTTTCGTCACCGTACGCCATAAGGAAGCTCGGCACGGTACGGGAAAACCCGCGCAGATGGTCGCGGATGTCATCCTCAATGCCTTCTTTTTTTCGGGTCTTGATGTTTGTCTCCATGGTCTTGACTACGGTTTCCGGCGCGCTTTTCACAAGATGTTGCAGGGAATCGGTCAGGGCGGCTTCCAGCTGTTTTCGGGCGTCCTCCTGCTTTCTGTCGTGTTCGTTGTTCAGCTGCATTATTTGCTCATACGACGCCCCGGATGCCTTGGCTTTTTGCAAGGCGTCCTTCCGCTCTTGCTCGATGGTGCGCTGACTGATGTTGTAATTTCCAAACGCTTTATCGACGGCGCGGTCGGTGTCAAACGCTAAAAGGCGGCCAAGCTGACGCTCGTCGGATTTTCGCATCTCATCGCCGTAATGTTCCTTCGCCTTTTGGACAACAGGCGCCACCAGGTCATGGCGGAACTTTTCCTTGAGGGCTTCCACATCATCGGGCTTCTTCTCCCCGGATGCCGAAGACGCCGCCTGAAGGGCATCGGCAAAACCTGCCTCAATGTCGGCATAGATTTTCTCGCCGAAAATATCGGGTGTCTTTCCCACTACATATTCATCGCTCAGGCTCACATCCCCGTTTTCATCAAGCGGCACATCAGCCATGGCGCTCGTTTCAATTTTTCCCTTGTTGGCAGGCTCGTCCGTTGGGGTGAAGCGCTCGATAATGGCAAGTACTTCCGGCGGCGCCTGGAATACGCCGCTGATATTCTGGAACAGGAAATTTGACATAAAGCCGCGCCGCACAACTTCGACCGATTTGATCCTGCGCGGGATGGATAATACCTTTTCGGCGTCCAGCTCGATCATGGCTCCTGCTTCGTCCTCGCCGAGGACGGGGAAGAAATTCAAAAGCTCGCGGATGTTCCGCTTTCTTGCCTCAAGATCGCCGCGCCCCGCCGCCGTATCGCGGGAAAGGTCGTTGGCAAACTGTTCAAAAATGATCAGCGTCCGCGCCGGGTCAAAATCGAACACATAGGCATTTTCTTTTCGGAACAAGCCGTCTTTTGCCCGGAACAGGCAGGGATTCTGCGCTCGGAAAGCGGCCTGCATGTAGAGTGCCGGCGATTTGACATTGGAAAGCATCAAAACAGCCGTCCATTCCGGAATCGTGACGCCGGTTGTCAGCTGTCCCACCGAAAGCGTGATGGTCTTATCATACCTTTTGATCGCATCGACCACTTTGTCGTAGGATTTTTTGGTTTCATCGGCGTCGTCTAACTTTCCGTCCCCTGCGGCAAGCAGAATTTTGTATTCCGAAAACACAGGGTGATTTTCCAACTTTTTGGCAAGCAGGCGGGCGGATTCCACGCGGTCGAGCAGCCAGAAGGTGTGCCGCAGCTCGTCACGCAGGGCAGGCGTGCTGAAGGGATATTTTTCCTGTGTCGTCAGCGCCTCTAAAAATCGGTCAACCGAGGATTCATGAACAAAACGCCCGTTGTTCACGGCGAAAAATTCGTTCAGGTCAAAGGCGTATTCTTCCATCACCCCGTCAATGTCAACGCCCTTTGCCAGCTCGTCCATGACAATCTGGCTCATCTGATAAGTAAACAGATTCAGCCGCGGCAGGGGGGCATAGGGATTTTCATAAGGCCCCTGCCACGCGTTCTTTTTGCGCTGTTCGTCGGCATAGGTCCAGTTGTAAATGGCATCGTCCGGAAATTTGGCATTCGCCAGCGCCTTAAAGGGTGTGCCGGACAAATGCAGCGTAAAGTTGCGCCTGATGTGGTCGAACGCTTCATCCGTTCGGTAAGTGTCAACGCCCTCGTGCGCTTCATCGACGACCAAAACATCCCATAGAATATCGCGGACTTCCCGCAGCTTATCGTAGGTGCCGCCGAAATAGGTGGCGCCTTTCAGATCCTGTAGGGAAACAAACTCGATAAGCCCCATCGGCTTGGCGTCTGCAAAACGGAGATCGGCGGCGCGCGTCTGGCTGTCATGTTCAAAGGCTTCATAGGACAGCACGCCCGGCTTGTCCTTGATGCCGTCAACCGAACTTACGAAAAAATAGCCGTTCTTGCGTCCGACAAATCGGTCATAATCGCTGTACCAGGAATTGGCAATGGCCGGCCGGTTGGTCACGACTAAAACGCGCTTGGCGCCGATGCGTCGGATGAAATCATAGACCGACAGCGTCTTTCCGAACCGCGGCTTGGCGTTCCAGAGAAATTCGCCCTTTTCGTGGTCGTGAAAATAGGCAACGGTTGCGCGGACGGCTTCCTCCTGCTCCTCCCGCAATTGGTAGGGTGTGATCGCGTGAATGTCATCCGCAACCATGCCGCGATCCGAACGGAATTGGATGAAATGCCTGTGCGATTCCTCCGAACCGATATGGAACCACTCGTTCCGATCCGCCGGGTCAAAATATTCGTTTTTTAAGTCTTGCGGCTGCTGAACGCCAAGACGGCGTAGATAGGCATGAAAATCCGTGTCCCGGAAGGAATCGCCGGAGCCATCGTCAAAAACAGCGCTGCCTTGCCACTCTTTTTGAGCCTTGATGCCCGCCGTGTGGGTCTGCTGATAGATTCGGTCATCGACATTCTGCTCGGTGTAGCCGATTTTGATATAGCCGTCGTGATAGGTGACGCCCGGCGTCGTATAGGCATAGATCATCGGAACCACTTTGGAGGAAGGCTTGACAAGATCCTGAATTTTCAGCGGCATGTCAGCTCATCTCCTTTACATGACTTTCGATGAACGCAATCTCGGCGTCATCCAGTCCGTATTTCGCGTAAAGCTGCCGGTCGATGTCCGAAATAGACTTCGACCAGTCGATGTCAGAGGCAGAGGTGAAGTCCTGGAGGGGTATGAAGCTGTATACCGGTTTATTACCGATTTGTGTTACTTTCAGCAGGCTTAACAATGCACGAGTAAACTTTGTCTTAAGATATTTTTCAAGATTAACAGCACTCTGCTCATCAGAAAATGCGCCAATACTCAAAAAAGTTTCAGTTGCTGCCATATTTGGCGTGCCAACTATCATTGTTCCTAAAACATCACCAAAAGCACCACTCCCTGAAGCCTGGGGAACGAACACTTTATACGCATCAAGATTTTTTCCTTTATTTATATATTCTTTGCGTATGTATTTCACAACACGCTTGTTATCATCTCTACCAAGGACTCCAACACAACCGTCAGCCGATTCATCCGAAAAAACGAACGGCAATCTTTGGAAAATGTTTGAAGAAACATCATAAAGGAAAGAAAAGATCTTTATTGCGCCAAAATCTTTTGTGGCATTTCTGTATGAAATAGCCAAACCGCCCTTTATATCTGTGTTAGGAAACACTTTTGTGCTTTCAGGTTCATAGTATAGAACCTTAAAATGCGGATCATTCAACATCCTCTCATTCCACGCTTTCGGAGTGCTACCGGCATTAAACAAAAACCTAGCAGGATGAATAAGCTCCACTCTATCGGAAATCTTATATGCCTCATTCATAAAACAATGGTAGGATCGGAGGTGCGTAGTTTTTTAATGAGCCTTCTACATCAGTAGATATTTGCTCCTCCTGATACGGCGGGTTCCCGATTATAAAATCAAATTTCATGCCCGTCTTTCCTCCTTCAACTTCCTGTACTCCACGCTGCAACGCGCCCGCCAGTCGAAAATCCGGCAAGGCGGCTGACCGTTGTCCTCCGGCTCCTCGCCGTCCCACAAATCGAACAGCGTGAGCTGTTCAAATTCCTCCGGCGCTCTGCAATAGGGAATCGTCCCGGAAAGGCCGTCCATCTGCCAAAGGTTCCAAGCCACAATCTGCAAGAGCGCCTGATACTCCTTGCGGGAAGGGGAGCGCTCCCACTTGGCACGCATATAATCGTCAAAGGTCAGGAGCAGATTCATCCGCGCCAGCAGGACATTATCGCCCTGAAACTCATAACCGTAGGTCGCCTGAAACGCCCGATAGG
>CANQXN010000149.1 GCA_947627815.1 uncultured Clostridia bacterium | reverse complement strand
TGGAAAAAGGAAGCCGCCGCCCGGGGTCTTTCGGAATACCCCACGACGCCCGACTGCCTGCCGCATTATATGGATGCGAAAAACAGGGAAATGCTGACGCGTCAGCGCGTGCTGTCGGAAGTGGAGATCCATTCGAGAATGGAGATCATTCTCGATAACTACAGCAAGACCCTGCGCATTGAGGCCGATACCATGGTGGATATGGTTCGTCAGGAGATCCTGCCGGCGCTTTCCGCCTTTTCCGCAAGTCTTGCCGATCAGGCGCTCAAAAAGAAAGCCCTTTTGGCCGATCTTGACTGCGCCTATGAAAACACCACGACCCGCCGGCTTTCTTCGCTCATTGACGGCATCGCCGCGGGCATGGAAGACCTGTCGCGGGCGCTTGCCGATGTCAATCGCCCCGGCCGGTTTCAGGATGTGGTCACGGAATCGGTTACGGTCCGTGACAGCCTGCGCCCCCGGATGGAGGCGCTGCGCGCGCTTTGCGACGAGGCGGAGACGATTACGCCGCGCAATCAATGGCCTTTCCCGACCTACGGCGACCTCATGTTCAGCGTCCGCTGACAGCGATCCGTACATGCAATCCGTTTTGATCTTTTGCCTTTTTGAGGTGATACGATGGCCAGACTGAACCGCTCTTCGCCGGGACCCGCCCGGGAGAAAACGGCGGAAATGATCCGCGTGGGCATTCGGGTCTCGCTTATGAGCATCGTCGGCAATGCGGTTTTGTCCCTGCTCAAGGCGCTGGCAGGCATTTTGGCTCACTCCGGCGCCATGATCAGCGATGCCGTACATTCCGCCTCCGATGTGTTCAGCAGCATCATTGTGATCATCGGCATGAAGCTGACCGCGAAAAAAGCCGACAGAGATCACCCCTACGGCCACGAGCGCTTTGAATGTATCGCCGAACTGCTCCTTGCGGCCGTGCTTCTGATCACCGATATTTTCATCGCGCAGGAAGCGATAGAAACGCTCATCCACAGCGATGCCGCAGATTTTACAGCGCCCGGTGTGCTGGCGCTTGTGGCGGCGATCGTCTCCATTGTCGGGAAAGAGGCCATGTATTGGTATACCCGGCATTACGCCAAAGCGCTCGATTCCGGCGCGCTCATGGCGGACGCCTGGCATCATCGCAGTGACGCGCTCTCTTCGGTGGGCGCCCTTGTGGGCATTGCCGGCGCCATGATGGGCTTTTCTCTGGCCGACACCATTGCCAGCCTTGTGATCTGCGTCTTTATCTTTAAGGCGACTTACGATATTTTCCGGGACGCCGTGGGAAAGCTCGTGGATCATGCCGCACCCCCGGAGACAGAAGCCGCGATTGCCGCCTGCGCGGCAAAGCAGCAAGGCGTTCTGCGGGTGGATCTTGTGAACACCAGAGTGTTCGGCAGCAGGATCTATGTCGATATCGAGTTTTCCGCCGACGCGGCCATGCCGCTCGCAGAGGCGCATGAAATCGCCCAGCGGGTGCATGACGCGGTGGAACAGCAGTTTGAAAAAGTCAAACATATCATGGTTCATGTCAATCCCTATCTTCCCGTGCCCCCTGACGGGGAAGAACCGGGAGAAAAGTTGCTCTGACGGGTGCCTTTCGCACGGAAAAGGGCTTGTCGGAGCGAAACAAGGCGGCGGAGCGATCCGCCGCCTTGTTTCTATTTAAAAAAATTGGGAAAGTTTTCGACAAAAAAACAAAGGGTGTTGACAAGCCCGCGGGGATATGGTATAATAATGGCGTTTTGAAGGATGGTTTGTTGTCCCGTTCAAAGCAATTATTCAGGACCACTCTCGTAAAAAGAGAGTCAAGGCCATACGGACAGCCGGGTCCATTGCCGATCGGCGGCCTTTGTGCAGCCTTATTGATGGAGTTAAAAGCTCAAATTTTATAAGTTGGTTCCTCTATAACCGAAGTGTGCGTAAGCACAGACTTGTGAAACGGTCAATAAGAGTAGTAAAAAGTGTAATTGCTTTCATAGACTCTTCCATCTGTCATCTTTTCCCCGCCTCCTGCCCGGGCTTCTCCGGACGGCCGCTCTTTTGCTATGATGATGTTGACACAAGCTGCGCTCTCGCACGGCTTGTGTTTTTTTGTAGGTCCCGAAGACGGAAGGTGCGATATGCAGGGAAAAGAATACTTATTGGATCAGGACAGAGCGCCGATCTTTGAAGCCTTGGACAATTTCCGAAGGATGCGGGTGGTGCCTTTTGATGTGCCGGGTCACAAACGGGGCAGGGGCAATCCCGAGCTTACCGCCTTTTTAGGGCAGCAGTGCGTGGGCGTGGATGTCAACAGCATGAAGCCGCTCGACAATCTCTGCCATCCCGTCTCGGTGATACGGGAGGCGGAGGATCTTGCCGCCGACGCCTTCGGCGCCGATCACGCTTTTCTCATGGTGGGCGGCACCACAAGCGCCGTGCAGAGTATGGTTCTTACCGTCTGCAAGCGGGGGGACGAAATCATTCTGCCCCGCAATGTTCACCGCAGCGTGATCAACGCGTTGGTTCTCTGCGGCGCCATTCCGGTCTATGTCAATCCCGAAGTGGATCAGCGGCTCGGCATTTCTTTGGGCATGAAGCGGGATATGGTGAAAAAGGCCATCGAAACCCACCCGAACGCCGTGGCGGTGCTGGTCAACAATCCCACCTATTACGGCGTCTGTTCCGATCTTCGCGCCATCGTGGATATGGCGCACGAAGCCGGCATGTACTGCCTTGTCGACGAGGCGCACGGGACGCATTTTTACTTCGGTGAGAATTTTCCGATCTCGGCTATGGCGGCTGGCGCCGATATGTCCGCCGTTTCGATGCATAAAAGCGGCGGCAGCCTGACGCAGTCGAGCTTTTTGCTCACAGGCCCCCGCATCCGCGCCGACTATGTGCGCCAGATCATCAACCTGACCCAGACGACATCCGGCAGTTATCTTCTGATCTCCAGCCTCGATATCAGCCGGCGGAATCTCGCCCTGCGAGGCCCCGAGGTCTTCCGGCAGGTTTCCGCCATGGCGGAATATGCCAGAGAAGAGATCAACGAGATCGGCGGCTATTACGCATTCGGCAAAGAGCTTGTCAACGGCGACTCGGTATATGATTTCGATGTCACCAAACTGAGCATTCATACGCTGGATATCGGCATGGCGGGCATCGAAGTTTACGATCTTCTGCGGGATGAATACGATATTCAGATCGAGTTCGGCGACATCGGCAATATCTTAGCCTATGTCTCGATCGGCGACCGCCTGCAGGAAGTGGAACGGCTGGCCAGCGCCTTGGCCGAGATCCGGCGGCGCTTCCAGACCGACGGCACCGGCCTGTTGAAGCAGGAATACATCGATCCCGAGGTGGTGCTCAGCCCGCAGGAAGCCTTCTATGCCGAAAAAGTGAGCCTGCCGTTGCGGCAGGCCAAGGGGCAGATCTGCAGTGAATTTGTCATGTGCTATCCCCCGGGCATCCCGATTTTGGCGCCGGGCGAACGCATCACCGACGAAATCCTCAATTATATTGAATATGCCAAGGTCAAGGGCTGTAATATGACCGGCCCCGAGGACCCCTACATCCGCCGTTTGAATGTGGTCAAGACCGAAAGCAGATAAAAAAGATCCGACCGTGTCCGCCGGGGCTTGTCTCGGCGAACCGCAAGAAAGGGAAGGCCATGGAAGTTTGGTTCAGCGAATTTCACACGCCCGATGTGCAGCACAGCATTCGGGTCAACCGTCACCTCTATTCGGAGCAGAGCGAGTTTCAGCGCATCGACATCTTTGAAACCCCGGAGTTTGGCCGGATGCTGGTCTTGGACGGCAATGTCATGCTCACCGAACGGGACGAGTTCATCTATGACGAAATGATCACCCATGTTCCCATGGCCGTGCATCCCAATATCCGGAACATTCTGGTCATCGGCGCCGGCGACGGCGGGGTGGTGCGCGAACTCACCCGGTATGACACAGTGGAGCGCATCGACCTTGTGGAGATGGATCCCTTGGTGGTGGAAGCCTGCCGCACCTATCTGCCGGGCAACGCCTGCCGGCTGGACGACAGCCGCGTCCGCATTACCTTCGGCAACGCCCTGAAATACATCCGCCGCTGTGAAAATAAATACGATCTTATCATCGTGGACTCCACCGACCCCTTCGGCCCCGCCGAAGGCCTTTTCACCAAAGAATTTTACGGCAATTGCTACAACGCCCTGAAAGAAGAGGGCATTTTGGTGAACCAGCAGGGAAGTCCCTTTTTCAAAAACGATGCGGAAGCCATGCAGCGCAGTCATAAGCGCATCGTGGACACTTTCCCGATCAGTCGGGTCTATCAGGCGCATATCCCCACCTATGCCGCCGGCTATTGGCTTTTCGGCTT
>CANQXN010000148.1 GCA_947627815.1 uncultured Clostridia bacterium | reverse complement strand
CATTGAAACAGGCCCCGAACCCGCCGCCGTTCTGAAAAACTTTCTCGATTCGCTCGACAGCTGCGGCGTGGCGGTCAATCTCGACCCCGCCAATTTTGTGATGGTCACAGGCGACGATCCCGTGCGGGCGGTCTATACCCTGAAAAAATATATCGTCCATACCCACGCCAAGGACGGGATCAAACTCTTTGACAAAGACCCCGAAATGATCTATCATATGGTGGCGGACGCGCTCGCCCATCTCGGCTCGGCCTACCAAGAAGTGCCGCTGGGGCAGGGCGGCGTCGATTTCCCGCGCTATCTTGCCGCGCTGGACGAGATCGGCTATCGCGGTTTTCTCACCATCGAACGCGAAGTCGGGGAGGATCCCGAAAAAGACATCGGCATGGCCGCCGAATTTCTGCGCGGCCTCATCCAAAAAGGATAATTGTACATAAAGGGGAAAACGCTTATGAAAGTGATTCATATTGCCGTTATCGGCGTCGGCAACATCGCCGAGACGCACCTGGCCGCGTACCGCAAAAATCCCGAGGTGGAAGTGGTCGCCTTCTGTGACATCAACCCCGACCGCCTGGCGGCCATGGGCAAGAAATACGGCGTGACAAAATGTTATACCGATATGAACCGCATGTTTGCCGAGGTGCCGGAGATCGACGCCGTCAGCGTCTGCACCTGGAACTCGGCGCACGCCGCCTGCACCATTGCCGCCCTGAAAGCCGGCAAGCATGTGCTTTGCGAAAAGCCGATGGCGCTCAACGCCGCCGAAGCCGAGGCGATGGAAAAAGCCGCCAAAGAAAGCGGCAAACTTTTGATGATCGGCTTTGTCCGCCGCCACGGCAATGACTGCAAAATCGTCCGCGAATTTATCGACGCGGGCTATTTCGGCGAACTCTATTACGCCAAAGCCACCTATTTGCGCCGCAACGGCAATCCCGGCGGCTGGTTCGGCGACAAATCCCGTTCGGGCGGCGGGCCTCTGATCGATTTGGGCGTCCATGTCATCGACCTGTCCCGCTACCTTTTCGGCAATCCCAAGCCCGTATCGGTTTACGGCGCTACCTTCACCAAATTGGGCAACCGCCCCGGCATCAAGAGCCGCAAGGGCTATCGCGCTTCCACCGCCTCCGGCGATGACATCTGCGATGTCGAGGATCTCGCCACCGCCCTCATCCGCTTTGATAACGGCGCCGTGCTGGCCATTGAAGCGGCTTTTGCCCTGAATCTGAAACAGGACGAAGGCAAAATCGAGCTTTTCGGCACCAAAGGCGGCGCCAAACTCGACCCCGAACTCGAGCTTTACGGCGAAGCCTGCGGCTATATGACCGACATGACCCTTTCCTCTGTCGAAACCGCGCTTTCCTTTGACGGCCTTTTTGAAAACGAGATCAACCATTATATTGATTGTATCCAGGGGCGCGCCGCCTGCATCGCCCCCGCCGCAGACGGCGTCACGCTGATGAAAATCCTCGACGCCATCTACGAGTCGGCGCGGACGGGACACGAAGTTGTCATCGGCTGAAACATAGCCGCCGATACGAAAATCTGAAAGGAAGAGGATCGCATGAAAAAACGAGCATTCCGACTGACGCTGACAGCGCTTTTGCTTCTTTCGCTGATCGTGATTTTCGCCCTGACCGCTCACGCGGACGGGGAGGGAAGCGACAAGACCCCCTATACCGCCACCGTTCCTTTCGAGGTGGTGGAGGATCCCGTCCCCCAAAAGCCTGCGTATGAAGACCTCGCCTCGCGTTTTCTCACCATCGAAAGCCAGGTGAAGGATCGCTTTACCGAACGGATGGTGGCAACGCTCATCAACACTTTCTCGCGGGTCTATCCCACCTTGGCGGAGACTTTCAACCACGGGGTGATGTTCAATATCGTCTATACGCTGGCCGATCAGGATTCTGCCGCCTATGAGACGGGCGGGCGCAACGCGCTGGAACGCATGATCGCCATGAACCCCGATTATTTCATGAAAAATCAGAACGATCTCGGCGCGCTGACCCATGAACTGACCCACGCCATGCAGGTGTATCGCGACTCCAAATACGGCGCCACCAATACCGCCAACGGCGGTTCCTGGATCACCGAAGGCATTGCCGATTGGAGCCGGTTCAATTTCGACCTCCAGCTTTTTACGCTGCCTAACTATGCCGGCAATCAGAAATACACCGACTCCTATCGTGTCACGGCGCGCTTTTTCGCCTGGGTCGATCTGCATGTCGATACCACCTTCATGGAGCAGTTCAACGAAGCGCTGCGCACCGAACCCTATTCCGCGCAGTTTTTCACGCGCATTACCGGCAAAACGCTCGATGAGTTGTGGCAGATGTATGCCGAGAGCAATCACGCGGTGAGCAAGAAAAAATAACCTCCCCGTCCGCCCGGGAGAGGGAATATCACAAGGATAAAAACGAATAAGGCGGAGAAAGAAATAACTATGACAAAACTTTCCGACATCTACCTGACCTTTGACAACAGCGAAGGACTCATTGACAAACACTTGGAAGAAATGATCGTCGATTGCTTCAACAAAAGCTATCAGGGCATCTGCGATTTCTTCAACGACGGCAACCTGCGCAAAACCTCGATCGTGCCGGTTCCCGATTATGACGGCGTGGCGGCCACCTATTCCGAAGAGGCCAAAGTCATCATGGGGACAAAATATTATGCCGCCCATCCCCTGGACGCCGACAGCCTGACGCATGAATGGGTTCATGTGGCGCAGAATTATCAGCGCTATGAGCCGGTATGGCTCACCGAGGGACTTGCCGATTACGGGCGGGAAAAATTCGGCATTTATAATAAGGAAGCGGGTTGGGCGCTGCCGCACTACAACGAACGCCAGCACTATACCAACGCCTACCGTGTGACCGCCGCTTTCTTTGTCTGGCTGGAGCAGAATGTGCGTGCCGATCTGCCCGCTAAACTCAACGAGGCGATGAAAAAAGATACATATACCGACGAATTGTGGGTGGAACTCACCGGCAAAACGGTAGATGAACTCTGGGCGGATTACGCCAAGGCAAACAGTTAATTCAAAAACAGTCCCGCCGCAAAGTGCGGCGGGCTTATGCGGGCGTGGCGGAATGGCAGACGCGCTGGTCTTAGGAACCAGTGGGAACCCCGTGCAGGTTCGAGTCCTGTCGCCCGTACCACAAAAAGGGGGGCTTTGCCCCCCTTTTTGTGGTACGCTCTCCTCACGGACTCGAACCTCGTATTTCCCGGGTGCGACAGCACCCGGGAAATACCGGCTTTGCGGCAGGAAGATGAACGATTTATGCCCCATAATACCGCAAAGCAAGGTTCAATAGTCCTGTCGCCCGTACCAAAGGGAAAGGGGGCTTTTGCCCCCTTTCCCTTTGGTACGCTCTCCTCCCGGACTCGAATCTCGTATTTTCCGGGAGCGACAGCACCCGGGAAATACCGGCTTTGCGGCAGGGCGATGAACGATTTTCGCCCCATAATACCGCAAAGCAAGGTTCAATAAATCCTGTCGCCCGTACCACGCAAAAGGGGGGGAGCCTTTGGCTCCCCCCTTTTGCGTGGTGCCGTACTTCCCGGATTTGAACCTCGTATTTTTCGGGTGCGATAGCACCCGGGAAATACTGGCTTTGCGGCAGGGCGATGAACGATTTTCGCCCCATAATACCGCAAAGCAAGGTTCAATAAATCCTGTCGCCTCTTCCCAGACTCGAACCTCAGCTTTGCAGCTGAGAGAAAGAAACGATTTTTTGCGAAAAACGCCGCAAAGCAAGGATTCATGTTTTATCGAAAAAGGGCATTTTTCCCTGCTTTATGATGGTGAGAGGCGTAATTCTACCCAAAACGGGATTGGAAAAATGGCTTTTTTGCGGCTTCTTGCGTGAAGAATTTAACGAATATTTTCTCCTTGTCTTGACGGGGCGGTTGACAAAATGGTATAATTTCATATCTTTACAAGGCCATTTCCCAAGCGGTTTTGGAAGAAATTTGGAAGAAATACGATTTTCAGACTGTCTTTTCCCGATACGATAAGACAGGCAAACACAGGAGGAACGCATGAAAAAACTGATATCCCTTGTCCTTGCGACCGTCATGCTGGCTTCGCTGGTTCTGGTAATGGCGCCTTTTGTCTTCGCGGAAGAAACTCCCGAAGTGCAAAAAGTGGGTTCTGCTGAGGACCTCAAGGAAGTCATCGCCAAGATCAACGGCGGAACGCTGGATGCAAGCACCAACATCACCCTTACAGACGACATCGACCTTACCGGCGTCACCGGTTGGAAACCGCTGAAAAACTACAGCGGCACCTTCGACGGCGCGGGTCATACCATCAAGAATCTCACGCACAAGGTGACGATTGACAACACCAATCATC
>CANQXN010000147.1 GCA_947627815.1 uncultured Clostridia bacterium | reverse complement strand
TTGCCCATCCGCATGGCCTCGGTCAGCGAGGCAAAGTCGTCGGGGGTCGAGACGAGATAGGGCGATGTCAGGCTGCCCTCGCCGCCCGAACCGACAAACTCGCCGGGATCTGCGGGATTGGCGTCGACTTCGCCTTTCATATAGCTGTCCATCCAGGCGATACGCTGTTCGAGCCAGCCGGCTAAATATTCCACCTGTTCATCGTGGCTGTGCAGGGCAAGCACCGCGTTCGGTTCGCGGTTGATTTTCTGCCCGAAAATCGGCCAGCGCTCGAAGTTTTCGTCAAATTCTTCCGAATAAAGCTCCGCCACCGCGCGCACATAGACCGGCACGCTGTCCATGATCTCTTTGACCTCCGCCCAGCGCGCCTTAACAAGATCGCGGAACCAGTCAAGATCCATCAGCGTGAGAAACCAGCGGTGCTGCTGCTGATAGGTATACTCATAATTGCCCACATAGAGATATTTCGGCGAGACAAAATTCATGTCCCTGTCGTCGGGCAGGGCGTTGCCGGAGGAGAGGTCAAAATCCCACACCGGACCGAAATGCAGTTTGCCGCCCACATCCTTGTACATATAGAAAGAACCCCAGCCTACATCGAGGTTTTTCATCACTTCTTCCACAAGGTAGGTGTCCACCACAGAATCGAGATCGATCAGTTCCTCAATTTCGGCGCGTTCGCCCCACCGAACCGCCTCCCAGGCGCGGCACATGAAGTCATAGATATAGGCGTACTGCTCGTCGGTGAGGATATCGTTTTTGATTTCGTATTTGTTGGCGCCGTCCGAGACAAAATATTCGGTCTCATAATAGCTTGCCAGCGCGTCCATTTCAATCAGAAAGCCGACATCTTCCCCCGTGGCCTTGTCGTCCACATCCACCCGGTATTTCTGAATCTGTATCTGCTCCGACACCTGATAAACCCCTTCATAGTTCCCGTTCAGGTAGAGCTTGGCAAAAGAGACCGACGAGGTATAGTCGATGCCGTCCAAATGTCTTGCGAGATAAAGCGCCGCCGCGTTGCGCAAAAGAGACTGGTCGCAGTGAACCGCCAAAAGCGTCCAGGAGCGCGCCGGTCCGGCGCCCTGCCCCAACAGGTTGGTTTTTTCGGCAAATTTGATGCGGTAGGACTTCTTTTCGGTATCAAACCAGGAATAGTTGCCCCGCCCGCGAATCTCGATGGCGGCATCGGCGAGGGCGTATTCCGCCCGGGTGTTGTCAAGAGACAGGCTGCCGTCGATATAGTATTCCTTCGACACGATCGGCTCGCCGTCGGTATCGATGCGGATGACAGGCATCTCGGCGGGAAGGCCGTCGGTGGGATCGCCCGAAATCGTGGGGCCATCGGTGCCGGGGCTGTCCTGCGTGCTGTCGGAAAGTGCCGTGTCACCGGAGCCGAAGTCGCCGGTGCCGCCGGGTTCTGTCGTAAGCGTTTCCCCGCAGGCGGCCAGAAGAACCGTCAGAAGTAAAAGAGAGAGAAAAAGCGCGCTAAAATAACGAAAAATTTTCATTGCATCAGCTCCTTGTGCAGTCCTGACTGCCGTCAAGACGCCGGCAGCGCCGGCGGTAAAACAAAACGGTTTTTATCATTTTACCACAAAACCGGCGCTTTGTCTATAGCTTTTTCGGGTGCAATTTCTTCTTGTTCCGCCGGGGCTTTCGCAAAAGCGGCGGCGGGGCTTTACTTTTTTTGAAAATATGCTATAATACCCCTGTCGGACGCGCGAAAAAACAAAAAAACGGCCGGGAAAGGCAGCGTTACACAAGTGAAAATCTCCTTTATCACGCTGGGGTGCAAGGTCAATCAATATGAAAGCGAGGCAATGGCGGAAGTCATGGCCGCGCACGGCTGGGAAATCGTGCCGTTTGGCGCGCGGGCAGACGCCGTCATTGTCAACACCTGCGCCGTCACCGTGGAAGCGGAACGGAAGGGGCGCCAGATGATCCATCGGGCGCTCAAGGACAGCCCCGGCTGTTTTCTCGCCGTCACGGGCTGTTCTGCCGAGCTGAGCGCCTCGGCGCTTGCCGCGATCCCCGGCGTCGCCGTCGTGGTGGGAAACCGCCGCAAAATGGCGGCGGTCGAGGCCGTCCTCTCCCATTTTGACAAAAAAGCAAGCGCACCGGCAGACGCCTGCTCCAAGAATCGGGTTGTTTCTCTTGCCGGCGCGCCCTTTGAACCGATGCGGATTCAAAAAAGCGAGCGCACCCGCGCCTACATCAAGATTGAGGACGGCTGCGAGTCAAAATGCGCCTACTGCGCCATCCGGCTTGCCCGGGGCGGTATTCGATCCAAACCGGTCGAAGAGGTGCTGACGGAGGCACAAGGGCTTCTCGACGCGGGCTATCGTGAAATTGTTCTCACCGGCATCGAGATCTCGGCCTACGGCAAAGACCTCGGCTACGGCCTTGCCGACTTGCTCGCCCGCCTTGACGCGCTCCCCTTTTCCTTCCGTCTGCGGCTCGGCTCGCTGGATCCCGCCTTTTTAAAGCCCCCGATCATCGCTTCCCTCGCCTCGCTGTCCCATTTGGCGCACCATTTTCATCTCTCGCTCCAGTCGGGCTGTGACAAAACCTTGGCCGCCATGCGCCGAACCTCCAACACCACCATGATCAAGCGGGCGGTCGAGGGCATCCGCGCCACCATGCCGGACGCCGCTTTTACCGCCGATGTCATTGTCGGCTTCCCCGGCGAGAGCGAGGCGGATTTTGAAGAAAGCGCCGCTTTTATCGCCTCACTTAATCTTCTCGATTTTCATATTTTCGCCTTTTCGCCCCGCCCCGACACCGAGGCGGCCGCCATGCCCAACCAGTGCGGCGGTTCTATCAAAGCCGCCAGAGAAAAAAAGCTCGCCGCCCTGCGCGCCGCCTCCACCGCGAAAGTCCTCGCGTCCTGGGTGGGCAAGGCGCTGCCGGTTCTCTTTGAAAGCTGGGCGGACGGCGTCGCCATCGGCCATACCGCCAACTTTATGGAAGTGGCCGTCCCCTCTCCCGCCCCGCTTGACAATGCCCTGCTTTCGGTTTTCTTTCTCTCGGTTTCAAAGGGCAGACTGATCGGGCGGCTCGAAGAAAAAGAAAAAAAAGAAAAAAGCCCCGCATAAGCGGGACTTTTTTTGCGCCGGCCAGTGTTTTGCCGGTAACGCTTGCCGTTAGAAAAAGCAGTCGTTTAGAGCGTGCCGAAAAGACGGTCGCCGGCGTCGCCAAGCCCCGGGAGGATATACCCCCGTTCGTTGAGCCGCTCGTCGAGATGGGCGCAGTAAATCTCCACATCGGGATGCGCCTCCGAAAGCACTTGCAGGCCGATCGGCGCGGCGATGAGGCACATGAATTTGATTTTCTTTCCCCCGTGCTGTTTGATAAAATTCATGGCCGCTACCGCCGAACCGCCTGTCGCCAGCATGGGATCCAATACGATGATCTGGCGGTTTTCAATGCGGGGCGGCAATTTGCAATAATACTCGTGAGGCTCTAAGGTGGTTTCATCGCGGTAAAGGCCGATATGGCCGACTGCGGCGTTTGGCACCATGTTGAGAAGGCCGTTGACCATGCCGAGGCCGGCGCGCAGAATCGGCACCACGGCGATAGCGTCGCCCGACAGCATCTTGGTTTTGGTGACGGTCAGGGGGGTCTCCACATCGACTTCCTTCAAAGGAAGGTCGCGGAGCGCTTCGTAGGACATAAACATCGTAATTTCGCTCACAAGTTCGCGAAAATCTTTCCGATCTGTCTCCTTGGAGCGGAGAATGGAGATCTTGTGCTGAATGAGAGGATGATCAAAAACAGTAATCTTTGCCATCGTTGCCGATCCTTTCTCTTAAACTGGAATTATCATACCATGCCTTTTTTACTTTGTCAACACATTCTTTTCTTTTTTGACGATTTCGCTTGATTTTGCCGCCCCCGACTTGCTTTTTTTGGGCAAAAGGGGTATAATAAGGCAAAGCCGACAGGGCGCTTGCGGCGCCGGAAGGAGAAAACCATGGCCAATCTCTTGGATTACCTTCGCTGGCGGGGCGATCTTTCTTTCGAAGCCGACCCCTTCAACGAGATCGACAACCTGATTCTTTCGGAACTCTGCTATTTGGATTTCGCCGGCATCGTCCCGGGCGCAGACAAAACAAGCGCGGCGCCGGTGCCGCTCAAAACGGCGGCCAAACTTTTGTTTGAGAAAACGCCGCCCGAGGCCATGCACATGGGGCTTTTCGTCCCGCACGCAATCGTCGATCTTTGCCTTGCGGCCGCCGCCTCCCGCCGTTTTGCCGACATCGGCCTCTATGCCTATGACGCCAAACTCGATGAAGCGCGGGAAATGCAGTTTGCCGCCCTCACCTTCCGCCTGCCCGACAACACCGATTACGCCGCTTTTCGCGGCACCGATGATACGCTTGTCGGCTGGAAAGAGGACCTCAATCTCGCGATACTG
>CANQXN010000146.1 GCA_947627815.1 uncultured Clostridia bacterium | reverse complement strand
GCGACCTCCTCGATCGATACCCGCACCGAAGCGGTGGTACAGCGGGGCATGGATAAGCTCATGGAAGGCCGCACCGTTTTCGTGATCGCGCACCGCCTCTCCACCGTCATGAACTCCGATGTCATCATGGTGCTGGATCACGGCCGCATCATCGAGCGGGGCAGCCACGACAAGCTGATCGCCGAAAAAGGCGTTTACTATCAGCTCTATACCGGCGCGTTTGAACTCGAATAACTTTCCGCTTTTTCAAAAAAAAAGATAAGCGGGACGACACAGGAACTTCACAAAGCGGCAGTATGATAAAGCCAAAATCGGAAATGAGCCGCAAGCGGCAGAACGAGGGAAAGTATGAAATCTGACAGACAAGGATGGCTTTGGAATCTGTTTTTTGTCCTGATTCTCGCGGCGCTTTCCGCCTTTATCCTGCTGGACGGTTTTGTGATTGCCCGCGAGGGAGAGGCGCCCGAGATTTCCCGGGCGCCGGACGCCTCGCTCTTTCCCTCACGCACCACAGAAGGGGGCGGGACAACCGCCCTGCCCGCAACAAGCGAGCCTTCGCCGCAAGGGTCGGCGCCCGCAACACAGCCGCCTGTCACCGAGCCTGTGCCGGAACCCGACTATCCCATCCTCGGCGACCTCTATTACAAGGACAAAAACATTGAAATTTCCATTGAGGTCAAGGAAATCGAAAATGAACACGGCCTTGTCAATCGCGTGTTTGTCGCCGATGTGAAACTGACCGACGCCGAATATCTGCGCACCGCGTTTGCCAAAGACACCTTCGGCACCAACATCAAAGAGACCACCAGCGACATCGCCGCGAGGAAAAACGCGATTTTCGCGATCAACGGCGACTATTACGGCTTTCGCGACAGCGGCTGGGTCTTGCGCAACTATCATTTGTATCGGGCGACCGCGTCCCGCATGACTCAGACCAAAAACACCGATGACGCGCTTTTGCTCTTTAACAACGGCGATCTTCTCATGGTGAGCGAATCGGATTACACAAGCGCGTCTGTCCTGCCGCCCGAGGTCTATCAGGCCTTTTCCTTCGGCCCGCGCTTGGTCGAGGACGGCGAAATCACTGTCGACCCCCGCGACGAAGTGGGGCAGTCGGCGGCGAGCAACCCCCGCACGGTGTTCGGTATGGTGGAGCCTCTGCATTATATCTTCATCGTCGCCGAGGGGCGGCTGGTCAGAAACGACGGCTTTTCGCTCTATGAAATCGCCGAAATCGCCAAAGACTGCGGCTGTACGCTGGCCTATAATTTGGACGGCGGCTCTTCCACCACCATGTATTTCAACGGCGAAGTGCTGAACCGCACGCCGGATGACGAGCGGTGCATCAGCGATATTATCTATTTCAACGGCCTGACCTATAGCGAAGAGGAGGGAACATGACGCCATGACAGACAGTGAGCGCAAACAAAAAACCGGCCGCGCCCTGATCGGTTATGCCGTCGGCGGTTTTCTCGCCTGCCTGTTCGGCAGCGTGTATACCTATTTCGGGTTCGGCGTCACCTCCGCCCATATGACCTTTGCCTTTGCGCCGCTGGCCGCAGGCTTTGCGGTCTATCTCCTCTTGCGCTATACCCGCCTGCCTTACCCCGGATGCTGGGCGGCGCGGCTTTTCGCCTTTTCCCTCACCGCTTTTACGATGCACCATCTCATCGAGGGCGTTTTTGATATCGCCGGCGCTTTTTCCGAATGGGCGTTTCTTATGCCGGTCTTTGCCGCCCTGCTCCTCGCCCTCGCCCTTTTCTTCTACTTTTTCGATATCTACCGAGATTTTCTTTCCAAAACCACCCGATAACAAACCTATTAACATGGGGGACTTTTTGAGAAAAGTCCCCCACACCCCCCAAAAACTTTTCAAAAAAGAAAAGTAAAAAAAATTTCCCCTTTTTAAAGTTTTGAGGGGTTCAAACATGGACACCCCCCAAAAACTTTTCAAAAAAGAGAAAGTAAAAAAATTTCCCCTTTTTAAAAGTTTTGAGGGGTTCAAGGGGAACTTTTCCAAAAGTTCCCCTTGATTCTAAAAAAATCAAAGGAGCTGTTTATGAGAACCATTGCTTTGGGGCGATCCGGACTTCGCGTGCCTACCGTGGCGGTCGGCTGTATGCGCATTGCCGGCATGAGCGATAAGGAAGCCTCCACCCTGATTCATACGGCGCTGGAGCGCGGCGCCAACTTTTTTGACCACGCCGACATTTACGGCGGCGGGGGATCGGAGCAAAAATTTGCCGCCGCCCTGCCCATGAACGACGATATGCGGGAGAAAGTCATTCTCCAGTCCAAATGCGGCATCCGACCGGATCGGTACGACTTTTCCAAAGAACATATCCTCGCCTCGGTGGACGGGATTTTGTCCCGTCTAAAGACCGACTATTTAGATGTGCTTCTGCTCCACCGCCCCGATCCGCTCTGCGAGCCGGAGGAAGTGGCGGAAGCCTTTGATCTTCTGAAAAACAGCGGCAAAGTGCGCAATTTCGGCGTGTCCAACCATAACCCCATGCAGATCGAACTCTTGGCGCGCTCGCTGTCTGTGCCGCTGGTCGCCGATCAGCTCCAGCTGAGTATCACCAACGCCACGATGATTTCCGCCGGCGTCAATGTCAATACCGAAGGCGATGAGGCCGTCATGCGCGACGGCAGCGTCCTCGATTATTGCCGGCTCAAAGATATCACGGTGCAGGCGTGGTCGCCCTTCCAGTACGGCTTTTTCAGCGGGGTGTTTGTCGATAATCCCAAATTCCCCCGCCTCAATGAGGCGCTCGGACGGGTGGCCGAGGCGCATGGCGTCTCGAAAAATACCGTCGTCATCGCCTGGCTCTTGCGCCATCCCGCGCATATCATGCCGGTCACCGGCACGACCAACCCCGGGCGCTTGGCCGACTGCCTCGCGGCCGCCGATGTCACTCTGACCCGCGAGGAATGGTATGACATCTACCGCGCCGCCGGCAACCGGATCCCGTAAGACATCCCGTAAGACAGGCTGAATCATAATCTTTAGAATACTATATTGATTTTTAAAAAATGATATAGTATAATAAATACGAAACAGGAAACCAAAACCAAAAATATCGCATACCGTCATCAACCGTCATCAAAGCCAAAAGGAGAAAATCATGAAAAAACTGTTGCTTGTTTTGCTGATTGTCGCTATGATTTGTGCCGGTACTGCCTGCGGTGTGGAACGGTCAAACACCCCCGAAAATTCCGAACCGCCGGTCAATGAGGGTTCGGAAAAAAGTGTTTTCCATACTTATGATGATATTTTAAAAAGATATCAAGAGCTGCTTTTTGATAACGACAAGACGGCGACGGTCGATCCAGTGTATGCCGATCCCAATGACGGCGCCATAGAAGAAGCATTACAAACAACCGTGATCAATTCAGATACAGGCATGATGGGATATGCCATTTATGATAGCAACGGTGACGGTCAAACCGAACTGTTTTTGATGGATGAAGATTATCACATTTATGCCGCTTTTTCACAGAAAAACGACCGCCCTGTGTTGCTTGATCTTTTTATGGTAAATAATCATTGTGTCGCTTTAGACCAAAACGGGAACTTCTATCAAACCGGGTATGGGAAAGGAGAACACGCCTTTTATACCAAAATCATGCGGATGGCAAGCGGCGGAGATTGGGAAGTTTTACTGGAATACGGCTGTTCCGATGATGGGACGGATGATCCATATTATGTCATTGAAAATCATGTCAAAAGAATAATAGATTTGCAAGAAATAACAACTCTTCAAGAACAATATGACGCTTTCTTACAAAATCCATCCGAAACAACAAAATCTTCCGGCCTTTGTTTTGTCCCTGTCATGTAAAAAAGAGAAAACCGCTCCGAAAGGAGCGGTTTTTGTTTGCGGTTTTCTTAATGGACATCGGCGCCGAAGGGGAAGGCGGCGAGCTTTGCCAATTTGAAGCATTGCAGGCCGAAGGGGATGCCAATGATGGTGACGCAGAAGAGCAGGGCGGCCAAAAGCAGACCGACCGCCATTTCAAATCCGCCGAAAATGAACCAGATCACATTGGCGATGGGGTGCTTGCCAAAATTGAGGCGAACCTCTGCCCCCATGGGCCATAAGTAGATACGCGCCAGTTTGAAGCATTGCAGGCCGAAGGGAATGCCGATGATGGTAACGCACCAAATAGCGCCGAGGACAAACCAGGAAATGGCGGAGCCGATGCCGACGATGAGCAGCCAGAGGATGTTGCCGATAAATTTCATGATGTCTCTCCTTTCCCACAAGATTGACAGGGCAAACTGTTTTCGCCCCACCGTCAAAAGTATACCATGACCCGGCCGTTTTGTCAATCGCTTTCCGCCGGGGCGGCGGCGGAAAGAGGAAAATTTCTTTTTCGCGGCGGCGGCAGGCAAGTTTTCCTGTTTTTTATATAAAAAGTTTGGAAAAATGTATGTGATAAAATGATATGACCCAAAAGAGAGAGAAGATCCACCTTGGGTATGGTATAATTAAGCTACCAACAAA
>CANQXN010000145.1 GCA_947627815.1 uncultured Clostridia bacterium | reverse complement strand
GACGAGATCAGCGGCCTTTCCCCCGCCATTTCCATCGACCAGAAGACCACCTCTAAAAACCCGCGTTCCACCGTCGGCACGGTGACCGAAATTTACGACTATCTCCGCCTGTTGTATGCCCGCGTCGGGATCCCGCACTGCCCGGTTTGCGGCAAGCCCATTCGCCGCCAGACCGTGGAGGCGATCCTCGCGCAGATTCTCGCTCTCGCCCCCGGCACCCGCTTCATGGTATGCGCTCCGCTGGCGAGAAACAAAAAAGGCACCTTTGCCAAACAGCTGGAAGACGCCAAAAAAAGCGGCTATGTCCGGGTGCGTATCGACGGCAGTCTGTACGACCTTTCCGAAGAGATCAAACTGGACAAAAACAGCAAACACAACCTCGATGTGGTGGTGGACCGTCTGGTCATGCGGGAGGATGTCCGCACCCGCCTTGCCGATTCGGTGGAAACCGCTTTGAAATTGGGCGACGGCAATCTGTCCATCCTGATCCCGGGCGAAAAGGAGCAGGAGATGAATTTTTCCCAGCATTTTGCCTGCGAGGAACACGGCATTTCTTTCAGCGAGCTTTCCCCACGGGATTTTTCCTTCAACAACCCGCTCGGCGCCTGCCCGGACTGTTCGGGCTTAGGGGAACTGCCGAAAATATCGCCCGAACGGATCATTCCCGATGATTCCCTCTCACTGCGGCAGGGCGCCATTCAGGTCAACGGCTTTAAGAGTTTGGACGACAACACCTGGAACGGCCCGGTCTTTGCCGCGGTCGGCAAAAAATACGGCTTTACCTTGGACACCCCGCTTTGCGACTTCACACCCCATCAGAAAGACATTCTTTTCTATGGCGCCGGCATCTCCACCTTTGATGTAGATCGCGTCTTTGACCGGCGCGTTTCCCATCAGACGGTGCATTTTGACGGCGTGATCAACATCATCGAACAGCGGATGAAACAGCAGGGCGGCGACAGCTCGTATGACGATTTCATCGAGAACATCCCCTGCCCGGTCTGCCACGGCGCCCGCCTCAATCCCATGATGCTGGCGGTGACGGTGGGCGGGAAAAACATCCATGAATTTTGCTCTCTGCCCATCAATGAGGCGCTCGATTTCTTGAACAGCATCGAATTTACCGAAACCGAAAAGCTCATCACCAAGGAGATCGTCAAGGAGATCCGCGCTCGGCTGTCCTTTTTGTCGGCGGTGGGGTTAGACTATCTCACGCTCGCCCGGCGGGCGGGTACGCTTTCGGGCGGCGAAGCGCAGCGCATTCGCCTCGCCACACAGATCGGCTCTTCTTTGATGGGGGTCATCTATATTCTCGATGAACCTTCCATCGGCCTGCACCAGCGGGACAACAGCAAGCTCATCGCCACACTGAAACGCCTGCGGGATGTGGGCAACTCAGTTTTGGTGGTAGAGCATGACGAAGAAACCATGCTGGCGGCCGACTGCCTCGTGGACATCGGCCCCGGCGCCGGTATTCACGGCGGCCGGGTCGTCGCCATCGGCACGCCGGAAGAAGTCATGGCCAATCCCGAGTCTATCACCGGCGCCTATCTTGCCGGACGGATGCGGATCGATGTCCCCGCCGTGCGCCGCCCGGGCAACGGCAAGCATCTCACGATCGTGGGCGCCCGGCAAAACAACCTGAAAAATCTCACGGTAGAGATTCCCTTGGGGCAATTCGTCTGTGTGACCGGCGTCTCGGGTTCCGGCAAAAGCTCGCTCATCAATTCCATTCTTTATGAAAGTCTTGCCAAAAAGCTGAACCGCGCCCTCTCTTCCCCCGGCAAACACGACCGCATCGACGGGGTGGAGGCGCTCGACAAAGTCATCAACATCGACCAAGACCCCATCGGCAAGACGCCGCGTTCCAATCCCGCCACCTATACCGGTCTGTTCAACGATATCCGCGATCTCTTTGCCTCCACCAACGAGGCAAACGCCCGGGGATACGGACCGGGGCGCTTTTCCTTCAACATCAAGGGCGGCCGTTGTGAGGAATGCGAAGGCGACGGCGTCAAGAAAATCGAAATGCATTTTCTCCCCGATGTCTATGTCACCTGCGATGCCTGCAAGGGCAAGCGCTACAACAAAGAGACATTGGACATCAAATATAAGGGAAAAAGCATCTATGATGTGCTGAATATGACCATCGAAGAAGGAATGCACTTTTTCGAGGCGCTGCCCAAGCTCTACAACCGCCTGAAAACCATGTATGATGTGGGGCTGGGCTATGTGAAGATCGGGCAGTCCTCCACCACTCTGTCGGGCGGCGAGGCGCAGCGGGTCAAGCTGGCCGCCGAGCTTTCCAAGCGGGCGACAGGCCGCACGCTTTATATTCTTGACGAGCCGACCACCGGCCTGCACGCCGACGATGTGCGGCGGCTGATCTATGTCCTCAACCGGCTGGTCGACGCCGGCAACTCGGTGGTGGTCATCGAACACAATCTCGATCTCATCAAAACCGCCGATTATATCATCGATTTAGGTCCCGAAGGCGGCGACCGAGGCGGAGAAATTGTCACCACCGGCACCCCGGAGGAAGTGGCGGACTGCCCCGCCTCCTATACCGGCCAGTACCTCAAAAAGATGCTGAACGGCGATTTTTACGGTGAAAAAAAGAAGTAAAAGACAAAAACAGGGCTGTCGCGCAAGCGACAGTCCCTTCTTTTTTAGAAAAAACGCGTGAAAAAGGCAAAAATCGTTTTTCTCTCAGTCCAAAACAAAGCGTTTGACGATCTTGACGGCGCTGCCGTCGGGGTAGTCTTTGACCTCGGCCAGCGCGTAAAAACCGCCGGCGTCGTAAAGACGCAGACGCGTGCCGACCGGGTAATCGCTGCCGATCTTGTTTTGATAGATCTCACAGCCGTTTTTGGCAAGCCGCTCATAAAAAGGCGGCAAAAGCAGGACAGGATAAGTGCCGAAACAGTCCTCCAGCGGGAGCAGGCGGGCGAGGCGTTCTTCCCAAGAAAGCGCTGCCAAGACGTCCGGCGTGATGGCGTTTTCCAGCGAAAAGGGGCCGTTTTGCAAGCGGATCAGCGATTTCATGATCCCGCCGCAGCCCAAGCGCGCGCCGATATCATGGCAAAGCGTGCGGATATAGGTTCCTTTGGAACAGGTGACCGTCAACGCATATTCCCGAGGGTCTTCCGTGGGGCGCGCTTCTAACGCCTCAATGACGATTTCCCGCGCCTCGCGCTCCACCGTGATGCCGGCTCTGGCAAGATCGCAGAGCTTTTGTCCACCGATTTTCAAGGCCGAGACCATCGGGGGAATCTGCTTGCTCTTGCCCACAAAAGAAGCGATGGCGGCAAGCGCCTCCTGTTCGGTGGGAAGGCTATCGCTTCCCCGCAAAATTTTGCCCGTGGCGTCCTGCGTATCGGTGACGACCCCCAAACGCAACAGCGCCCGATAGGTCTTGCGTTCGGCGGTGAGGTATTCCGACGCCTTGACCGCCCGCCCCACGAGCACCACCAAAAGGCCGGTGGCCGCCGGGTCGAGCGTGCCTGTATGCCCCACCGAACGGGTAGCATACAGGGCGCGAACCTTGCCCACCGCATCGTGAGAGGTCATGCCCGCCGGTTTGTCGAGCAATAAAATGCCGGAAAAAGGCGTTTCTCCCATCTCTCGTTCTCCTTTTGGCGTTTTGATCGACCATAAAGCCTGTCGTTTATGTCTCGTCCTTGCCGTTTTCTTCCGGCTTGTCCTGCTGTGCCTCATCGGAAGCCGACAGCTCCGCGCGGATGCTTTCCAAAAGCTTTTCAATATGGGCGCCCTGCTCCACGGAGGTGTCATACACAAAGACAAGCTCGGGCGTTTCCCTTAAATTCAGCGTGCGCGCCAGGCGGGAGCGGATATAGCCGGCGGCATTTTTCAGCCCCCGCGCCACCTCGGAGCGGGGCGCCGATCCCAAATAGGAATAATAGACGCGGGCAACAGAAAGATCCGCCGCGCAGGAAGCGCCGGTCACGGTGACAACGCTCTCCCGGACGGCTTTTTCCTTGACATCCCGCAGGATTTCTCCCACGGCCTTGGCGATCTCCTCATTGACGCGATTGATCCGATAAGTTCCCATCTTTGTTCTCTTTTCTTTCCTGTCAGATGCTTGTACTTTTTGCTATTCTATTATACCCCAAAGCGCCCAAAATGTCAACCGTGACCCGCCGCCGCTCCGCCTCTTTGTGCAAAAGAAATCGACGCTTTTCCCGCTTTTTTCCCGGGATCGGTTGACACTTTTCGGAAATTCATGTATAATAAAGTGAAGTTTTAAGAGCATTGTCGATCCACAGCGAAAGGAGAAACGCCCATGCCGAATCCCGACACAATGATGACCGATCCCACCCTGCGCGGCGCTTATGCGCGCTTTTTGGCCGAACGGGAGAAAACCGAAGACCCCCAGGCGCGCGCCGAAGTCCAGAGGGCGCTGTCTTTGGGGCTTTCGGCGTTGGAAGGCAAGCTGCCCGCCGACGGAAAGCGTTACAAATTTCTGCTTTTTGATGCCGACAACACGGTATTTGACTTTACCGCCGGATCGAAAATCGCCTTTCATCTGGCCATGGCGGCCTGCGGCCTTGCCGGCGGGGAGGAGA
>CANQXN010000144.1 GCA_947627815.1 uncultured Clostridia bacterium | reverse complement strand
CCCGCGCCCCCTTTTCAAAGAACTTAAAAAGGGAAAGGGAAAGGGAAAAAGGGTTTTTACGCTTTTCTTTTATCTGCTGAAACCCTTTTTTCTTTTTTAAAGTTCTTGGGGGGTCGGGGGCTTCTTTGGGCCGCTTGCGGCCAAAGACCCCCGAAAAAAGAAAGTTTTTCCCCCGCGCCCCCTTTTCAAAGAACTTAAAAAGGGAAAAAAGGAAAAGGGCTTCACGATGACCTTTTATCTGTGAAAACCCTTTTTTTCTTTTTTCTTTTTTAAAGTTCTTGGGGGGTTCGGGGGTCTTCTTTCAAGAAGACCCCCGAAAAATCTTTCAGTCGTTGGTGTCGGCGGGGGCGTTCTTCTTGGTAAAGAAGAGATACAGCCCGGCGGCGATGGCGGCACCCACAAGCGGCGCCACGATAAAGATCCAGACATGCGACAGCGGGCCGTCTTGGCCGCAGAGCAGAGCGGGCGCAAGGCTGCGGGCGGGGTTGACCGAAGTGCCGGTATACGCGATACCGAGGATATGCACGAGGGTCAGCGTCAGGCCGATGACAAGGCCGCTCACGCGTCCGTTTTCCTTTTTGGAAGTCACAAAGAGAATGACCAGCACGAACACGCAGGTGAGGATCACCTCAAGCACGAGAGAAAGCACGATCGCTTTGCCGTCGCCGTTGGTTTTAATAACATCGTTGGCGCCGAGACTGCTTTTTTCACCCACAAAAGGAATCAGCAAGCCCGCGCCGGCAAAGGCGCCGAGCACCTGCGCGATGACATAACCGCAGAAATCTTTCGCCGACATCTGTTTCGTGAGGAGCATGGCGAGGGAAACCGCCGGATTGATGTGGCAGCCCGAGATGTTGCCGATCGAATAGGCCATGGCGACGATCACAAGGCCGAAGGCGAGCGCGGTAATCAGATAGGCGCCCGGATTTACGACCGAAGGCCCCAGCGTAGCCGCCGCGCCGCAGGCAAAAAAGACCAGCACAAAAGTGCCGATGAATTCCGCCAGATACTTTTTGAAGGAATCCAAAAGATTGCTTGACATGATTTCTTTCTCCTTTGCAAAAAATAGAGTCGGCGGCTTGTCAAAAAAAGCCCGCCGGAGAAAAACGGCGTTTGCCGTTCCTTCACACCCATATTTTACCACGCCTTTTTTGAAAAGTAAAGATTTTTTAAACACTTTCCGAAAAAAATGAAATTCCCCTTTTTTTCATGCCAATCCCAAAAAATGCCAAATAAAGCAAAAAAATATGAATAAGAATGAATAATTATTCTCTTTTATGCAGAATAGAAAAGGCATGTACCACAAGGCAAACAGAGGGCAAACGCGGGGAATTTGGGAGGAAAAGGGGACTTTCTTGTGTAATTTCTACAAAAGAGCCGGCATAACTTTGCATGACTTCGGCTAAAAAAAAAAGAAAAAAAACTTGACAAATCTCATGCGGTATGATAAAATGCTATGCAAGAGTACCGTCATACACCTTTTTATCCCCTGTTTGGGGGCAAAAATGTGCTATCCCGATGCTTTAATTGAATACGGAGGAAAAAAACAAAACATGAGCAAAGTAACAAAACTGATCGCTTTGCTGCTGGCACTTGTCATGACGCTCGCGGTGTTTGCCGCTTGCGGCGGTGACGATGATCCCGTAGAATTCGATCCCAACAAAAAATACACCTACAGCGCTTGGACATCCGGTCTGGCTCCGAACTGGAACCCGCACGACTATCGTGACGAGAACGCTTCCAGCCAGATGGGCTATCTCGTTGACAGCTTCTATACTTTCGCTTTCAACGATGAACTCCATCCGCACGCGGATGCCACGCACACGCCTTTTGACAGCTATGTGATCATTCCTTCCATGGCGTCGGGCAATCCGGTCGATGTCACGGCGGAAGTCAAGGCGGCTCATCCCGACTGGATCCCGGACGGCGCTACCAGCGGTTACGCCTGGGCGATCCCGATGCGCGAAGACCTCTATTTCGACAACGGCACGCACATCACGGCGAATACCTATGTCGAAGGCATGAAGCGTATCCTGGACTACAAACTCCAGAACTACCGTTCCACCGATGTGTACAAGAACACTTACGGTATCGTCGGCGCGGAAGCTTATTTCTACCAGGGTCAGATCCAGTACAAGGATAACGGCATAGAAGGTATTGCGATTGCCGACATGACCAAGGGTGCCGACGGAAAGTACACCTACAACGGCAACGCTGTTTATATCGCGCTGAACCGCGGCCTTGACTGGCTGCAGGGCGATAAGCTGGCCGATTATGTTGACACCTATGGCGACGCTTATTTCGGCACCGCTCACTGGGCAGAGCTGAAAGCCGCCGCCAATGAAAACGGCGATGTTGCGCTGACCGATGAAACCCTCGCTTGGCTGACCGATGTTGTCACGACCAATCCCGCTTGGGGCGAGACTGATGGCACTTCGGTTCCCTCTTACCTTGTTATCGCTGAGAAACAGCCCGATGGACTCAAGTATGAAGACACCGTTGGTTACTATGCCAAGGATGAGTACACCCTCGTTCAGGTCTTCAAAGCTTCCTGCAGCGGCTTCACTCTCTACTACAACGCCATTCAGGACAGCCTGATCCTTGTTGAACCCACCGTTTATGACAGCTGCATCAAGCAGAATGCCGACGGCTCCTACTACAGCACCTATATGACCAGTGTCGCGACTTCTCCTTCCTACGGTCCTTACTCGCTGACCGAATATCAGACCGATAAGCTCGCTCACTACAGCCGCAACAACAAATGGTACGGCTATCATGACGATGTCAACAATGTCTACAAAGATCCCACCGACGGCAAGGTTTACCATCTCTATCAGACCACCGATATCGACATTCAGCAGCTGACCGGCGACGCCGCTGTTTCCACCGCCAAGAACATGTTCTTGCAGGGTCAGCTCGTCTCCTACGGACTGCAGGCCGCCGATATGGCCGAGTTCCAGAACAGCGAATATTTCTATCACAACCCCGAATCTACCGTCTTCTTCATGCTCCTGACCGGCGACCTGAGCGGTCTGCAGGCGCGTGAAAGCGACGCAAACTTCGACAAGACCAAAACCGATCTTGAAACCATCACCCTCGAGAACTTCCGTAAAGCCTTTGCCGTTTCCTTCGACCGTCAGGCTTACTGCGATGAAACTTCTCCTGCCTTGACGCCCGCTTTCGGTATCTTCGGTAAGACAATCATCTACAACCCCGATACCTGCGCGTTCTACCGTGACGCCGATGTCGCCAAGAAAGCGCTCTGCGAGTTCTATTCTGTCGATCCTGCCGATTTCGGCGGCGACCTTGACAAAGCGATCGCTTCCATCACCGGTTTTGACCCCGAAACCGCGAAAGAGCTGTATACGAAGGCCTTTGACGATGCCATCAAAGCCGGCTATATCACCGATACCAACAAAGACGGCAAATCCGACCAGACCGTCAGCATCACCTATGTGGTGGGCGGCTCGCTCAACGACGCCGTGAAACTCCAGCTCAACTGGCTGGATACCGCTTTCAAGGAAGCCGTGAAAGGCACGCCGTTTGAAGGCAAAGTCGAAATCGTTCCCTCTACGCCTTACAACGGCGATGACCAGTGGGCGGAAGACCTGCAAAATGGCGTGGTTGACCTCTGCCTCGCCGGTTGGAACGGCTCCGCGCTGGATCCCTACAACCTGCTTCAGGCTTACACTTGGGATAGTTACGCCTATGCGAAGAACTGGTATCGTCCTGCTGAAGATATGCTCACCCTCACCCTGAACGGCGAGAGCATCACCATGAGCGTCTATGACTGGGCGGAATGTGTCACCGGTAACGATGTCGCAGTGGGCGGCAAGACCTACAACTTCGGCACAAACAATGCCAACGAAGAGACCCGGATGCAGATCCTTGCCGGTGTCGAAGGCCGGCTGCTCCAGACCTTCACCTATATTCCTTTCGCCAACAGCGGCAGCGCCATGCTGCTCAGCATGAAGGTTTACTATGTCGTTGACGAATATAATCCTATTATGGGTCGCGGCGGCGTCGCTTACCTCAAGTACAACTATGACGATGAAGCTTGGGCAAAATACTGCCAGGAGCAGATCGCCCAGAACAACGGACGGCTCCCGTATTAATCGTCGCACAGGAATAAAGTAACGCGTTTCTTAATGCTGGTGCTGTCCCGGGCAAGTTCCCGGGACAACTCCCGGGACTTTTTCCGGGATGAATCCCGTATGGCGGGAGGGGGTTACTACCCCCTCCCGCTTTGACATTTTCCGCCTTTCGCAAATTTTTGCAAAAAAGGCGGAAAAACCCGTTATTCGGTTGTCCTATGGTTCGCGGCGCGACGCTCGATTTTTCGCGCGAACTGTACGAGAACCCAAAAATGGAGGCATTTTTATGTTTAAATACGCGCTGCAAAGGATAGCGTACATGCTCTTGGTCTTTCTGATCATCACCTTCATGTCGTTTGTCCTGATTCGGATGCTCCCTCTGCCCCCTCTGGCGCCCAACGATCCCCACAAGGAGATCATCGAAATCCAGCGGGAACAGATGGGCTATAACAAACCTTATCTCGAGCAGTTCGGCGTTTTCCTCAGGAACATTTTCACCGATTGGAACTGGGGGAGAGGCGAACAGATTTA
>CANQXN010000143.1 GCA_947627815.1 uncultured Clostridia bacterium | reverse complement strand
CGTTTGGTACGGCGACATAAACCCCCTGGCCTACCCCGCCCGCGACGCCGACGCCATCCGCTTCGACAGCGCCGACATTGCCGGAGAGCTGCTGGACAACTTGGCTGGCACAGGGGAACAAATCAGTATTGAAGAAGTATAATGTAGTGCAATAGCCGTCGGCAGGAGCCGGCGGCTATTGCAGCTAAGATGCCTTTGGTGTGGATAAGCGTCTGTTTTGTCCATTAGGGTATGAAAACGATACGCGCAACAGATCATACAGATCTTTCAGCTGTTATGCTCCATTAATTTGAAGTATGTATGATCTTGGACGTTTCTCCAGTATTCAGGTATCCAACTGATAGAATGGGGATGCAATCGGTTTGGTAAAATATTTCAACGGCAAGCGTCCGCAGAGTAGTCAGCCAACCGGCTCCTACTTTTCAAAAAATCTTGTGGTGCAAGTGTTTTGAAAAAATAAGTCACCGTAGGCTTCAAAATTCTACGCTTTTGAACAGCATAGCGCCCATATCGACCGCCCTTTTGCGCTCCTGCGGGAATACCGTCTCGTGCCGGAGCCTTTTCGCCTCCGGATCGAACATGGACCACTCCCAATCCGTTTTGCTGTAATCGTGAAGCTGGAGCGTGTCTCCGCTGACAAGGACCTCCGTGGGACCTACGAAACGGCTAAGCGACTGTCGGTAGCCTTCAAGCAATCCGGTGTAGGCAGTGTCCGGGGCGTTGCTGGTCATGATGAGCAGCACAGGGATTGGGCGCCGGTTGCAACAGGGCGTCTCACGGTTATAGGTCAGATTTTGGAATACCATTCTCTCGTAGAGCGCCCGGAAGGAGGCGGTCAATTCGCCCAGATAATTCGGAGATCCGATGATCAGCCCATCCGCCTCCCGGATAGCGTCCAGCACCGGCATCAGCCCGTCCCGGCAGACGCAGTGGCCCTTATTCTGCTCCCGCTTGCATCCGAAGCAGGATATACAGCCGGTGTATCGTTCCAGCCGGTAGAGATCAAATCCTTTCACCTCCGCCCCCGCAGCCTCGGCGCCGCTGGACGCCTCGGCGATCAACGTATCCGTATTACACCCCTTCCGGGGCCCGGCGTTCACCGCAATGACCGTTTTGCTCATGACTTCAACTCCTCATACGTATTTTTTTCAGTATATCACAACACAAGTGATCTTGCCATAAATTTCAGGGAATAAATGAGAGATCATGCCGTGAGAATGCTTGTTCACCTGTATATTTCTGCCCTCCTTGATAAGCTGTTTTCAACCATATCAAAGGAGGGTCTTGCAATGCCAAAGGAATACTCAGAAGACCTCAAGCGCCACGTGATTAACCGGTATGAAAAAGGTGAGTCGATTTTGGCTCTTTCCCAGGAGCTGGGCATCTCACAAACCACCATCTACCGTTGGCGTGGGGAGTACTGCGCTGTTCAAACACCAGGTCGTGTGTATACGCCGAAGGAAATCGGCTCGCTCGTACAGCACGTCAAGAAGTTAGAGGATACATTGGAGGTCATCCGCGCCTCCGGCTTTATCTCGGCTGTCCCGCTGGGCGACAGGCTTGCGTTTCTTGAAAAACTCTACCGCTCGGATTCCAGGTACAGCGTACATACGATCTGCGAGGCCATGGATGTGGCGCGAGGGACCTTCTATAACCACATCTTCCGTCGCGCCGACAGAACCGCAAAGCTGGAGGAAGAGTCGAGACTCATGCTGTTGGTCCAGCAAATTTTCGACGACAGCGACCAGCGATTTGGAGCCGGGAAGATACGGGTCAAGCTGCTCGAAGCGGGAGTTCACGTGAGTACGAAGCGCATATCCGCGCTGATGCGCCGGCTTGACCTGCACAGTGTAAGACCTGAAGCAAAGAAGCAATGGCTTAAGATTCAGAGTCAGGAAAAGAAAAATATCCTAGAGCGAAACTTCGTATCGGAGCGCCCGAACCAGTTCTGGGTCAGCGACATTACCTGCTTTAAAATTTACGGCAAATATCTGTACCTTTGCGCCATCCTCGACTTGTTCTCACGGCGGGTCGTTGGGTATCGCATCTCCGAGAATGCTAGCACGCAGCTGGTGACGGCAACCTTCAAGACGGCTTTCGCGCAGCGGGAGTATCCAAAAAGTCTCACTTTTCACAGTGACCGTGGAAAGCAGTACACCTCCAAAGCGTTTATAAAGCTACTCAGAGTGAGCGGCGTGACCCAGTCCTTCTCCGCCAGCGGAAGCCCCCATGACAACGCCGTCGCGGAGAGCTTTTTCGGCACCTTCAAGAAAGAAGAGGCGTACCGCAGAGAGTACACCTCGGAAAAAGCTTTTCGGAAAAGCGTGGACGATTTCATCCGCTTCTATAACGAGACCCGTCCGCATATGACCTTGAATTACAAGACCCCTGCGGAATTTGAGAAAAAATATTTTGAGAAAGCACGTGAAGTTTTATGAGAAACCACTGTCTAAAAACCGTGCTTTTTACGAAAATTTAGTTTGCGAAAATGGGGAGTTTTGATAGTCGCTTGATTTCTACTGTTTTTAAATTCTCCTACTCCCCCAAGGCTTTTCAAAACGAAGCGACCCCGTTTTCGATAAAAAAGTTCGAAAACGGGGTCGCGTTCATCTGGAGCTGGATGCGAGATTCGAACTCGCGACCTCATGATTACGAATTGCAATCGCTATAAAAATCCGGGCATTTCTAAGGCTTTCCGCCCCTTTTTCCTCCGAAATCAGCAGCTCGTTCATGCTGTTCGCTCCACTGTTTCCACTCCCAATTTTCCGCCAGTGGGTCAACTTGTGGGTCAGCCCACCTTCCGGGCGGAAAATGGCCTGGCCGATTCGGGTAAGCTCGTAAAAAGAGGGTAGAGTGCGCCAATTCAAGGGCCTACATAGTAACTCTGAACAGCGGAAAAGTCAAGTTATCAATAATTTGGACGCAGTAGGCAAAATAAGCTTTTCCGTCTGCCATGCTTCATCAGACGAGATAGAACCCAATCAAGGCCCCCTCAAATTCTGCGGGGGACCCCCTGCAATTTTTGGGAGGGGAATAGTATTAACAAGACGTAGAGCAACAAATATAAATATCTTTTGCTTCAACGACTGTAAAATGCCCATTTTTCAAGGCTTTTAGAAGCGGTCGGTTGTTGTTAAAAGCGCGAAAATGTAGGTTAATCATATATTATACCTATATTATTCCTACATATATAATCCTATACACAAAAACCGCTTCGGCTGTTTCCGTTTGAGGCAGTCGAGGCGGTTCTTTTTTTGTACTTATCGGGACACGATATTCCGTCTATTTTATTTTTGCTATTTCCTCTTGGAGCCAAGAGAATTCTCTTTGCGTGTATACTTTTTCTGTGATGTCAGAGATTACATGACCGACAATGTACTTGATTGCATATTCGTCAACACCATATTTTTTTGCCATCGTTACAAAGTGCTTTCTACCATCGTGCGGTCTGTGATCCGGATTTAGATGAAGTTCTTCTTTTAGCATGGAGAAAATTCGTTGGTACCTTTGATAACGAAGACCAATTGTTTTTCCGTTTCGTTTGTCGATGGATGAAAAGAGGTATTGGCCACCAATTTCAGCCGATTTCTTGTATCTGCGTTCAACCAATCCGCGTATTTTTGGGTGAATTGGAACCACTCGATCTATTCCGGCTTTTGTTTTTAATCCACCTTGAAATGTCCAGTTTTTCAGGTCTACGTTTTTCAATTCAAGCGCGCATAGTTCTTGTGGTCTCCAGCCGGAATAGCATTGGATTAGAATAACGTCAACAAATTGCTTGTCATCAACATGGTGCCAGAGTATTTCCATTTCCTCATCTGTAAATGGAATGTGTTCTGTTTGCGGTGTTCTGAGATCCTGAAGGGTTTCATCATCTACGTTGAAACTCCTGGCATAATTTCGATCCACAAGTTCGTACTCCAAGGCATAGTCAAGCATGAGGTTAAAGAGAGTTTTGATTCGGATTTTAGCCCTGCTGTCGGCGTGCTGTTCTTTACCTTTTACGGTTGCGGTCCCCTCTTCCATACAACCTTTTATATGTCGAGGACGCAAATCTTTGGCTCTCATGCTGTAGACAGATTTACAATATTCCCAAGCTCGTTCGGTCGCATCGATACTTGCTGGAGAAATCGTCTTAAAATATTCTGTAGTCCATTTTTCGTAAAGCTCTATTACCTTGATGGAGTCTTCTAAATCATACGGGTTTTTGTTGTATTCAACGAGTGCTGTGTAGGCATCATTGTACGTTGGAAAATAGGCGTCAGGTTTCAATGGTTTGCAGATTGGGCGCCCATTCTGGTCTTTACCCACGGTCACCATTGCTCTGAATGGGTTTCTGAGATTTCGATTTTTAATCTCACTAATTTGGCCGAAGCCGTTTGGCAGGCGACGGCGCTTGTTTGATTTTCGTTGTTTTCTCGGTTTGCTTGTTGGTTGCAACGGATAACCACAATGAGGACATGTGGCGGCTTTATCGCTGACCTGTAGTTCGCATTCTGGGCATTTGGTTAGCATGAGTGACACCTCCGCAGTTTTTGCATGGGCTGTTATGGAGAACCTAAAATTTGAAAGCCTGCAAATAAAAAGTCAACCCCAAACGCGAAAAATCTTGAATAAAAGAGTAGCGGTAAAAATGGGCAACA
>CANQXN010000142.1 GCA_947627815.1 uncultured Clostridia bacterium | reverse complement strand
TGGAGGATATGGCCGCCTATGCCGACGATATTCTCGTGATGGCGGGGGGCAGGCTGCTTGCCGCCGGCGAAAAAAACGAGATCTTTTCGCAAGGGGAACTGCTCGCCTCCTGCGGGCTGGCGCTGCCGGAGATCGCCCGGCTGGCCGATGCGCTGCGGGCGAGAGGGCTGCCGCTGCCCGCCGGCCTCTACACGAAAGAGGCGCTGGCCGAGGCGCTTTTCGCCTTGAGAAGGGGAGGCCGCCATGCTGAATGATATCACTTTAGGGCAGTTTTTCCCCGGCCATTCGCTCTTGCACCGCATGGATCCCCGGATGAAGCTCATCCTTGCCGTTTTATATATCACGCTGATTTTCATGGCGAAAACGCTGCTCTCCCTGCTTTTCGTCACGCTCCTTACAATTCTTCTGCCTTTTCTGGGCAAAATATCCTTCGGCACGGTGATGAAGGCCGTCAAACCCTTGCGGATTGTGCTTATCATCATGTTAGTTCTCTTCCTCCTGACCGGCAGCAAAGAGGGCGAGCATACGATTTGGGGAGCAAACTGGGGCTTTCTTCACCTGTATTTTTCGGTGGAAGGGATTTTGCGCGCCTTTGCCATCTGCCTGCGCATCGTTCTTTTGGTGGTGTCCTCGGCGGTGATCCTTTCCTATACCACCTCGCCCATCGCCATGGCGGACGGGATCGAGTCTCTCCTCTATCCTTTGACCTTTGTCAAAGTGCCGGTGCATGATTTTGCGATGATGCTCACCATCGCCATGCGCTTTATCCCCATTCTTTTGGAGGAAACCTCCAAGATCATGGCCGCGCAGTCGGCACGCGGCGCCGACTTCAAAAACGGCTCGCTGATCCGCCGCGCCAAGGCGTTGATCCCGATTTTCATCCCCCTCTTTACCTCCTCCATCCGCCACGCCGACAATTTGGCCACCGCCATGGTCTGCCGGTGCTATCACGGCGGCAAGGGGCGCACCTGCATGAAAACGCTGCGCTATGCGCCGCTGGATTATCTTGTGCTTTTTGTCATGGGGCTTCTGATGGTCGGCCTTCTTGCCGCCGTCGGCGCGCTTTCCGGGCTTTCGGCGCTCCCCTATTGGCTCAATGTCTCTTTCTTATAAGGAAACGCAAAAAACGAGTAAAAAATGAAACTGTTATTGGAAATTGCCTACAACGGACGCGCCTTTTGCGGCTATCAGACGCAAAAAACAGAGCGCACCGTGCAAAAGACGCTCCAGATCGCGCTGGAAACGCTCTTCGGCGTGCCGCTTTCCGTGAGCGGGTGCAGCCGTACCGACAGCGGCGTCCACGCAAAGCAGTTTTTCTGCACGGCGGAAGGGAACATCCCGCCCGGCCTGCCGCCCGACAAACTGCCGCTTGTGGCGCTTGCCGTTTTGCCCGACGATCTCGTCTTGCGCTCGGCCAAAGAAGTGTCCGACGACTTTCATGTGCGCTATGATGTCAAAAGCAAGACCTATGAATATACCGTTCTCAATACTAACCTGCCCGATCCCATGCTGGCGGGGCAGGTCTACTGGTACAGGCGGCCGCTCGACGCCGTGGCGCTTTCGCGCGCGGCGCGGGCCTTTGTGGGGCGGCACAACTTTGCCTCGTTCATGGCGGCGGGGAGCAAAATCACCGATCCCGTGCGGGAAATCTATGATTTCACGGTGCGGCGGGAAGGGGCGCTTGTGATCTTTTCGGTGACAGGCAACGGCTTTTTGTACCACATGGTGCGCATCCTCTGCGGCACGCTCCTTTCGGTGGCGGAGGGGAAGATCGCGCCCGAGGCGCTGCCCGCCCTCATCGAAGCGAAAGACCGCAAACAGGCGGGACCCACCCTGCCGCCCGACGGGCTTTCTCTCGTCCGCGTGACCTATTGAAAATTCTTGACTTTTGACCGAATGAAAAAGGAGGGATCGTATGAAAACCACAGGGGAAGCGGTGATTTGCCATCCGGGCTATCAGGCCGTCGCCAAACGGATGCGCGTGACCCGCTATCTGCTTATCGTGCTTCTCATCATCGGCATCATTCTCTCCTATTTTCTCTTTCGGCAGGACTTTTCTTTGGAAAAGATCCGCTTTTTCCTCCGCAATTTAGAGCTTACGCCCAGCAGTGAGACCGGCCTCGGCGACCTTGTCTATTACAACGGGCGCCGCGACGGCGCCGTGGCGTTTGTCGAGGGGGCGCTCGTCAATGTGGCGGGCGAGAATGTGGCGGTGACCGATCACGCCTCCGCCACCCTCTACGCGGGCTATCACGGCTACCGCGCCCCCGCGCTTCTGACCGCCGGCTCCTATTTTTTGCTCTATGACCGCGCCGGCAACGGGTTTTCGCTCTACGATCCCTTTTCTAAGCGGGAAAGCGGCGAGGCGGGCGGCACGATTTTGCAGGCGGCGCTCGCGGCCAACGGCAGCTATGCCGTGGCCTACGGCAGCTATGAAGACTATGACAGCATCGTGACGGTCTACGACGCCGAAGGGAAACTGCTCAACCGCCTGTCGAAGTACAAATATGTCACGGGGCTGGCGCTCGACGAGGCGGGCGATTATCTTCTCACCGGCAGTATTTTTATCGCCGAAAACGGCAGGCTCTCGTCCGAGATCCAGCTTCTTGAGCTGGGGCGCAAGGAGGCGGCGCTGACGCTTACCTGTCCAAGCGCGCTCTATCGGGTCTGCTTTTTTGAAGACGGCCACTTTGCCGCCTTGTTTGAGGACGGCGTCCGCTTTTATCAGGAAACAGGCGAGCTTGCCTTTGTCCCCTGGGACAAAGCGCCGCGCCTTGTGACCATCGGCGATGACGGCATACTCCTTCTGACCGACGAGGCCGACAGCCGCAAAGGCAACTTGCTCTGGCTCGATTCCGAAGGGAACACCCTGCTCACCCTGCCGCTCGAGGAGCGGATCTTGAGCTGCGCGCTCTCTCGTGACGGCGCGGCGCTGCTTTTTGAAGACGGCGTGTTTCTCCTTGACAAGCGGGGCGGCCTGTCCCGCCTGCCGCTGTCCGGGGACGATGTCTACGCGGTCGTTTCGTATGACGGCGTCTTTTATGCTGTCAGTTCCCAGGCCATCCGGCGGCTCGACCCGCTTTTGGCCGAGGAGGAAGCTGTACCTTCTTAGGAAAAAGAAAGCGGTTTTGGAATCGAATCCACATAAACGACACAAAGCCGTAACATAAAATCAACAATTCTATCCTATAATCTCTATATGCGGTTTTCTTTTGCCTTTGACAGGCGAAAAAACCCGGAAAGGCGGTTTCAAGTATGGCCGGTATTCTTATTGATTTAGTCTTAGTGGCAATCGCCGCTTTGTGTATCCTCAGAGGCTGGCAAAAGGGCTTTGTCTCTTCTGTCATCGGGCTGGGTCGGTTTGCCCTGTCCCTCTTTTTGTCCTATTTTCTGTCGGCGCCGCTGGCAAACGCGATGCAGCCCGCCATTTTGGAAAAATTGGGCGGCGGCGAGAGCGAAAATTTCTTTTCTAACCTTTTGGCCGGGATCGTCTCGTCCGGCTATGTGGCGCGGGTATTGGCGTTTGCCATTCTTTTCCTCGCTTCCTCGCTGCTCATCAAAGTGCTGGAAGTGATCCTGAACCTTTTTGTCAAACTGCCTGTGCTGAAATTTGCCAACAATCTGTTAGGCGTTCTGGTAGGCGTTCTCACCGCCTTCTTCTGGGTGGAACTCCTCACCGTCTTGTTCATGGTGGCGGCGACTTATTTTTCCGAAAGTGTTTCCTGGCTTTCCGCCGAAACCTTCGACAAGACCTTCTTGGCCAAATTCTTTTATGAACACAACTTCTTCCGCGCTATTTTTGAAGCAATCACGGGGTAAACGCGTAGCGGCGTTTCCCCTTTCAGGCGGACACAACAAGGAAAGCTATCCCCGAAGGGAGTAAATGAACATGGAACTGTGTGTAAGATGCAAAAAACGGGTCGCCGTGGTATTCATCACCCGGATCGACGGCGACAAAACCTATAATGAGGGCGTCTGCATGAAATGCGCCAAAGAGCTTGGCATCAAGCCGGTAAGCGACATTCTTGACAAGATGGGCCTTTCGGATGAAGATATTGAAAAAATGGAAATGGAGATGGACGGCATCGTATCCGCCTCGCAGGACGGCGACGGCGGGGAGGACGATGACAACGAGCAGGGCAAGACCCCGCCCGTGGACTTCCGCCGGCTGTTCGGTCAGATGGCCGCCGGCATGGGCGGCGCGCCCGAGCGGGGCGGGGACACCAAGGACAAGGACGCCCGCAAGGCCAAGGGGGAAAAGAACAACCCCAACAAAAAGTTTCTCTCTATGTATTGCAGCGACCTGACCGCCAAGGCAAAAGAAGGCCGGATGGACACCATCGTGGGGCGGGAACGGGAGCTGGAACGGATGATGCAGATCCTCTGCCGCCGGCAGAAGAACAATCCCTGCCTGATCGGCGAACCCGGCGTGGGCAAAACCGCCATCGCCGAGGCGCTGGCACAGCGCATCGCGCAGGGGAAGGTTCCCTTCCGCTTAGCGGATAAGGAAGTGCATCTTGTGGACATGACCGCGCTTGTGGCCGGCACCCAGTTCCGGGGGCAGTTTGAAACCCGGATGAAGGGCTTGATCGAAGAGGTCAAAAAGCTCGGCAATATCATTTTAGTGATCGACGAGGTACACAGCATCGTGGGCGCCGG
>CANQXN010000141.1 GCA_947627815.1 uncultured Clostridia bacterium | reverse complement strand
CACCGTGATTCTGCTGCCCTCGGATGTACTGCATATCCCCGGACTCGGCTTTGACGGTCTGGTAGGCTACAGCCCCATCGCTATGGCGAAGAATGCCATCGGTCTTGCCATCGCCACAGAGGAGTTCGGTGCCAAGTTCTTCGCCAACGGTGCAGCTCCGAGCGGTGTTTTGGAACACCCCGGCACAATCAAAGACCCGTCAAGGGTTCGAGACGCATGGCAGAGTCAGTTTGGCGGCTCATCCAACAGCGGCAAGGTAGCGGTTTTGGAGGAAGGAATGAAGTACACGCCGATTTCCATCTCACCCGAACAGGCGCAGTTCCTCGAAACACGAAAATTTCAGATAAACGAAATCGCTCGAATTTTCAGAGTCCCGCCCCATATGGTCGGTGACCTTGAGAAGTCGAGCTTTTCCAATATTGAGCAGCAGTCCCTTGAGTTCGTGAAATACACGCTCGACCCGTGGGTGATCCGATGGGAGCAGTCCATCCGGCGAACCCTTCTCACCCCAGACGAAAAGTCAAAGTACTATGTGTCTTTCAATGTCGAGGGTCTGCTTCGCGGAGATTACCAGAGCCGCATGAACGGCTACGCAACGGCAAGGCAGAACGGTTGGATGTCGGCAAACGATATACGTGAGCTTGAAAACCTCGACCGTATTCCTACCGAAGAGGGCGGCGATCTCTACCTCATCAACGGCAATATGCTCCCTCTCGGAAACGCGGGTGCTTTTGCAGATACATCAACCGATAACGGAAAGGAGGACGATTCCGATGAAGGACAAGAAGTTCTGGAAATGGACGAATCAGGCAGACGCCGATCCATCCGCAGAGAGAGTACTTGAGCTGTACGGCACGATTGCATCCGAGACATGGTTTGACGATGATATCACACCGCAGATGTTCAAGGACGAACTGCTTGCGGGTAACGGTCCCGTCACCATTTGGGTCAACAGCCCCGGCGGTGATTGCACGGCGGCAAGTCAGATTTACTCCATGCTCATGGACTACAAGAACGATGTGACTGTCAAAATTGACGGCATTGCGGCATCCGCCGCTTCCGTTATCGCAATGGCAGGCACAAAGGTACTTATGGCACCTACGGCAATGATGATGATTCACAACCCCGCCACAGCGGCTTTTGGTGACCACGTGGATATGGAAAAAGCAATCGAGATGTTGGACGAGGTCAAGGAAAGCATCATCAACGCTTATGAGATCAAAACGGGTCTCTCGCACACACAGCTTTCTCACATGATGGATGAAACCACATGGATGAATGCAAAAAAGGCTATTGAACTCGGCTTTGCAGATGGTTTATTGACCGATGAAAAGCATAGCACCGAAATTGAGGCTTACGCATTCTCCGGCAGCTCCGTAGAGAAAGCTCTTCTGAACAGGATTTCGGCAAAGGCGAAACAGCAGATGCCGAAGAAGAAAACCGGGACGGTTAAGGCCGATGATTGTCTTGAACGTCTCAATCTCATTAAAAATTGGAGGTAATTCTACAATGACTATTTCTGAACTGATCGAAAAACGCACCAAGGCTTGGGATGCTGCGAAGGCTTTCGTTGAGACCAAGCGCGACAAGGACGGCATCCTGTCCGATGAGGATGCAAAAACCTATGCGGAGATGGAAAAGAAAGTCAAAGACATTTCCGCTGAAATCGAGCGTATGCAGGCGATGGACGAGATGGAGCGTCAGCTTTCCAAGCCGACCAGTACTCCCATTACCGGCAAGCCCATGAACGGCAAGCCCGAAAGCAAGGAAAAAACAGGCACGGCTTCCAACGAATATAAGGAGGCTATGCTCACGGCTATCCGTACCAAATTCCATACCATCAGCAATATCATGCAGGAAGGTGTGGATGCCGATGGCGGCTACCTTGTTCCCGACGAGTACGATAATCGTCTCATCGAAAAGCTGAAAGAAGAAAACATCTTCCGCAAGCTGTGCCATCCCGTTTCCACGTCCGGCGATCACAAAATCAACATTGCCGCTACCACTCCGGCAGCCGCATGGATTGATGAAGGCGAGGCTCTGACCTGGGGTGACGCAACCTTTGCACAGGTTCTTCTGGATGCCCACAAGCTCCATGTTGCTATCAAGGTAACCGAGGAACTTCTGTACGACAGCAAGTTCAATCTGGAAACCTTCATCATCAACGCTTTCAGTAAGGCTCTCGCCAATGCCGAAGAGAATGCCTTTATCAACGGTACCGGCAGCGGTCAGCCTCTCGGCATTCTTGCCGCAACGGGCGGTGCTGATGTTGGTGTGACTACCGCTTCTTCTACCGCAATTACCGCTGATGAGATCATCAACCTCATTTATAGCCTCAAGCGTCCTTACCGCAAGAATGCGGCATTCATTATGAATGACCAGACTGTTGCGGCTATCCGTAAGCTCAAAGACGGCGATGGCAAGTACCTCTGGCAGCCCGCTCTTGTCCTCGGCGAACCCGACAAGCTGCTCGGTTATCCCGTTTACACTTCCGAGTTCATGCCTACCATTGAAGCCGGTGCGAAGACTATCGCCTTCGGCGATTTCGATTACTACAACATCGGTGACCGTGGTTCCCGTTCTTTCCAGGAACTCAAGGAACTGTTCGCCGGAAACGGTATGGTCGGTTTCGTTGCAAAGGAGCGTGTGGACGGCAAACTGGTACTGTCTGAAGCGATCAAAGTTCTGAAGCAGAAGGCATAAGCCGGGAGGTGCAATAATGAACTACAACGCTAAAAACTACACCGAACAGGGCGGCGATGTCACCCATATCGGCGGTCAGCTTCGCTTGGATACCGGTGGCGAATTTGTCATCACGGACGATTCGTTCATGAAAATTGAAGCCGAAGGTGTCGCTGGTCCTCTCATTGTCACGGATGGATATGCCATTCCCACATTTATCCCCAATCAGAGTGCCAGCACCGCCACCACCGTTGCTACATTGAAGGATGATTTCAACGCTCTGCTTACCAAGCTGAAGAGTGCGGGCTTCATGGCTGCCGATGAGCCTGAAGACGAAAACGGAAATACTAACGGCAGTTCGGGTACTCTTCCCGGAGAGCCTGTCTAATGAAGGAGGTGGCAGCGATGACGGACTTACTGCCAAAGGTCAAGCAAAACCTTATTATTGAACACACGGCTGACGATGCTTTGCTGCAATCATTCATCACCGCTGCCGTTTCCTATGCGGAAAGCTATCAGCACATCGCCGAGGGATACTATTCCGAACACACGATGCCGCCCACGACCGAGCAGGCTGTTATCATGCTTGCCTCTCACTTCTATGAGTCGAGGGACGGCTCCACGGGCGGCTTCTTTTCGGATAATGTCCAAGCAGGACAGCAGGTCTGGAACACGGTCAACCTTCTGCTTCGGCTCGACCGGGATTGGAAGGTGTGATTATGAGTTTCGGAAAGATGAACGGCTTTGCCAGCATAGTCAGTATTCAGCGTGTAAAAGACAGCGAGGGCTTCACTACGGAAACGGAAGTGACCCTCGCTTCCTTTCGCTGTTACAGAGAAGGACGGCACGGTTCGGAGCGGTGGGCAAACCTCGCAGCGTTCTCCGAAGCGACCGACCTTTTCCGTTTCCGCACGATTCCGGGATTGACCGTCACGACCGAACACTTTCTCATCTACGGCGGTGAGCGTTTCGACATCACCTCCGTTGAGGATGTCAAAGGGCGCGGTATGTACACGGAAGTCCTCGGAAAAAGGACGGTGAGCAGCATTGGCTAAAGCGCAGATGATGATGCCGGAGGATTTCCTCAAACGGCTCTCAACGCTCGGTGAACGGACGGACGAAATATCCGAAAAGGTTCTCGAAGCGGGCGGCGAAGTTGTCCTCGCAAAGGTCAGGAGCAATCTTTCTGCCGTGGTCGGTGCCGGCACCAAATATGACTCCCGTTCCACAGGCGAACTGGAAAGTTCCCTCGGTCTGTCTTCCGTGCGGATGGACAAGGACGGCAATCACAATATAAAAATCGGTTTCGCCGAACCCCGTAGAGACGGTGACAGCAATGCAAAAATTGCCAATATCCTGCGAAACCGTTTCTGAAGCCCGCCAAATCCGCATCGAAATCCGAATGCGAAGCAGCGATGAAGTCGAAATTTGAAGAGGAGGTCGGAAGAATATGAGTCTTTTACAAGATTTGCAGACGGCGCTTGCTCCGTTGAACATTCCCTTTGAATCGGGCGTGTTTTCCGGGAAAGCCCCGGACGAGTATATCGTAGCCGTACCTCTCATCGACACCTTCGACCTTCATGCCGACAACAAGCCGGAGGTCGATGTTCAGGAGGTGCGGCTTTCCATTTATACAAAAGGCAGTTATACGCAAGCGAAAAATGCTGTCGTGCGGGCTTTGCTTTCTGCCGGGATCACTATAACCGCACGGCAGTACATCGGCTTTGAAGCCGAATCCGGCTATCACCACTACAATGTGGATGCGGCCGACTACTATGAAATGGAGGAATAATCATGGCTACTATCGGTCTTGATAAACTTTTCTACGCGCCTATTACCGAAGATGCCTCCGGCGAGGAAACTTACGGCACCCCCGTGCAGCTTGCCAAAGCGATGACCGCAGAACTTTCCGTGGAACTTGCGGAGGCTACGCTCTACGCGGATGACGGAGCTTCCGAAATCGTCAAGGAGTTTAAGAGCGGTACGCTTTCTCTCGGTGTTGATGACATCGGCGCGGCAAC
>CANQXN010000140.1 GCA_947627815.1 uncultured Clostridia bacterium | reverse complement strand
CGGCGCGGCAATCGCCGCCGGGATCATCCGCTGTGTGGGCAACCCCAAGGAGCGCTTTGACGAGGACGCCTTGCGGATCCTGCGCGCTCTGCGCTTTTCCTCCTGCCTCGGGTTCCCTTTGGAGCAGACGACCCGACAGGCCGCCTGGGAAGCCAAAGAGAGCCTCGGCTTTGTCAGCGCCGAGCGGATTTTTGCGGAACTCAAAAAACTCTTGTGTGGCAAGGATGTCAAGCGCGTCCTTTTGGAGGAAACCGAGATTCTCGGCGTGGTTCTGCCCGAACTTCTGCCCATGAAGGGCTTTGACCAGCGCAACTATCACCACATCTACGATGTGTTGACGCATACGGCGGTGGCGGTGGAGAATCTGCCGCCCGATCCGGTTTTGCGGCTCGCGGGGTTGTTTCATGATATGGGAAAACCCGCGTCTTTTACCTTGGATTCGGCGGGCGTTGGGCATTTCAAAGGGCATCCGGCGGTAAGCGCCGCTATGGCTGAGGAAATATTGCGCCGCCTCAAGTGCGACAACGACACCCGCGAAAGGGTAGTGCGGCTCGTAAAATGGCACGATACCGTGATCGAACCCAACGAAAAGGCGGTCAAGCGTGTCCTGCGGCAACTGTCGCCCGATGCTTTGGAAGATCTCCTTTGGATCAAGACGGCGGACAATTTGGCGCAGGCGCCGCACTGGCAAAAGCGCGTTTACGATTTTCAGATCATCCGTTGCATTGCAAGCGGCATCCTTGCAGAACATGAATGTTTTTCGCTAAAGGACCTTGCAATCAAAGGCGGCGATCTACTGGCGCACGGCATGGCGCCCGGTCCGCGCTTGGGGAACGCCCTGTCAGCTGCACTCGATGCGGTGATGGAGGGCAGCGTTGCCAATGACAAAGATATGATCTTGGCTTACCTTGAAAAAGCGGGGCTTGTCTGAACCGGCCATCTTATGCAAGAAATCGGCGGAAGATAGCGAAAGACAAAATATAGTGGTGAACATATGACACAAGCCGAAAGAAGACTATTTCTCATTCAAAAATTGCGCGACGAACAGCCCCGATATCAAAAGGGACAGATTCCCTCCGACGAGGCGGGGCAATGGCGGCTGCTGCGCTCGCTCTTGAATGTCCGTATGCCGGGCGCCGTCGAGGCGGAGGTTCTGGCCGTGCAGGACGATTATCTGCGGGAGGAAATTGCCCGCAAAGGGATCACGGACATCGCCGACCTTGTGCCTGTGGAGCCGGGCATCTATCTCTGGCAGGGCGACATCACCACGCTGAAATGCGGCGCGATTGTCAACGCCGCCAACAGCGGCATGACCGGCTGTTATGCCCCTTGTCACTGCTGTATCGATAACACCATTCACACCTATGCCGGGATGCAGCTCCGGCTCGCCTGCGCCGAGCTGATGACAAAGCAGGGGCATGGGGAACCGACCGGGCAGGCCAAACTTACACCCGCCTACAATCTGCCCTGCGAGTATGTTCTTCACACCGTCGGCCCGATCATATACGGCAGCGTGACTAAGAAGGACAGGGAATTGCTCGCCTCCTGCTACCGTTCCTGTCTGGCGCTGGCGCAGGAAACCGGCATAAAAAGCGTGGCTTTTTGTTGTATTTCCACCGGGGAATTTCATTTTCCGCAGGAAGAAGCCGCCCAAATCGCGCTTGACACGGTGCGGCGCTGCAGAGGAAACACAGAGGTGATTTTCAATGTTTTCAAAGATACCGATTATGAAATCTACCGCGCGCTCTTCGAACGCGCAGGCTGTATCGGATAATATCGAGCGCCTCCGGCGGGCGTTGGACGCCGCCGACGCGGTTGTGGTGGGCGCCGGCGCGGGGCTGTCCACGGCGGCTGGGTTTACCTATACCGGCGCGCGTTTTTTGCGCTGTTTCTCCGACTTTGCCGACAAATACGGCTTTTCCGATATGTATTCAGGCGGGTTTTATCCCTTTGCTTCGCCGGAGGAATTCTGGGCGTATTGGAGCCGGTATATCTTCATCAACCGCTATCTGGATGCGCCCAAACCGGTTTATGACGATCTTTTGTCGCTGGTTGGCGACAAGGACTATTTTGTCATCACCACGAATGTTGACCACTGTTTTCAAAAGGCGGGATTTGATAAAAAGCGGCTGTTTTATACACAGGGCGATTACGGACTGTTTCAATGCTCCGAACCGTGCTGTCAGGAAACCTTTGACAATGAAACGATCATCAAGCAGATGATGGAAGAACAAAAGGAAATGCGGATCCCGTCTTGCCTTCTGCCGGTCTGCCCCCATTGCGGAAAGCCTCTGACCATGAACTTGCGCTCTGATGGTACCTTTGTAGAAGATGAGGGCTGGCATTTGGCGGCGGCGCGGTATGAAGACTTTTTGCACGCCCACCGGGGCGCAAAGATCCTGTTTTGGGAGTTAGGCGTCGGATACAATACGCCGGGCATTATCAAATATCCCTTCTGGCGCTTGACGGAAGAGAACCCGAAGGCCGTCTATGCCGCCGTCAACCTGGGCGGAACCGCCTACCCCAAATCGATCGAAAAACGAGCCATCGGCATCGATGCCGACATCGGACAGGTGACGGCGGCGCTGCGCGATCCGCCTGCCGCTTCCGCGCGCCGGTAGAAGCGCTGACCGATGGCAGGATAGCGCTCTCGGTCAAGACCGCCTCTGTGGGCGATGCCGCCCACGCGCCCTTACGCGGCGAAAGTAAAAAGAACCGTCCTCCATTGGGGGACGGTTCTTGTCTTTTCTGCGGTTGCGGTCACTTCCCGGATCATATCGTTAATCAGTTGAGAAAGCTTTTCATACGCGGCTTTTTCAAAAGGAGAAGAGAGGCCGTTGTCAGAAAGCACTTGCTCAAAGGTGCGGTAGCCGGTTTCGTCGGTGATGTTGTTGTAAACGGCAATGGCCTTGGCGCGGTCGGTGCGGGAAATGTCGTAAATTTCAAGCGCCGGAATGGCGGACATGGCGTAACTGATATAGTAGAAGGGCGCGATAAAGGTATGCGTGATTTCGCACCACAAAGTCTCGTAGGGAATGATATCAAAATCCTCCTCCAGCCCGTAAGCCTCCACCAAAGAGGCAAATTTTTTGTTCAGCTCGTCTACGGTTATATCAATGCCGTCCTTGCCGTCGGTGGCGTCCACCCGTCCGTAGGCGTACTGCTGGAATTCATCCATCATACAGCCCTGAAGAATGGTACTGATGGCATCCGCCAGCTGATTCAGCATCCACGCCTGTTTTTGTTTGCCTGAAAGCTGATATTTTTCCATAAACAGCCATTCGTTGGCCTGCGACTGAATTTCTTCCACATCCAGGATATTGTCGATCTCGGCCCCATTCCGATAGAAGGAATAGAAATGTCCGAACTCGTGAATGAAGGTCGCGACATCGCTCAAATCGCCGAGGGTGGTGATAAACATAAAGGGCATGATATAGCTGGGGAGCAGCGTGGTATAGCTGGAGTTTTGCCGATTGACCGAGGAGCCGATGGAAGAAAGATGGTAGTTGACCATGGCATTCAGCGCGTTTTCCATGTCGGGGGAGATTTCTTCGGCATAGGCCCAGATGGCGTCGTTATAGGCTTCGATTGTCCTGTTGCCGGCGGAGGCGTTTGCCTGATAATAGGCGGTGACCAGCGTTTCATCATCGTTGATGATGTGGGAAAGCTGTTTGTACAACGGCGCCAGATATTCCTTGGTGTATTGCCAGACGGTCTGTGCCTCGTCCGGCGTATATTCTCTGGTATAATCGGTTTCGTAATAATAAGCCGTCAGGTTTTTCACGCCCAACTTCTTCGCCAGCGCCTTGTCAACGGTGAGGAGTTCTAAATAGACGGGACCCCCGATCTCGTTGAGCTGCCGGTAGTATTGCTGTATGCCGTCCAAATATTCGTCATAGGTGAGAAGGCCGTTCCGAACCGCGTCGATCATTTCATCCACATAATACGACTTGCCGCCGAGCTTGAGCTGAATCTCTGTGGTGCCGGTCAGATATTGGTTTTCCAGCTCGGTGCGGCGGGCGATCAGCGTCTGATACTCGTCGTCATACAGATCCTTGTATTTTTCAAAGGAAGCAAAATCTGCCTCTGTCCAGTTGGAGAGCAGGTCGCTTTCCAATCCAGCATTGATGATGGCCGCGTACAACTCGTTCAGCCGGGTTTGAATCCCGCCGATCTTTTCCGAGCAGTAGGTCATTTCCTCATCGTAAAAGCTGTTTGTGACATCTTCATAATAGAAAATTTCCGCTAAGGCATTCTGGGTCTGCGCATTGTTGATGAGGCCGTACAGGGTGTAGAGATTGTTCTGAATCGTCCGTGTCGAGGACGATTCTTTGATCAGGGAATCGAGTTTATCAAACTGCGCATCGATCTCTTCAAAATCGGGACGCTCATATTCCAGCGTGTCGAAATCGGTATAAGAAATGCCGCCAATCCCCTGAAAGAGCAGAGACAACATGCCGCAGGAGGAGAGGAGCAATAAAGCGAGAAGCAGACTGACACAGGCCACGGCGCGCTTCAAAAGCGCTTTTTTTCGATGCATGGCAGATACCTTCCTTAAATCACATAATATTCAAGTATATCATAGCATATCTGACGAACGCTGTCAAGAGATGCTCCCTCTTTTTTATGGCTCACATCTGTGATGTCAATTGATATGACCCATCATCGATCAAAAAAAGAAACCCTGCGAATGGTATGGCATTGGGGAGGCAT
>CANQXN010000139.1 GCA_947627815.1 uncultured Clostridia bacterium | reverse complement strand
AACAAGTGTCCACTTTGCTCCGCTTGATTGGAGAAAAGGAGCTTGCGATCACAAACGCTTTTATTTGAGTAAATTCTTCCTCGGTAGTGATCATTTTCAGCCATTTCAAATATCTGACGGTTTGATTATAGGCATTGTAATTTGTCTTTCCATTTTTTAGTTCAATAACGATATTGGGTATGGTACCTTCTTTTATCGGTGCGTCGAGGCTATATAAGCAAATGTCGGCTCTATCCATATTCATCGGCTTAAAAGGGGATATGGGAACCTGTCTGCAAAGAATATAGTTGTTTTCGAACAATTCATGTAAAGGCGTGAGCGACGACAAAATAGTAAACTCCATTTGCGCCTCATTGATAAACTCGGAGCGGAGATCAACCAACGCATCGTCAAAAAGGCGTTCGTCTCCGTTCTTTTCAATGTCATCGCATTCCGTAAAATCAATTCTGTTATCGGAATTTGAGAGCAAATCGGTGAGTTCCTCTACTTCGCCCGGAGTCAAAGTGCAAAAACTCATCCCCTGCATACTGTTGGAGGGCAGCGGATAGGGATATTTTTTGCCCAAGTTAAAGTATAAGTCGTCTGAAATAATATACTTGCCAGTATTTTCGGTTTGGTGAAATTGAAATATGAACGGTTGCGCTTTATCTGCGCCATTTACTTTGAAAATACCGGGAGTGGTCGTGGGTGTATATCTCGATGATTCGTCCCAAAACAAATTAGCTTGAGCCTGCTGTCCCAAAGGACTATTTTGCCCGTTGATATAGAATGAAGCGCAATCGGTGTTGCCGTAGATTTTTCCTCCATAAACGATTTTTCGTTTCAGGAAAAAGAACAAATCGGTTCCTTCCCGACTGCAAGCATAGTCAGCAAGAGCCGCATAGTGTTTGCTACGGCTCGAAACGGTGTTTACGGAAGTTGGTTTCATCAAAAAGCCGTATAGTCCACGATTCAAATATAATTTTAAGGTATTTTCGTCATATAGAGTAACAAACATTCCGCCCTGCATATTTTATCTCCTGCAATTAAAAGAGTTCATTGATTATTCCGCTTTCCAAATCGGTGATGCAATACATATTGTCCAAAACATCGAAGGTTTCTTCAAGATTATGTCGTGCGGATTTCCAACCTTGCCCATCGGTAAACCACACAAATGCGAAGCCGCCTATGTCTTTTGCTTCCAAAGCGATGGTTTTGTAGCTTCTTGCTGTTTCATTGAGTTTTGATCCGTTACTTGCATAGAAATTCGTTTCAATTCCGTAAACGATGTTGTCTTTGCGGACAACAAAGTCAAATCGCTTTTCGGTTTTGCCAGTATTGGAGATGCTCGACAAATCCAAGCCCCAACGCCGTTCAATGTCGGATATGTACATTTCTTTAAAATAGTCGTTGCCTTTGACAAGCCCCGCCTTTTTCAAATATGATTCCACAAGGTCTTCCATAAGATGTCCGCCGCGATTTTTGCGCCCATTACTATCAAGACCGACTTCCACGCCTGTAACATAATCCACGAGATTTCCAATCAACTTTTGCGAAATCAGCTTGAATAATCCCGTTTTGCGCATAAACATCTTGTACTCATCGGCAGAGTAATTCATTTTGCGGAAATCAAACAAATATTCCCCGTCGCCGTCAATAGCGTAAATTTCCCGTCCTCTGATTGCCAGCAGGATGGGAATGCACTTCAAAATCTCAGGATACTTTGTCAAAAGCGCCTCAAAGTCGGCTTCGATATTTTTCGAGCCGATAAGGGAATTGAGGATATTGAGTTCGATTTTTATGGAATCGACATTCCCATAGACCTTTTCAAAATCAACATAATATTTGTAGTCGCAGATACTGTTTCTGAAACTCTTGAACCAATCGTTAAAATTCCGTTGCATTTTGCTCTCCTTTAGTTGCTGATTATAAGTTCATTGATCTTGCCACGGTTGTCAGCATTACTGTTTATCATGCGGCAAGCGGATACGCGTCTGATGTTGTACGACTTGTACAGGTCGTCAAAGAAAGTATCTTCGGAATTTACATTTTTGGGATCGGAGTTGCTCAAAACAATCTTCGCCCCTGCTGCATTGATGTCGTCTATAAACTTGGAAAGTCTTATTTGTTCGTTGTCATCGAAGACATCGGCATTGTAAGATGTGAAAGCCGATGTTTCGGAAATGGGTCGATATGGCGGATCCAAGTATACAAAAGTATTCTTGTCAATGAACTCTTTCGATAAAGAATAGTCGCCGCAAATGATAGTAACATTTTGCAAAACTTTGCTGATATTGAGCAAGTTTTCCTCATCGCAGATTGTCGGATTTTTATATGCGCCCATAGGAACATTAAATTTTCCTTTGCGGTTTACACGATACAACCCGTTGAAGCATGTCTTATTGAGAAAGATAAAGTAAGCCGCTTTTTCGACCGCAGTTTCTTCTGTCAATACCACGGAATTGAATTTATCACGGACAGAATAATAATAAAACTTTCTGCCGTTCTCATCCATAGGTAAAAAGGCCATTTGCATTTCTTGAAGGCGCGAAATCAGTTCCGTAACATTCTTTTTTATCACATTGTAGGCGTTGATAAGCTCTGGATTGATATCACTGATATAAAGATCGGCAAAATGATATTTTGCCAGCACATTGAAAAGAAGCGCGCCGCCGCCGACCATAGGCTCACAATACTTTGTCAGGACTTTATCCCCATTTGAGGGCAGCATCTTTTCAAGTTCGTCGATGAGTTGCCCTTTGCCGCCAACCCACTTGACAAACGGCTTTAATGTGATTTGATGTTCTTTTTCATAACGCACGGTTCTTTTGTCTATGGGTTTTTCGGCATCGCTTGGAATAATCCAAGTATTGCCGACCATCATGGCCCCGTCGATTCTGTTTTCGCTACAGAGAATGGCCACGCGCCGCTGTGAAATATTCCACTTTTTAGCAGCATCTTTTGCTGACATATAACTCAACATAAAGCACCTCACTTTTTATGCTTCTATTATATTCTAAATCTCGAACAAAAGCAAGGCCTTTTTTGTTAAAATTGAATTTTTTTGCTTTTCCCCAAGATTGGTCTGTTTTGGGCGGACGGTGACGAGGCGGGAATCAATAACTTTTTTCTGTTCGGAGCCGGATTTTTTGATCGTTTTTGCAAGATTAAAACGCGGCTTAGATCATCTGCAAAACAGCTTGCGGATACTATTTCTATGGATGTCTGTCAAAAGAAAAACGCCTTTTTCCTTCATCACGCCAGAGAACCCCTCGGCCGTTCGGCCGAGGGGTTCTCTGGCTATAGTTTTATGGTTCAGTCGTCGATTTCAAACTCGATGACCTGGCCGGTGAGGGCGTTGATTTTGCATTCGTATTCCAATTTGCCTTTTCTGAATTCGATCTCGTAGGCCATGACGCCGTCGTCATATTCCAATTTGGTTTTGGTGAAGGTGACTTCGGCTTCGGTCAGGCCGGCTCTGGCGAGAGCGGCGGCTCTGGCCTGCTCTACGGTGATATAGGAGCCGGTCGTTCCGCCCGTGCCGGGGTTGCGGAAAGTCTCGACATCTTTGCCGCGAATGGCGCCGGTTTCGGCATCGATTTCGTATTCGTATTTGGCCGTTTCGGTGACAAACTCGATTTCAAAGACGCGGCGGCCGTCTTCGAGGTCCTCTTTGGCTTTGAGGAAGGTCACTTCGGAGGCGTCAAGACCCGCATCGGCAAGCGCGGTCGCTTTGGCGCTCTCGATCGTGCCGGAGGAGGTCGGCGGGGTGGTAGGCTCGTGATAGCTGTGAATGACTTCCGATTCTCTCGACATCACGGCGCCGGTTTCGGCGTTGATTTCGTATTCGTATTTGGTGGTGGCGCTGCGGAACTCGATTTCATAGACCAACACGCCGTTTTCGTAGTCCTGTTTGGCTTTGGTGAAGGTAACTTCGGCTTCGGTAAGCCCCGCGTCGGCAAGGGCGGCGGCTTTGGCGTCGGCAAGGTCAATGGCGGAAGGCGTAGAAGGCGTGGAAGGCGTGGAAGGCGTGGACGGATTGCCGGGATTGCTCGGGTTCGACGGATTGCTCGGATTTGCGGGGGTTTCTGTCGTGGTGGCGGTGCCGGGCGTCTCTTGCGGTGCCGAGAGGGGCTTTACTTCTTTTTTGAGAATCTGGCCGGTTACGGCGTTGATTTCATATTCGTATTTGTTGGCGGCGGTGACAAATTCGAGTTCGTAAACCACGAAATTGTCTTCGCGGTCGAGCTGGGCTTCGCGGAAGGTGACTTCGGCTGCGGTAAGACCGGCGTCGGCGAGGGCGGCGGCTTTGGCTTCGTCCAGCGTGATATAGGAAGCGGCGGGATCCTGCGGCAGGCTCTGGGAGGCGCGCAGTTTCACCGATTTGTCGCGGATCGCCAAGGTCGCGGCATCGATTTCGTATTCATATTGGTGGGTGGCGGTGAAAAACTCGATTTCATAGACCAGAACGCCGTCGTCGTAGTCGGCTTTGGCCTCGGTGAAGGTGACTTCGGCTTCGGTAAGGCCGGCATCGGCAAGCGCCTTGGCCTGCGCGTCGGCGAGCGCCGCGTTGTCGGTGGGGAGCTTCTGCGAAGTGTTGCCGAGGGGTTTCACTTTCTTTTCGAGAATTTTGCCGGTGATGGCGTCTACTTCATATTCGTATTTCTGATTGCCGGCGATGAATTCGATGTCCCAGACCACCAGATTGTCGTCAAGATCCTGGTGGCATTCGGTGAAGGTGACAT
>CANQXN010000138.1 GCA_947627815.1 uncultured Clostridia bacterium | reverse complement strand
GGGGCTTTATCCCTACACCAAGCGCTATCTCGGCACCTTTGACAACCATTTTTCCACGATCGGCCTTGTCGGCATGAACGAAGCCGGCCTCAACGCCTGCTGGCTTAAAAAAGACATGACCCACAAAGAGACGCAGGAATTCACCATCGAGGTCTTGAACCATATGAGAGAGCGTCTCTCCGATTATCAGGAGAAATACGGCGATCTCTACAATCTGGAAGCCACGCCGGCGGAAAGCACTGCCTACCGCCTTGCCAAGCACGACAAGGAGCTGTATCCCGATATCATCACCGCTTCGAGCGATGAAAACAGCCCCTATTACACCAACTCCTCCAATCTGCCGGTGGGCTATACCGCCGATATTTTCGAGGCGTTGGATGTGCAGGACGAGATTCAGACCCTCTATACCTCGGGGACGGTGTTCCACGCCTTTTTGGGCGAAAAGCTCCCCGACTGGAAGGCCGCGGCCAATTTGGTGCGCAAAATTGCGGAAAATTACAAGCTCCCCTATTATACCATCTCCCCCACTTATTCCGTCTGCCGCACCCACGGCTATCTGACGGGCGAACATTTTACCTGCCCCGAGTGCGGCGCGCCGACCGAGGTCTACAGCCGCATCACCGGCTATTATCGGCCGGTACAGAACTGGAACATCGGCAAAGCGCGGGAATTTAAGGAAAGAAAGCTTTACGATATCGAAAATTCGGTGTTGAAGCGGCAGGGCGTGCCGGGCAAAGAAGCCGCCTGCGAAGCGCCCGCCGAGGAAGAGACCGAAAGCATCATGCTCTTTTCCACGCCGACTTGCCCCAACTGCAAGATCGCGGCGGCGAAGCTCGAAAAGGCCGGCATCAACTACGACAAGGTGAACGCCGATGAAAACGCCGCGCTGGTGAATCGCTTCGGCGTGCGCAGCGCGCCCACCCTCGTGGTGGCGGGGAGCAAGAGTTACGAACTCCATCGCGGCGTTTCCGAAATCATCCGGTATATAGAAAATCGCGCTTGAGCGCTCTCACGCGCGTTTTAGCCCCCCGACAGGGTCTATATGCTCTGCCGGGGGGCTTCCCGTACCAAGGGGCAAAGACTTGTTCCCACGGTGCCGAAAAGCGCGGTGAAAACCGAATGAGGCAAAAGAGATCGAAAGACAAGGAGACAGTTATGTACGATGTTGTCATCATCGGCGCGGGGCCTAGCGGGCTTGCCGCGGCGCTCTATCTTCTGCGCTTTGACAAAAGCGTCCTGCTTTTGGAAAAGGGCGCGTTCGGCGGGCAGATCACCTATTCGCCGCTGATTGAAAACTACCCCGGCATCGCCGCCGCCTCGGGCAACGAAATCGCCGAAAAGCTGGTGGATCAGGTGCTGTCTTTGGGCGCCGAGGCGGAAGTGGGCAGAGCCGTGGGGCTTAAGCCCAAAGGGCGTGGCTGGGAAGTGCTGACCGAAGAGGGAGCTGTTTATGAAGGCGGCGCCGTGATTTTGGCGCTCGGCGCTAAGCACCGGACGCTGGGGCTTGCCGGAGAAGAAGCCTATATCGGCAACGGTCTTTCTTTCTGCGCGGTCTGCGACGGCGCTTTTTATAAAGGAAAAGATGTCGTCGTGATCGGCGGCGGCAATTCCGCCAAGCAGGAAGCGCTCTTTCTTTCCGGGCTTTGCCGGCGGGTCACCATGGTGCAGAATCTCTCCGTGCTCACCGGGGAGCCGCGCCTCACCGCCAAGGTGCTGGCGACGCCTAATATCAGCGTCCTGTATGACAGCGCGGTCACGGCCTATACGGGCGATACGCAGCTGCGGGGCGTGACGGTGAGAAACACCCTGACAGGAGAGAGCCAAACGCTCGCGACCGACGGCGTGTTTGTCGCCATCGGTTTAGAACCCGACTGCAAGGACTTCGCCTCCTTCCTGACGCTTGATGAGGCGGGCTATGTCGCCTCCGGGGAGGACTGCACCACAAAGACGCCGGGGCTTTTTGTGGCGGGGGACTGCCGCGCCAAAGCCGTCCGGCAGATCACCACCGCCGTGGCGGACGGCGCCGTGGCGGCGCTTGCCGCCGCCTCCTATCTCGACGCGCAAAACGGGTGACAGGATCAAAAAAGGGCGTCGCCCAAGGAAAATAAAGAAAGAGAGATCGGGGTTTTCACACCCGTGAGGATATAAAATTGGATCAGCTCACACAACGGTTTATTCAGGCCAAACGGGCGCTTTTTGACCGCCTGTATGACGGCCTCAACAAAGAACAGCGGGCGGCGGTGTATGCCGTTCGCGGCCCCTTGCTGGTTCTCGCCGGCGCGGGCAGCGGCAAAACCACCGTCCTTGTCAAGCGGATTGCCCATATCATTCGGTATGGCGCCGCCTATGAGGACGAAAGCCGCCCCGCTTGGGTCGGGGAAGAGGAGATCGCGGCGCTCGAAGCGGCAAAATCACGCCCCAAAGAAGAAATCGCCGTGCTCCTTGATCGCTACGCCGTGCAGAAAACGCCTTCCTGGGCGATGCTTTCCATCACCTTTACCAACAAGGCGGCGGGAGAAATGAAAGAGCGTTTGGCCAAGGAATTGGGCGTGGAAGAAGAGAGTTTGGAAGTCTGGGCGGGGACTTTTCATTCGATCTGCGTGCGTATTTTGCGGCGCTTTGGCGACCGCATCGGCTTGGAACGCAATTTTACCATCTATGACGCCGAGGACAGCAAGCGCCTCTTCGGCGCGGCCATGAAGGAACTGCGGATCGACGATAAAATGTTTCCCGTCAAAAGCGTGATGAATGTGATCAGCCGCGCCAAGGATACCCTGACCGCGCCGGAGGAGTTTATCACCCTTGCCGGCAAAGACTATCGTTTGGGGCAAATCGGCAAAATCTATCAGCTGTACCAGGAAAAGCTCGCCGAGGCGAACGCCGTGGATTTTGACGATATCATCATGCGCACCGTGGATCTTCTGACCCGGTTTGACGATGTCAGGGACTACTATCAGAACCGTTTTCACTATGTCTCGGTGGATGAGTATCAGGACACCAACCACGCGCAGTTCATGCTTTCGGTCCTCCTTTCGGGCAAGTACAGAAATCTCATGGTGGTGGGGGATGACGACCAGAGCATTTACCGCTTTCGCGGCGCCACGGTGGAAAACATTCTCACCTTCGACAAGGCGTTTCCCGACGCCCGGGTGGTGAAGCTGGAACAGAATTACCGCTCCACGCAGGTGATTCTCGATGCCGCCAACGCCGTGATCGGCAATAACACGACCCGCCACGAAAAAAAGCTCTGGACCGACAAAAAAGGCGGCGATCCCATCCGCTTGGCCGAGCTTGAGGATCAGACCGAGGAAGCGGTCTACATATCCGAGCAAATTTTACAGCTTGTGCGCAAAGAAAAGAGAAGCTTCAGCGATTTTGCCGTGCTGTACCGCGCCAACGCCCAATCGGGACCCATCGAAAAAGCCCTGACCAAGAGCGGCGTGCCTTATCGCGTGCTGGCAGGCACACGCTTTTATGACCGCAAGGAAATCAAGGACATTTTGGCGTATCTCTGCCTTGTGAATAATCCGGCGGACGATCTGCGCCTGTTACGAATCATCAACGAACCCAAGCGCAAAATCGGCAGCGTGGCGATCGACACGGTGAGCGATATCGCTCGCTCGGAGAATGTCGCTATGATGACGGTGATCCAAAATGCCGACCGCTATCCGGTGCTTGCCAAACTCGCCCCCCGCCTCAAGGGGTTTGCCGACCTGATGGACGCCCTGCAAGAGGCCGCGCAAAACGAAGATCTGCCCACGCTGTTCCGGAAAACCGTGGAGCTTTCCGGCTATCGCGCCATGCTCATCGCCGAAGGGGAGGAGGGCAAGGAACGGTTGGAGAATGTCGAAGAGCTTGTCAACACCGCCGTGGAATATGAGGAGGAGCAAGAGGAGGCCACGCTCTCCGGCTATTTAGAGGAAGTGGCGCTTGTCTCTGATGTCGATAATTACGACAAAACCGCCGACGCCGTGGTGCTGATGACCATGCATTCGGCCAAAGGGCTGGAATTTCCCGTCGTCTTTTTGCCGGGCATGGAAAACGGCATGTTTCCCTCGATGCAGAGTCAATCGGAGCCTGCCGAAATGGAAGAGGAGCGCCGGCTTGCCTATGTGGCCATCACCCGCGCGCGCGAACGGCTGTTTCTCACCCACGCGAAACAGCGGCTCTATTACGGGCAGACGCAATATAATCCGCTCTCCCGCTTTGTCAAAGAGATTCCGCCCGCCTGTCTTGACAGCGAAGAAAGCGCGCGGCAACCCGGCGGCTTTTTCCGCCCGTCCGCCCGCTACGGCGGCGCCGGCGAGCGAGACGGCGGCCGTCTTTCCTTCGGCGGCGCGCCTTTTCAGACGCCAAAGCCGCCCAAAGAGCCGGCGGAGAAGTTCCAAGTGGGGGATACGGTGATTCATCCGACCTTCGGTCGCGGCATTGTCCTGTCGGTGCGCGAGATGGGGTCCGACGCCCTGTATGAGGTGATCTTTGACACGGCGGGGACAAAAAAACTGATGGGCAATATGGCGCGTCTTAAGCGCGGAGAATGACAAAAGCAGAGACTTATGATAGGATTTTGGCATAAAGTGTCCTTGAAAATCGAAAAAAAGGCCGTTTGAAAATTTTTTTGTTTTTTTCAAAAAATGACTTGACAAAAGGCGCAGAAGAGTGATATAATACACAAGCTAACCTCGAGCGGGGGAAAATGCCTTGCGGGAGGGGAGCGAAGATCGGTCCTTGAAAATTGAACAACAAGAGCGAAGTACAAAGCTTAGAAGAAAGCAGAACTACAAT
>CANQXN010000137.1 GCA_947627815.1 uncultured Clostridia bacterium | reverse complement strand
TGCATTCCGGCATCGGCTACCGTATTCCCAATGATTTTTTCACTGTTTTAGGTGTCCACAATACTTGACAAGTTTCAAACAAAAAGAAAAAGCCGCTTGCGCGACTTTTCTTTTTGGCGGAAGCGGTGGGATTTGGCCGCAAGCAGCCGAACCCCCGCCCGGCGTCATATTGGGCGAAAACCGAACAATTCAGCGCCGCCGGACGGAGTTTTTACCCTATGGGTAAAAACAGGATTCAGAATCCGTGGGGTTTCGGCATAACAGAGACAGGGGGTCTTTGACCCCCTGCCTCTGTTATGGCGGAAGCGGTGGGATTCGAACCCACGAGACGTTGCCGTCTACCTGATTTCGAGTCAGGGCCGTTATGACCACTTCGATACGCTTCCGTGATTTGCTTGTTCATTGTACCACAGCCCGGGAGAAAAAGCAAGCCCTTTTTTGATTTTTGCGCATTTTTTACACAGGCGGCGCGCGGGGCGGGCGGGATTTCCCTTATTTTTTGAAGGCGGGCGATTGACTTTTTCCCCGGGTATTGATATAATGAGGCGGGGAACCGTGGGCATTTTGAAAATGTTTTTCCCAATCACAACCTTTCCCCCATTTTCCCAAATTCCTTTTTTAAAAGTTCTTGAAGGGTTTGGGGAACTTCTTTTCAAGAAGTTCCCCAAGGAGAAGTTCCCCAAGGAGAAAAAATATGCAAGAAGACGAAAAACGCAGAGCGGGGCTGCTCTTTTTCCCCGGCGATCCCGCGCTTGTCGCGCAAAAACGGAAGGCGCATAAAGCCAGCCAGGATTTCAACCGCCTCTATGAAGACCAAATCGAAGAAAGAAACGCTATTTTGCACGAAATTCTCGGCGCTTTCGGCGAAGGCAGCTTCATTCAAGGCCCCGTCACCTTTCATTACGGCTGCCATACCTTCATCGGGCATCATTGCTTTGTCAATTTCAATTTCACGGTGCAGGATGACGGCGAAGTCCGCATCGGCAACCATTGCGACTTCGGCCCCAATGTCACGATTGTCACGCCGGTGCATCCTATGCTTGCCAACGAACGCTTAGCGCTCACCGATAATGAAGGCCGATCCCGCAGGCTCTGCTATGCCAAACCCGTGACCGTCGGGAATTACTGCTGGCTGGGCGCCGGCGTGATCCTCTGCCCCGGCGTGACGGTGGGCGATAACTGCGTCATCGGCGCCGGCAGCGTCGTGACACGCGACATTCCCGCCGGCAGTTTCGCCGCCGGCAATCCCTGCCGCGTGATCCGTACCTTGACCGATGCCGACAGCATTTTCCATAAACCCGAGGTTTTGGGCGATTTTCTCACCCCGCCTGACGACCCCGGCGACGATCCCAAGACCTGAAAGAAGGGCATGACGATGAAAAGACAACCTGTGATAAACAATGTGATAAACACCGCGTCCCATAAGAAAAAACGCGTCCGCTTGCCCCTGCTGCTGTCGATGGTTGCGGCGGCGCTGGTTTTTGCCGCGCTCTTTTTTTTCGCGCCCTTTACCGAAGTGTATGCCAACGCGAAAAACGACTATGTCTTTGACGGCGTGCGGTTTTGCTTGGAAAGCCTGACCTTGAAGACCGGCGGCAGCGCCGCGCTGGCGCTCAGGGAGATCAACGCCGGCGAGGAAACGCCTGTCTGGGCAAGCTCCGACCCCGCCGTTGCCACGGTGGAAAACGGTGTTGTCAGCGCGCACGCGCCGGGAAAAGCCGAAATCACCGTGACCAAAGGGCAGTTTTCCGACACCTTGCCCGTGACGGTATGCGAAGAGGACCCCGTGCTCGCCGAGACGGCGCGCACCGAAGCACTCTATCGGGATTTTCTCGACCTGCGCTTTGGTATGTTTCTCCATTTCAACAGCGCCACCTATGAGTTTGCCTCGATTGGCGGCGACTGGGGCGGGGAAGACCGCGCCTCCACCTTCCAGCCCAAGACCTGGAACCCCACGGCGCTCGACTGCACGGCCTGGGCCAAGGCGGCCAAAAGCGCCGGCATGACCTTTGCCGTCCTCACGACGAAACACCATGACGGCTTTGACCTCTGGGACAGCGCCTATACCGATTACGATGTCGGCAGCGCCACCGATCGGCGCGATGTGGTCAAACTCTTTACCGACGCCTGCCGCGCAGAGGGCATCGCGCCCGGGCTGTATTTCTCAATGTTGGATGTCAAACACCAAATCACTTCCAAAAGCTGTACCGACAGCGATGTGGAATTTATCAAAGCCCAGCTGCGCGAGCTTCTGACCGGCTACGGCGAGATTCCCTTTCTCATTTTCGACGGCTGGAACGCCTATTGGGGCGGCCCGAACTATACCAAGCTTCCCTATGACGAAATCGTCAATCTCGTGCATACCTATCAGCCCAACTGCCTCGTGATCAATATCAGCTGCGAGGCCAACAATACCCACAGCCAGGTGGCGATGTTTGAAAGCGCCGCCGGCCAGACGGTTCCCGATTGGTTTGACAACCTGAATATCTCCTGCAATACGCCCACGAGCCATTGGTTCTGGTGCCATAAATATACAAGCGAAACCTTTAAAAGCGCCGATTGGGTGATCGATACGCTCGATGACTGCCGCGCCGACAATACGGTGTTCATTCTCAATGTCTCCCCCGACGGCAAGGGACAGTTCATCAAAAAATATACCGATCTCCTCGCCGCAGTGGGCGAGAAATACCGCAAGCCGGGCGATGTGACCGACTTTCCCGCCGCCTGGATGGCCGATTATGACCCCACCGCCAATCTCCTCTACCATAAAAAAGCCGAGGCTTTGAATCAAAACGGCAACGCCGGCCCCGAACGGGCGGTGGACGGCTTCTGCGATCCGGCGGCTTCCCATGAAACCGCCTTTCAAAGCGGGGGCGGCATTGCCGCCTGGCGGAGCGATATCGGCTACAGCGCCGCCCTTGGCAAACTCTATGTCCATGTGGGCGATGAGATGTCCGAAACGATGATCGACCGCACCTATCTCTACCTTTTTAACGAAGACCCCGGGCGCGCCACCTATGCAAGTCTTGAAAAGAAAGACCCGGTTTTGCGCTTGAAGCTCTCGGACGGCGAAAAAACCGAAAACTGCTATGCCTTCGACCTCGCGGGGGTGTCCGCCCGCTATCTTTCCATCGCCTGCGCGTCGACGGGGACGCTCTCTCTATCCGAAGTGGTTTTGACGCCGGCGGAGTTCTCCGCCTCTGCCCCTTCGGCATTGCGGGAACCCTGGGAGACGGTCACGGGAACGGTCGGCTCGCCTCTTGTTTTGCCGGAACGCGGCCTTTTCGTCCGGGCGGACGGCGGGCTTGTCTGGGAAACGATCAAGTGGAACAGTGATGAAGCGGCGCTTTCCCGCGCGGGGCTTGTCACGCTGACCGGCCAAAGCGCCGGCGGCTGCGCGGTCAGCCTGTCTTTGCGTCTGCAAAGCGCCGGGCGCTATACCGAAGTGCCGGTACAGTCGGTGAAGGCCTCCTCCATGTGGAGCCAGGCGGAGTCGCTTGGCTGGGCGCATGTGCGCAATCTCATCGATAAATCGGGGCTTTCGGCAAGCGGCGATCTCTTTGCCGCGCTCCATGACAATCCCTATAACGCCACCACCATGTGGCATTCGCTGGAAGGTGAGAGGACGGCGTGGCTCCTCTTCGATTTTGGGCGGCAGGTGACGGTAGACAGCCTGCTTGTCTGGAACCATAACCAGGAAAACGAGACCGACCGGGGCGTGAAAACCATGTCGGTTTACTATAGCGATAAGGCCGCGCCGAGCGATGCCGACTGGATATTAGCCGGCACCTACACCCTGCATAAGGCCTCCGGCCAGCCGGGGCAGGCGGCCACGGATTTTCTCTCGCTGGGCAGCCTGTCCGCCCGCACGATTAAATTGGAACTGACCGAAAATTTCGGCGATCCCTCGGTCATCGGCCTTGCCGAAGTGGCGTTTTTCGCCGGGCGGGGCAATGCCGCGCTCGATTATACCGGCATCGATCAGGCGCTTTCGGCCTTTGAGGCGCTCAGCAGGTTTGACTATCCCGCCGCCGCTTGGAAAACCGCCGAGGCGATCTATCAAACGGCGCTCGCGGCACGGGAGAACGCTGCCGCACAAGACGAACTTGACCGAGAGGCGTCGGCACTTGATAGCGCCATGACGGCGCTTGAAGCCGACTATGCGAAAAAAACGCCCAAAGGGCTTTCAGATTATGCGCTTACCCTGACGCCGGACGGCGAAGGTTTCCCCGTCTCTTTGCCGGATACCGTAACGCTTGCCTTTACCGACGGCAGCCGTATGGAGGCCGATGTGGTCTGGGACGCCTGCCCGGCGGCCTATCTTGCCGCCCCCGGCTCCTTCACTTTGCGCGGCAAGCTGACAGGATCGCCCTACAGCGTCACCGCGCGGATCTTGGTGGAAGGGCTGTGGGACGCGCCTCTGCGGTCGCTCGTGGAGAAACTGGAAACCCTGGCGCCCGTCGGGGCGGCGGAGGAAGACGCGGCGGCTTATACCGCCTCTCTTGCGGCCGCCCGCGCGCTGCTCGCCGATGCCGACCGCACGCAGGCGCAGGTGGACGCCGCCAAAGCGGCGCTTGTCGCCGCCCGCAACCGCGTGTTCTCTCTGCTGGCGCCTGCGCCCACCGATCCCACCGATCCCACCGATCCCGCAGAGCCGTCCGATCCCGCCGATCCGCCGACATCGACCGAACCGTCCGAACCCGGCGAGACGCCGACATCGACCGAACCGTCCGAACCCGGCGAGACGCCGACATCGACCGCCCCCGATTCTTCCGATCCCGGCGCGTCCTCTGCC
>CANQXN010000136.1 GCA_947627815.1 uncultured Clostridia bacterium | reverse complement strand
TATCGGCACCCGCGCCGGCTTATGCTATACTTCTTTTCTTTCGGGAACGCCCTTGCCGCGCGGTCGGCACGACATCGCGGCGGATTTCATCGTCACCGAAAAAGGAGTGAGATTCGTTGAAACGAAATGACCCGAGGATCACGGCGCCGCTCCTGCTTCTCTCGGTGTACGCTCTTTTGCTCCTGACGCAGCTGGTGCCGACAGCGGGCATTGACTCGCTCCCCAAGCTCTTTTTCTCTTTGATGATTTTAGAGCTTCTGGTCTTCGCTTTTCCCGCCTTTTTCTTCTGCAAGTTCAAAGGCCGCGACTTTGCGACTTCTTTGCCGCTGTCCCGCCCTTCGGGCAAGCAGGCGTGGTTTTACATCAGTCTGACGCTGTTTTTGCTCTTCGGCGGCCTGTTTTTAAACGGCCTTCTTTTTACGGTGGGCATAAAAGACAGCGCCTACGCCGCCGGCGGCTCCTTTATTTTATCGGACATTTCGCTCAAGCCCAATGTGTTATATGTCATTTTAGCCTATGCCGCCCTGCCTGCCGCCTGCGAGGAATTTGTCTTTCGCGGCATCCTTCCCGCCGTTTACAAGCCTTATGGGGTCGCCCCCGCGATCTTAGTGCCGGCGCTTGCCTCGGCGTTTTGCTTTTTTGATCTGCCCGGCTTTTTTTCTTATTTTCTCACGGGGCTGGTGCTGGCCTTCGCCGTCCATGTCACGGGTTCGGTATTCGCCGCCATGCTCATGCGCTTTGCGGTGAATCTCGCCTCGGTCTATCTTTTGCCGCCGCTCTGGAATCTGATGATCCAGCCGTTAGGCAATCGCTTTGCGTTGCTGATTTCGCTCTTTTTGGCGATTCTCTTTTTGATTTTCGCGCTGAAAAGCGCGGAATCCGCGCTCTCGAGGCTCGCGCGGGATCCCGCCCGGGCGGACGACTGCTTGGGCTTTCAGGAAAAGAAGGGCGCCGTGCGGGTCTTTTTCAGTCCTTCCTTTTTGGCCTGCGCGCTGCTTTTCCTCACCGTTTCGATTTTGAGATTAGTTTTGTAAGGGGAAAACTTTTTGAAAAAAGTTTTCCCCTTAGACCCCTTTCAAAAACTTTAAAAAATAAAAAAATGGGCTGATACCACAAGGAGCGGCTGCCGTTTCGGCAGCCGCTCCTTGTGGTGGTTTTATAAATAGCTTTCGCCACGCCGAGGCGGGAATGCGAGGCAAAAGTCTTTTTTATTGATTTTTCTTCAGCAAACATACCGTCTCGACATGTCCCGTGCCGGGGAAGAGGTCGAAGGGCTGGGCGTGGGCGACGGCGAAGCCGGCTTTAGCGAGGATGGCGCAGTCGCGCGCTAAGGTGTCGGGGCTGCAGGAAATATAGACGATCCGTTTGGGCGCAAGCTGGGCAAGGCGCGCCAAAAGCGCCTGACCGCAGCCCTTACGGGGCGGATCGACCACGACGGCGTCGGCTTGTCCGATGGCTTCACTGTTGGCGTCGCCGCAGACAAAGCGGGCGTTTGCGATGCCGTTTTGTTCGGCGTTGCGCTTGGCGTTTTCCACCGCTTCCGGCAGGATCTCCACGCCGAGCAGGGAAGCGCCCGGCGCTTTTGCGATCATCGAAAGCCCGATGGTGCCGACGCCACAGAAGAGGTCGACCAGCCTCTCCCCCGGCCGCAGGGCGGCGAGGTCGGCAGCGGCGGTGTAGAGCCGTTCCGCCATGGCGCGGTTCACCTGATAAAAAGACGCGGGGGCAAGCGAAAAGCGCAGGCCGCAGAGGCAGTCGTCAATGGTCGCTTTCCCGGCAAGCAGCGTATACCGCGCGCCGAGAATGACATTGTTTTTTTCCTTATGATGGTTGAGATAGACCGAGACCACGCGCGCGCCGCCGGCGCTTGGCAGGTTCAGGAGCGCTTCGGCAAGCCGTTTGCCGCCGGGGAGGCTGTCGCCGTTAATGACAAGCGTCACCATGATTTCCCCGGTGGCCTCGCCGATCCGCAGATAAAAATGGCGCAGCAGCCCCCGGCCGCTTTCTTCGTTATAGATCGAAATCGCCTGCTCTTTGACAAAGGCGGTGAGATAGTCAAGCAGGGGGCGAAAGGCGGGATGCTCCAGCTGACAGCTCGCCACCGGTATGACCCTGTGGGAAGCGCGGGCATAAAAGCCCGGCGTCCCCTCGGGCGAGAGGGGATATTCCACTTTATTGCGATAGCCGCAGCGCTCGCCCGCCACGATCGGCGCAAGCGAAACCGGCAAGCCCTCTTTGGCAAAGCAGCGCGCCACATAGTCGCTTTTCCGGCGCAGTTCTTCTTCGTAGGGCAGGGTGCGGTAACTGCAGCCGCCGCAGGCGGGAAAGGCCGCGCAGTCGGAAGGGCGGCGGAGCGGGGAAGGGGTCAGAAGCGTTTCCACCCGCGCGACAAGGTAGCCTTTGGCCACTTTGATGATTTTGGCGTCGACTATGTCGCCCGGCAGGGCGTTGGCTAAAAAGACGACCAGCCCCGTGGGGTCGTCGTCGACACGCGCGACACCATAGCCGAGATTATTGATGTCAGCGACGGTCAGCCGCAGGCGGTCGTTTTTTTTCATCGTCAGGCGCCTTTCTTTCGTTTTTTATAGTATAGCATATTTTAAAGGGGTTTGCAAGCGGGGGGACTTTTTGAAAAAAGTCCCCCCGCGCCCCCTCAAAAACTTTTGGAAAGGAAAAAAAGGGTTTTTTCTCTCAAACCGTTGCCCCCTGTACCTACCCATGCCCCCCTTTTTTTAAAGTTTTTGAAAGAGGTTTGGGGAAAACTTTTTTAAAGCGTTTTCTGTTTTGCACAAATCGTTGGCCGTTGTACTTGCCCCCCACGCCCCCTTTTTTTAAAGTTTTTGAAAAGGGTTTGGGGAAAACTTTTTTTCAAAAAGTTTTCCCCAAAGTCCCCCCGGTTGACAGGAAGAAAGTTTTGTGCTATAGTAAAAGATAATTTCAAGTGGAAAGAGAGGTCTTGCCGGTGAAACGCCCTGTCAAACGCCTTCCCCCGTATGTCATGCTGCTGCTTGACATTCTGCTCGCCGGCGTGATTCTCTGTGTTTTTGCCTATTTTCATCATATCCGTATGCTTTGGGGGCCGGGCGATGCAACGCAAGCGCCGGTCATGACCTTTGCCCCGCCCGCCACCTCGACGCCCACGGGCGCCGTCACGCCGGAAAGCACCGAACATACCCACAATTGGACGGCGGTTGAAACAATAGACGCCACCTGCACCGAGGAAGGCTATACCCGCTATCGCTGTTCGGTCTGCGGTGAAGAATCGATTGACGATCGCCAAGCGCCCTTGGGACACTTGCACACCGAGCGCCAAGGGGTGCTGGAGGCTACCGACGAAAGCGAGGGCTATACCGGCGACCTTGTCTGCACCGACTGCGGCGCCGTGTTGGAACAGGGGCAGAAAACCCCCGCCACCAACCACCAAAACCTCCGCCTCATCAACGAAAAGGCGTCCACCTGCACCGAACAGGGCTATTCCGGCGACTGGTACTGCGACGACTGCGAAAAAATCGTCACCTACGGCAGCCCCCTGCCGCTTGCCGAGCATACCTACCGCGAAAAAAGCGTGACGCCCGCCACCTGCACGAAAGAGGGCTTTACCACCTATGCCTGCGCCGTCTGCGGCGCTGAAAAAACCGGCGATGTTACGCCCAAAACCGCGCATACCCAAGGCAAAGACGGGCGATGCACCGCCTGCGGCCTCATGCTGCTCGATACCTCGGGCGAGTTCGGCGCGTCTTTCCCTACCGTCTTTTTGCAGGACAGCGAACGGCTGACCCTCACCGGCGACGACGCCATCCGCGCCTACGCGCAGGCGCAGGGGCTGTCTTTGCCCGATGACGCCATGATTGACGCCCGCGCCGGCGACGCCACCCTGCCCGCGAAAACCGACGGAAAATACATCGCGCTCTACCGCAGCCACGATATTTTCCTGACCATTCTCAAAGTCAACACCCGCCTCTATTTCCCCGGCACCGGCAAGAGCTACACGGTGCAGTATTATCTCTATGATATCTATATCCGCAACATCGACAATCTCTTCACCGCCTATACCACCGGCAGCCGGGTGCCGATGGAAGACCTCATGGCCGAGGCCGAGGCGGAGGGCGCCGACATCGTCGCGGCGGTCAACGGCGACTATATGGGCAATCTCAACCACGCCCTTGTCTGCGAGCGCAACGGCTACGCGCTGCGCCTGCCCTTGCGGGTCGAAAGCGATGTCTGCGTGCTTTATTACGACGGCACCGTGGAAACTCTGACCCCCGCGCAGTATAACCGCGACGCCATTGCCGCCAAAAATCCCTACCAGATCTGGAATTTCGGCCCCGCGCTCATCGATGAAAACGGCAAGGCGGTGGAAGAATACAGTCACGACTCTTACGACAACAACATCATCGACAGCCGGCACCCCCGCACCTCCTTCGGCTACTATGAGCCGGGTCACTACAATTTCCTCGTGGTGGACGGCAGAAGCGACGATTCCCAAGGCGTGCGCATTCTCCAGCTCGCATGGCTGCAGGAGATGTACGGCGCGAAAGCCGCCTATAACATGGACGGCGGCGACAGCACGCAGGCGTGGTATCAGGACAGCACCCTCCGCGTGGACGAGGATCGCGGCGACGACCAACGCAAACTCTTTGACATTATCTGTATCGGGGAGGTAAGCCCATGAAAGCGTGGTTTGGAAAAGCGGCGGACTTCTTTCTTGCCCTGATGCCGCATGTCAATTGCGCCATGGCCGTTGTGATGCTCACACTGCTCATCACCGACCGCTTCAACCGCGCCATGGCCTTTA
>CANQXN010000135.1 GCA_947627815.1 uncultured Clostridia bacterium | reverse complement strand
AGCTTGGTAAGCGCGTTCACCATATACGATTCGGACAGATTCACGCCGAGGAAGGCGTTGATTCTGTCACATTCCAGGGGGAGCGTCACAAGCGGATGTTTGCCCTTATACACATCGATACAGCCGGACACCACCTCGCCGGCGCCCAAAAGCGTGACAAGTTCGCAGGCGCGGTCGAGGGCGGGCATGACATTTTCGGGATCCAGCCCCTTTTCAAAGCGGGCGGAGGACTCGGTGCGCATTCCGTTGGCCTTGGCCGTCACCCGCACCGAAGCGCCGTCAAAATTGGCCGATTCAAAGACCACCGTCACGGTGCCGTCTTTGATCTCGCTGTTGGCGCCGCCCATCACGCCGGCAAGCGCCACCGCCTTCTTTTCATCGGCGATGACAAGCATACGGTCGGTGAGGACATGGTCGGTGTCGTCCAAAGAGCGGAAGTTCTCGCCCTGCTCGGCCAAGCGCACCACGATCTGTTTTCCCTCTAACATGGCATAGTCGAAGGCGTGCATGGGCTGGCCGTATTCGAGCATCACATAGTTGGTAATGTCCACGATATTGTTGATCGGGCGCACGCCTGCCGCGCGCAGACGCATCCGCATCCAGAGCGGCGAGGGAGCGATTTTCACATGGCGCACCACGCGGGCGGCATAGCGGCGGCAAAGATGGCCGTCATCGTCCACACGAACGGCGAGATAGTCGGCAATCGCCCCGCCCGCCTCGCTGACCTTGGGGGTCGGCAGTGTCAGGGGGCGGTCAAAGGAAGCGGCGCTTTCTCTGGCAAGACCGATCACCGAGAGGCAATCGGGGCGGTTGGAGGTGATTTCAAAATCCACCACGGCGTCGCGCAGCATAAGCGCGTCCCGGATGTCTTCGCCGACAGAAGCCTCCTCCTGCATGATAAAAATGCCATCCTCCTCGGCGTAGGGGAAGTCGTGTTTGTCAAGTCCCAATTCCCCCAAAGAGCAGAGCATTCCGTTGGATTCCTCGCCCCGCAGTTTGCCGGCTTTGATGACCACGCCGCCCGGCAGTTTGGCGGGAGCTTTGGCCACCGGAATCATGGCGCCTTCAAAAATATTCTGGGCGCCCGTGACAATCTGACGCGGGGTGTCTTCGCCGCAGTCGATCCGGCAGATCTGGAGGTGATCGGAGTCGGGATGCTTTTGGATGGAAAGGATCCTGCCCACCACCACATTTTCGATATCATCGCCGACAAGCTCGTACCCCTCCACCTTGGAGCCGGTGTCGGTGAGCTTGTCGCAGAATTCTTTGACGGGAATGTCCGAAAGATCGACAAAATCTTTCGCCCAATTGAGAGACAGTTTCATAAGAGTATGTCCGCCTTTCGTTAAAATAACGGCCGGAAGCCGTTGCCGACAATATCGCTGGTATCGTCGACAATGATGAACGCATGTTCATCGTAGGATTTGATGGCGTTGCGCACGGCATGGGACTGACGGGCGTTCATCACCACCATGAGGATGTATTTTTCCTCGCCGGTATAGACGCCGGTGCCTTTCCACATGGTCGCGCCCCGGTGCAGGGTCTGATTGATATACGCCCCGATCTCCTGGGGATGGGTCGTGACGATCATGCAGTATTTGGAGCGGTTCATGGAGAGGATCACCTTGTCCACAATAAAGCTCTTGGCAAACAGCCCGAGCGCGGAGAGAAGCCCTAACTCCATCCCGTAAGTAAAGGAAACCAGCATAATGAAAAAGTCGGCGGCGATCAGCGCTTTGCCGCTGTCCACCTTGAATTTGTGCTTGACGATCATGGCGATGATGTCGGTGCCGCCGCCCGAACCGTTGTAATAAAAGGCGATCGCAGCGCCGATGCCGGGCAGAATCACCGCAAGCATCAGTTCCAGCACCAAATTGGCCTCGGTCACGGAACCAACGGTTTTCTGCGTGAGGGGAAAGAGCGTGCCGCCCACGCGGCCGACCCACTGTCCCTGTTTGCCGATCCACTCGAGCAACATACCCAGCCCCGACAAAAGCAGGCTGGTATAGACGGTTTTAAAGCCGAAATCTCTGCCCAAAACGGCAAAGCCGACGAGGAGAAGCAGGACATTCATGATCGTGACCATAGAGGCCGCCGTCAGGGGGAAGGAGGCCGGCAAAAGGCCGGCAAGCACGATGGAAATCCCGGTGACCCCGCCCATGACAAAACGGTTGGGCATGGCAAAAACATAAAGTCCCACGGTGGTGAACACGGTCCCTATCGTCAGCATCAGATATTCAAAAAGAATCTGCCGCAGGCGGACAGGGCCGGAAGTCTTTGCTTTCACTGTCGTATCGGTCATATTCTCCCCTCAGAATTGACGCAAGAAGCGCAGGTCGTTCTCATACAAAAGCCGCATGTCGTCGATGTTGTACTTGCGCATCACGATGCGTTCGATGCCGAGACCGAAGGCGAAGCCCGAGTAAATGTCGGGGTCGATGTCACAGCCGCGCAGCACATTGGGATGCACCATGCCGGCGCCGAGGATTTCGATCCATCCCTCGCCTTTGCAGACCCGGCAGCCCTTGCCGCCGCAGACAAAGCAGGAGACATCCACTTCCGCCGACGGCTCGGTAAAGGGGAAATGATGGGGGCGCAGGCGGAGCTTGGTATCCTCGCCGAAGAGCTGCTTGGCGAAGTATTCGAGCATTCCTTTCAGGTCGCCCATGGTGATGCCCTTGTCCACCACCAGCCCTTCGAGCTGATGAAAGACCGGCGAATGCGTGGCGTCCACCGCGTCGGAACGGTAGACGCGGCCGGGGCTGATGATGCGGATGGGGGGACGCTGTTTTTCCATCGTGCGCACCTGCACCGGCGAGGTCTGGGAGCGGAGCAGGACATTTTCGGTGATATAGAAGGTGTCCTGCGTATCGCGGGCGGGGTGGTTTTTGGGGATGTTCAGTTTTTCAAAATTATAGTGGTCATACTCCACCTCGGGGCCTTCCACAATGTCAAAGCCCATGCTGGTAAAGATCGAGCAAAGCTCGTCCTGCACCTTGGAGAGCGGATGCCGTTCCCCCACGGGCGGGCAGACGCCGGGCGCCGTGACATCCACCTTTTCAAGGAGCAGACGGGCGGAAAGCGCTTTTTTGCGCAGCGCTTCCTTTCGCTGGGCGATCTTATTCTCGATCATGGTGCGCACTTCGTTGGCAAGCGCGCCGATCACGGGGCGTTCCTCGGGCGAGAGCGTTCCCATCCCGCGCAGCACGCCGGTGAGTTCCCCTTTCTTGCCCAGATATTTGACCCGGGCGTTTTCCAGCTCGCTCTCGTCCCGGATTTCGTCCAGTTCGTCGGCGGCCTTGTTTTTCATGGCAAGAAGCAAATCTTTCATGGCAAGTCCTTCCTTACTCTTGTTTATGCCTTGTGGAAAAGTCGAAAGCCGAAGAAAAAACGGACAAAAAAGAAGCTTTTCACCCCATTGCCTGCGCATAGGGCGAAAAGCCGGAAAGCTTCACGCGGTACCACCCCGATTTCAGTGAGAGAGAAAGCATCTCCCCACCCTTTTCCCTCATAACGCAAGGACGCGGGCAGAACTACCACCCGAAACCCGGGCTTCCCCCTGCCGACTCGGTGAGCGAAAGGCGCGTCCCGCATCGGAAAAGCGCTTTCAGCCGCGGCGCTTCTCTCTGTCATCCGATGTCCCCGGGTCTTGCCGACTCCGTCTTTGTCTTTCTTTTCTGTTTGTCCGTATCGGTTCCGACATGTTTGCCAAAAACTCCATACACCATGCATTATAGCAACCGAAAGAAAAAAAGTCAAGCCCTCTTTTTTCAATTTCTTTTTATTTTAAACAAAAAAGGGCAGAAAGGGCGCTTTCGGCTCCCCTCTTCTCAAAGCGCCCCGCCTTTTTTCAAAAAAGAAATCGGAAAACCTGTAAAAAAAATGAGGCTTTCGCCTTTACTTTTGAAAGGCTTTGCGGTATAATGAAGGTGTCTTATTGTATGTGTGAAAGGATGCCCCCGTCTTTGGGCGACGGGGCGAAGGCACCATGAAACTCCCCGAACTTCTCCTGCCCGCCGGCAATTTTGAAAAAATGAAAGCCGCGCTCCGCTTCGGCGCCGACGCCGTCTATCTCGCGGGACAGGCCTTCGGGATGCGGCAGGCCGCCGACAATTTCACGGCGGAAGAACTCTATGCCGCCATCGCCTACGCGCATGAGAGAAACAAAAAAGTCTATGTCGCCGTCAATGTCATGCCCCACACATCCGAATATCCGGCGCTCGAACGCTATCTTTCCTCGCTGGCGGACGCCAAACCCGACGCCCTGATCGTGGCCGATGTCGGCGTGCTTGCCCTCGCGGCCAAGTGCCTGCCCGACACGGCGCTGCATATCTCGACCCAGGCCGGCTGTGTCAGCCACGCCGACTGCCTTTTCTGGCAGAAATTGGGCGCCCGCCGGGTGGTACTCGCCCGGGAATTAACCTTGGCGGAGATTGCCGAAATCCGCGCCACTCTTGACCCCGCGATGGAACTTGAGGCGTTTATCCACGGCTCCATGTGTATTTCTTTTTCCGGCCGCTGTCTGTTGTCCAATCACTTTACCGGCAGAGACGCCAACCGGGGGCAGTGCGCGCAGCCCTGCCGCTGGCATTATCGGCTCTATGAATTGGAAGAGGGCGAGCGCCCCGGCGAACGGCTGCCGCTCTATGAAAATGACGAAGGCACCTTCATTCTTTCGAGCAAAGACCTCTGCATGATCGAACACATTCCCGATCTCGTGAACGCCGGCCTCTCCTCATTAAAAGTCGAGGGGCGGGTCAAGAGCGCCTGCTACGCGGCGGTCACGGCCAATACTTACCGCATGGCGCTCGACGCCTATGCTGCGGATCCCGCGGGCTATGCCTATGATCCC
>CANQXN010000134.1 GCA_947627815.1 uncultured Clostridia bacterium | reverse complement strand
CTGGTTCTCCTCCGCCCTCTGGCCCTTCTCGACCATGGGCTGGCCGGACAAGACGCCGGAACTTGAAAAATATTACCCCACAAGCGTCCTTGTCACGGGGTATGACATCATCTTTTTCTGGGTGGCGCGGATGATCTTCTCCGCCCTCGAACACACCGGGAAGCCGCCTTTTTCCACCGTGCTCATCCACGGCCTGGTGCGGGACAGCCAGGGGCGCAAGATGTCCAAATCTTTGGGCAACGGCATCGATCCCTTGGATATCATTGCCACCTACGGCGCCGACGCGCTGCGCTTCGCGCTGGCTACCGGCGTCTCCCCCGGCAACGATATGCGCTTTTCGGATGAAAAGATCGAGTCGGCGCGCAATTTCAACAACAAAATCTGGAACGCCGCCCGCTTTGTCTTGATGAATCTCACCATCGAGGAGCCGGGACTGCCCGCCGCCGCCGATCTTGCGCTTGAGGACAAATGGATTCTCTCCCGCTTCAACACCTTAGCCGGCGAAGTCGGCGCCAACCTCGATAAATTCGAACTCGGCGTGGCGCTCGGCAAGATTTACGATTTTCTCTGGGATGTCTTCTGCGACTGGTATATCGAGATCGCCAAACCCCGTCTTTACGACAAGGGGACAGCCTCCAACGAAGTCTGCCAGCGCGTACTCACGCATGTGCTTTCCTCCACGCTCGCACTCCTTCATCCTTTCATGCCCTTTATCACCGAGGAGATCTGGCAGAGCCTGCCTCACACCGGCGAGAGCATCATGATCGCGCCCTATCCCGTATACAGCGAAAGCCTGAACTTTGCCGAGGACGAAAAGCGCATGGAAGCGGTCATCGCCGCCATCCGCGCCATTCGGGTCATGCGCAACGAACGCAATGTGCCGCCCTCCCGCAAAACGGCGCTCTATATCGTCGCAAATGACAGCGAAATCTTCAACGACAGCGTGACGCCGCTCTTCCAAAAGTTGGCTTACGCCGCCGAGGTGACCTACACCGACGCCTATCACAGCGAAGGGGCGCTGCAGATTGTCACCGATAAAGCCACGGTCTATATTCCCATGGCCGATATGATCGACATTGCCAAGGAAAGCGCGCGGCTGGCGGGCGAAAAAGAGCGGCTTGCCGGCGAAATCGCGCGGCTCGAGGGCAAACTCTCGAACGAGAATTTTGTCAAGAAAGCCCCCACGGCGGTGGTGGAAAACGAAAAAGCCAAGCTCACCGCCTGCCGAGACACGCTCGCCAAAGTGGAAGAAGCCCTCGCCCGCCTGAAAAAAATCGGCTGACACGCGCCGAGGCGCCCGATTGTGACAAAATAAGCCAAAGAAAAATGGTATCCTTTTTTCCGAAAGGATACCATTTTTTGTTTTGCCCCGCCGGCCGCGATCGGACAAGCGTCTGCCCCGAAAAGGGCGGTTTTTTCCGATCCGACACTCCGTAAGCTTGACAAAAATCGCGCGTTTTGATTTATAAAATCACAGCGATTCATAAAAAAATAGGAAAGAAAGGATACCCTCTCATGGAAGCGGTCAATCTGACCTTTGACTGCCGGGACGGCGTGCTGACCGCCGCCATTGCCGGCGAAATCGATCATCACACCGCCCGCCCTCTGCGGGACGCCATCGACGGCGAAGTCATCCGCCGCCGACCCAAGGTGTTGGTGCTGGCCCTGAAAGATGTCAGTTTTATGGATTCCTCCGGGTTAGGGCTGATGCTCGGGCGGTTCACCCGAATGCAGTCCTTAGGCGGGCAGATGAAAATTGCCGATCCCACCCCCGAAGTGATGAAGATCCTGCGCCTTGCGGGATTTGACAAAAAAATCGTATGGTTTTCCACAGAGAAAGGCGGCGTCAACGCATGAAAAAGAAAGAAGTACAAGCCCTCCGGCTGGAGTTCGACGGCATCTCCGAAAACGAAGCCTTTTCCCGTCAGGTCATTTCCCTGTTCGCCGCCTCTTTGGATCCCACTTTAGAGGAAATCTCCGATCTGCGGGTCGTCATCTCCGAAGCCGTGACCAACTGCGTGGTACACGCCTATAAAAACAAAGGCGGCAAAATCAAGATACACGCCAGAATCTTTGACGACCGCACCATGAAAATAAAGATTCAGGATTTCGGCTGCGGCATCGCCGACATTGAAAAATGCATGGAACCGCTTTACACCACCGACCCCTCCGGCGAGCGGGGCGGCATGGGGTTTGCCATCATGCAGGCCATGTCCCGCAAATTCCGGGTGACATCCCGCCCCGGCATCGGCACCACACTCTACATAGAATTTAAATTCGCGTAAAGGGCTATCAAGCAATTTGACGCGAAAAGCAGCAAGGGAGGCCGTCATGCCGGACAATCTTACCCTTTTGCAGCAAGTGGCCGAAGGAGACAGTGAGGCGCTGGACACGCTGGTGAAAGCCAACATGGGGCTGGTCCGCCGCTGTGCCGCCCGCTTTCAGGGGCGGGGCGCGGAATACGAAGATCTCGTTCAGATCGGCGCGATCGGTTTATTGCGCGCCGCGCGTTCCTTTGATCCCGACCACGGCTGTATGTTTTCGACCTATGCCGTCCCCCTGATCATCGGGGAAATCAAGCGATTTTTGCGGGATGACGGGCTGATCAAGGTCAGCCGCACCCTAAAAAGCGCCGGCGTCAATGTGATGAAGCAAAAGGAACTGTTCCAGAAAAGCCGCGGGCGGGAACCGACGCTTTCGGAAGTCGCCGCGCTTTGCGGCCTTTCGGTGGAAGAAGTGGTGCAGGCGCTGGAAGCCACGGGGCCTGTGAGTTCTTTAAACGAGCCTGTCGGCGAGGACGACACCACACTGGAATATTTTCTTTCTGAAAACGGCGATCCTTTGGAAAACATCACCGACAAGATCGCCCTTTATGAAGCCATCCGCACCCTTTCCCCACGACGGCAGAAGATCGTTTTTCTCCGCTTTTTCAAGGATCTTTCCCAAAGTGACACCGGCAAAATCCTCGGCATCACGCAGGTCAAAGTCTCACGGGAAGAAAAGGCGATTCTGGAAGAATTGAGAAAAATTCTCTGACGCCTCTCTTTGTCCTTGCCGAAAAAAACGGAGCGAACTGTTTCGCTCCGTTTTTACGTTTTTATTAGAAGAAATGGCGTTTATTCCGCGCTGGAGTCGACATACTCGTCGGCATCGGCGGGCGCTGTAATCTTATCCACGCTGTTGACGTCGGAAATGGTCATAGTCACCGTGATCGTCATGGTCATGGTTACGCCTGTCATAGAAAGTTCGACATTCGCGGTGATGTCCAGGCTGTCAATAATGCCGTCGCTGCCGCAGGTGATGACCATGGAAAGATCCGCTGTCGATGCTGTTCCACCAAGCTCGGAAAGATCGCCAAGCAGGTCATTCAGGGTTTCTTCCGTCAAATTGACCTTGATCTTGTAGACGCCGTTTTCGCGGCTGACAAATTCGGCATCTCCGGCGCCGTCAAGAAAGTCGCCTATAGGAGAAGCCTCTTCGGCATCCACAGTGGATTTGATCTTCATTTCCTCGTCGCCCATGCTGATTTTCGTATAGGCGGTGGTTCCTACGGTGATGACTTCCGTTCCCTCGGTAACCATTTTAGAGGAAGCGCCGTCGCCGTCCTTGGTCCAGTACATCGTGGTGGTCTGCGTTTCGGTTTGTCCGCTCACACCGGTCGTCACGGTCATTTCAGCCTTGAAACTGGAGAGCTTGTTTGTCTCTTCCTGAATATACGACAGAGCGGCGGCGGCGTCATCGCCATCCAGCGGCGAACCGCATCCGGTCAGGGTGAACATGGCCAATACCAGAACCAAGCTCAGCGCCAGTGCGAAAATTTTCTTCATAGTTTTGTTCTCTCCTCTTGTGTATACAAGTCACCGCCTTGGCGGCGCTGGTTTATTTTACTATATTTTTTGCCTTTTGTCAACCGAATAACCCAAAAAAATGTAGTCTTTAGAAAGAAAAAATCGCGGTCACGCCGGGAAAGCCCTGAAAAAACAAAAAATCGCGATCATAGCAGGAAAAAAGGCAAAAAAGAAGCCGTTTGCAGTAAAAAAACAGAGAAAACCACTTGACAAGGGAGGGAAAATCGGATATAATGACTTTCGCGACATTTTTCCGGGGAGGTGACGCTATGCTGATCGATGTCCGACCGATTCTGTCGGGGGCTGTGACCATTCTGCCCTTCGATTATACCATCGACCCGCCGGCACCCTTTTCCGGCATCGATTTCCCGTCCCCCGTGCGTATCCGGGGGCAGATCCGCAATCAGGCCGGGTATATGACCCTCAGCGCGCAGGCGGATGTTCCCTATAAAACCCACTGCGCCCGCTGCACAAAACCGATTGCCGGCGTGTTTCACCATAGCTTTACACGCACCTTGGCCACAAGGCTTGAAAAACAGCAGGACGATGACTATCTCATGATCGTCAAAGACCGGATCGAAATTGACGAGCCTTTGGTGGAAGATCTTCTGCTTTCTCTCGATTTTGCCTACCTCTGCAAGGAGGACTGCAAGGGGATCTGCCCTTCCTGCGGCAAAGATCTCAACGAAGGCCCCTGCCGCTGCGCCGAAAAAAAAGAGGTCGATCCTCGCTTGGCAATTCTTGCAAAACTGCTTGACAAATAAAAAAAAATATGTATAATAAAAAGATAGTGATATTGTGATCTTTCAGGGAGGTGTTTTTCATGGCAGTACCGAAGAAAAAAGTATCTGGTGCAAGAAGAGATTCTCGACGCTCCAGCAATTCCAAGCTCGCCGCTCCCGCTCTTGAACTCTGCAAGTGCGGTGAATACAAGATGCACGGTCGGGTTTGCCCCAAGTGCGGCACGCTGAACGGCGAAGTTATCGTCAATGTCGCCGAAACGAAATAAACCTTCTTGTGTCAAGTAGGAACTAAAAAAATTTTGAAATTTTTTGCGAAAAGTCCACGGTAGCTTTCTTGCCCCGTG
>CANQXN010000133.1 GCA_947627815.1 uncultured Clostridia bacterium | reverse complement strand
GGAAGAAGCGGGCGATGTCCACCATGAAGGAGTCTTCGTCCATGACGATCATGCCGCCCGAGCCCATCATGGAGCCGATGGCCGTCAGGTTATCGTAGTCGATGGGGGTATCGAGGTTTTCCGCCGTGATGCAGCCGCCGGAAGGACCGCCCGTCTGCGCGGCTTTGAACTTCTTGCCGTTCGGGATACCGCCGCCGATGTCATAGACCACTTCGCGCAAGGTAGTTCCCATGGGGACTTCCACAAGGCCGGTATTGTTGATCTTGCCGCCCAAAGCGAACACCTTAGTACCCTTCGACTTTTCAGTACCCATAGAGGCAAACCAGTCGGCGCCCTTCAGGATAATCTGGGGGATATTGGCGTAGGTTTCGACATTGTTCAAAATGGTGGGCTTGCCGAACAGACCCTTCACCGCCGGGAACGGCGGACGGGGACGAGGCTCGCCGCGATTGCCCTCGATGGAGGTCATGAGCGCGGTTTCCTCGCCGCAGACAAAGGCGCCCGCGCCGAAACGGAGCTTGATATCAAAAGCAAAGCTGGTGCCGAAAATGTCGTTGCCCAAGAGGCCGGCCTCGCGGGACTGCTTGATGGCCACTTCGAGGCGGTGGATCGCGATGGGATATTCGGCACGGACATAAATGTAACCTTGGTTGGCGCCGATGGCGTAACCGGCAATGGTCATGGCTTCGAGTACGGCGTGCGGGTCGCCCTCGAGAATGGAGCGGTCCATGAAAGCGCCGGGGTCGCCTTCGTCGGCGTTGCAGCAGACGAATTTCTGATCGGCGTCAGGCACAAGCTCGCGCGCCATTTTCCATTTGCGGCCGGTCGGGAAGCCGGCGCCGCCGCGCCCGCGCAGGCCGGAGGCTAAAACGATATCGATGACCTCTTCGGGCGTCATTTCCTTCAGCACTTTTTCCAGCGCCTTGTAGCCGTCATTGGCCAGATAATCGTTGATGTTTTCGGGGTCGATGGAGCCGCAGTTGCGCAGCGCCACGCGGTGCTGTTTTTTATAGAAGGTGCTTTCGGCCAGCGTGACCTGATGGCCGTTTTCGTGATAAACGATGCGGTCGACCGGTTTGCCGCCGATGATGTGGCTTTCCACGATCTCGGGGACATCTTCCACTTTCACGCTGTGATAGAAGGTGCCTTCGGGATAGACGATCATAATGGGGCCGAGGGCGCAAAGACCGAAGCAGCCGGTCTGAACCACTTTCACTTCATCGGCAAGCCCTTTGTCCGCCAGTTCCTTTTCCATCGCATGACGGATGTCCACGCTGTGCGAGGAAGTGCAGCCGGTACCGCCGCAGATCATAATGTGATTACGAACCATGTGTTATATCTTCCTTTCCTATCATAAAGAACTTGAAAAACAGGGGGCGGGCATCAGTGCTTGGCGTACTGCGCCAAAATGCCTTCCACATCGGAAGGAACCAGGCGGCCGTACACTTCACCGTTGACGGTCATGACAGGCGCAAGACCGCAGGCGCCGATGCAGCGGGTGGCGTCTACCGAATAGTAGCCGTCGGGGGAGGTGGAGCCGGCGGGTACGCCGAGAACCTCCACAATCTTATCGAGAATCTGTCCGCTGCCCTTGACATAGCAGGCGGTACCGAGGCAGACCGCCACGGCGACTTCGCCTTTGGGATTCAGCGAGAACTGGGAGTAGAAGGAAGCGACGCCGAATACCTCTTCCAAGGGATGATCGGTCTTTTCGGCGATGATCTTCATGACTTCCACCGGCAAATAGCCGTAGATCCCCTGTGCCTCCTGCAAAATGGGCATCAAGGCACCCTCTGTGTCACGGTGTTTTTCAATGACGGCCAGAAGCTCGGCTTCCTGTTCCGCCGTGCCGCGAAACTCCACCGTGGTCAATTTCTTTTTCATAATCGAAACTCCTTTGACTCTTTATTTCAATTTTTATTTTGTCCTGTCAGAAGCGGCCGGAGGCTTGCGGGCAGAGTTTCCCCCTATACCCCCATACCACCCGATATTATATAACATTTACAAACAAATTTCAACAGGGTATTGACACTTTTTTTAAAAAAACAAGGGAAAGTTTTTCACTCTGCCGCCATTTTGCCCCCGCCTTTTGCAAAAATTGGCCGATGTGTACTTTCGGCAACCCCTTGCAAAAAAACAAAAATGTGGTATACTATGAAAAGAATGTCATCATGTGTGAAAGGAATCAAACCATGGACGAAAAAACCAAAGGCGCGCCGGAAGGCTGCACCCACGACTGCTCTTCCTGTCAGGCCGCCTGCCCTTCCAAAGACAAAAGCAGTTTCTTGGCGAGCGCCAACGCCCTCTCGGATATCAAAAAAGTCATCGCCGTCGTCTCGGGCAAAGGAGGCGTGGGCAAATCTTTAGTCACTTCCATGCTGGCCGTGAACACCCGCCGGCAGGGCTTTTCCACCGCGATTTTGGACGCCGATATCACAGGCCCCTCGATCCCCCGTATTTTTGCGCTCAAGGCGGGGGTGGAAGGCTCCGATCAGGGCATGTTCCCGGTCGAAACCAAGACCGGCATCCGGGTCATGAGCGTCAATCTTCTGCTGGACAAGGAAACCACCCCCGTGGTCTGGCGGGGTCCTGTCATCGCCGGCACCGTCAAACAGTTCTGGACCGATGTCTGCTGGGGCGATGTCGACTATATGTATGTGGACATGCCGCCCGGGACCGGCGATGTGCCGCTGACCGTCTTTCAGTCTCTGCCGGTGGACGGTATCGTGGTGGTCACTTCCCCGCAGGATCTTGTCTCCATGATCGTGGACAAAGCGGTGACGATGGCGCAGCTCATGAACATCCCGGTGCTGGGCATCGTGGAAAATTACAGCTATTTTGAGTGTCCCGACTGCCACAAGCGCCACGAGATCTACGGTCACTCCCATGTGGAAGAGGCCGCGGCGGCTCACAATCTCAAGGTGCTTGCCAAAATCCCCATCGACCCCCGCCTCTCCGCCCTCTGCGACCGTGGGATGCTGGAGCTGATGGAAAACGACTATCTCGACGCCGCCACCGACGAGCTTCTCGGCAAGCCCGAAACGGTCTGATCCCTTCCCTTTCTTTAAATTCCCCATCCCCCGCCTGACCCGGTCAGGCGGATCTTTTTTTGACCTTTTTAAGGGCGGAAAAGCTTCCGTCCCAAAAAATCTTTCCTCCTTTGTAAAAAACCTTCGCCTCGAAAAAAATTCCATTTTCGGAAAAAAGCTCTTGACAAAGCAAACCCATGCTGATATAATAAAGGCGTTTATTATCAAGTACCTAATCAATTTGACAAAGGAGGGTTTTTTATGCCTACCGATCAGGAACTGATCGCCGCCTTTTTCTCGGTGCAGCGTCTGCACCGGCGCGTCATCGAAAGCAAAGTGCGGGGATTGGGCATCCATCACAGCCAGCACCGGATGCTGGTGCATCTCTTTTGCCGGGAAACGCCCCCGTCCCAGAAGGAGCTGGCCGAACACTTCCACATCAGCCCCGCCGCCGTGGCGGAAACCATGAAACGGCTGGAGGAGGACGGTTACATTCAGAGAAGCTGTGACGACAAAGATTCCCGCCGGAATCTCGTGAGCGTCACCGACAAAGGGCGAGAGATGCTCGACTGCACGCGGCATCTTTTCGACGGTGTGGACGCCGCCATGTTGGCCGATCTCTCCGAAAGCGAGCGGGCGGCGCTGGCGCACTGTCTTGCCGTCATGCAGAAGAACCTGCAAAACAGTCTGACGGAGCCGGAGGCGCCCGCCGCCACACCGAGAAAGGAGCCGCAATGAAGCGATACATGAAATATGTCCGACCCTATCTGCCCTTTTTCATCATCGGGCCGATCTGCATGATCGTCGAAGTGATAGGCGAGGTCGTCATGCCGAAACTTTTGTCGGTGATCATCAACAGCGCCAATGCCGGCACGCTGTCGGTTCCGAAAAGCCTCGGCACCATGGCGCTCATGATCCTCACCGCCCTGCTCATGATGGCGGGCGGCGTGGGCGGCGCCTATTTCGGCGCTAAAGCCTCGGTCAATTTCGCGGCCGATCTGCGCGCCGACTGTTTTTCCCATATTCAAAACTATTCTTTTGCCAACATCGACAAGTTTTCCACAGGGTCTTTGGTGACAAGGCTCACCAACGATGTCTCCCAGCTCCAGAATTTTGTCAACATGCTCCTGCGCATGGCGCTGCGGGCGCCTGGGATGCTGATCGCCGCCCTCATCATGGCCATTGCGATGAAGCCCTCCCTCTCCTTGGTGCTGGCGGTGTCCATTCCTTTGCTTTTGCTCTTTATCGGCCTCATCATCGGCAAAGGGTTCAGCCGTTTTTCCGCCATGCAGAAAAAATTGGACGGCCTCAACGCCACAGTGCAGGAAAACATCACCAATGTGCGCGTGGTCAAGAGTTTCGTCCGCGAGGACTATGAAAACGACAAGTTCCACACCGCCAACGCCGCGTTGAAATCCGCCGGCATCTCCGCCATGAAGATCATGATCTTTATGGGGCCGATCATGACCCTGATCATGAACATCACGATTTTGGCCGTGATCTGGTTCGGCGGCAGGATCGTCCTTGACTTCGGCATGGATGTGGGCGATCTCTCGGCCTTTATCACCTATGTGACGCAGATTCTCTCCTCCCTCATGGGCGTGACGATGCTGCTCATGTTTTCTTCCCGCGCCGCCGCCTCCGCCCGCAGGATCGGCGAGGTGCTGGACGAAACACCCGATCTTTCGGACGAACACGCCGCTTATCCCGAAGCGCAAGTGACAAACGGCGCCGTGGTGTTTCACAATGTTTCCTTCCGTTACTACAAAAACAGCGAAGGCAAGGTGCTGGACAGCATCGACCTCGCCGTTCCCGCCGGACACACGCTGGGCATCATCGGCCCCACCGGCTGCGGCAAGACCACTTTGGTCTCGCTGATCGCCCGCTTATATGACGCCGACGAAGGC
>CANQXN010000132.1 GCA_947627815.1 uncultured Clostridia bacterium | reverse complement strand
CGGGCGGAGGGGTTTTGCTACATAATAAATATTATGTGGTAATTCGGCCGAAACCGGACGGCCGCCCGCCGACTGAAGAATCCATGGAAAGAACAGATGAATTGAAAAGGAGACGATTCAAATGAAAACCATCAGATCAAGCAAAAAAGCGCTGCTCATGAGCCTGCTTTCGCTTGTCATGTGCTGTGCCATGCTTGTCGGTTCCACCTTCGCCTGGTTCACCGACAGCGTCACCAGCGGCTCGAACAAGATCGTTGCCGGCAACCTCGATGTGGAGCTGCAATACAGCACGGACTGCGCGACATGGACAGATGTAGACGAGACAACGAATATATTCAAGGAAGATGCCCTTTGGGAACCCGGTTATACCGAGGTCGTCTACCTGAAAGTGAAGAACGCGGGGACACTTGCGCTGAAGTATCAACTTGATGTCATCGTGGCGAGCAAGGTCATCGGCAAGACGGCTGAGGGCGCGGACATCGACCTCTCCGAATTCATCAAATACGGCGTCGCCATAGATGTTGAAGAGCCTTACGCGAGCAGAGCCGATGCGCTGGATGCGATCAAAACCACCGAAATCGGTCTGTCCGAAGGCTATATCGGCAACGACTGTGTCCTTGAAAAAGAAACAGAGTCCGGCGTTATAGCGCTTGTCGTTTATATGCCGGAGACGATCGGCAACGCGGCAAACCACGGAACGGGCGAAACCGCTCCGCAGATCAACCTCGCGCTAAGCGTTCTGGCAACGCAGGCAGAGGTCGAGAGGGACAGCTTTGATGAAACATACGACAAGGAAGCGGTCTATCCCGTGCTTGTTGTAAACAACGCGGAAGGCGTGGCGAACGCGCTGGGCAAGATTCAGGACGGCGGCGTTGTTGAGCTTTCCGGCGATGTTGAGATGCCGAGTACCGGCGAGCCGCTGACGGTGGCGGGTAAGGATGTCACAATCGATCTGAACGGTCACACGCTCAGTTCGCCCTCTGTAAAAGAGACCCTTGTTGTGGACAGCGGTGCAAATGTCACCGTCACAGGCGGCGATATTGTATTTACGGAAAGCCACTACAATCCTGACAGCACTGAGCACTGGGGAGTGCCGGAGGGCGCGCCGTATATAGTTGTTTATAATGACGAAGACGGCATCGAGGATACCACATCGTTGAATCTTGAAAATTGCACCATTGAATTCCAAAACCTTCACGGCTATGGAGACGATCCGCTGAACGGAATCAGCGTTGCGGCCGAAGAAGGCAAGCAAGCCGAGCTGAACATCGGCGAGGGTACGCTCATCGACTGCAAGATTGGCAGCGGTGCCGCAGTTATTCTCGGTGACAATGCGACGGTCAACATGACCGGCGGCAAGATCATTGCGAACAACTGCGAAGATCAGCAAAATGTCAGCGTGTACGCCGTTTACCTTGACAGGAAAACCTCTACATTCAACATGATCGATGGAGAAATTGAGGTTACGGGAATTTCTGCCGTTACCGGGATTATTCTCTATCGCGATTCCGTTTGCAACATGAAAGGCGGCAAGATCACAATCGACGCATACTCCAATTCTACAAATGTAAACGGACAATATGTCATCGGCGTCGAGTCTTACGGGAACGGAACATTCAATATGACCGGCGGTGAAATGAATGTGAAAGCATCGCCGGCTGGAAATGTATTGAAAATCGAAGCCTTTGATGTAGGGAATGGGAATATAATAACGATCGGATCGGACGCGCATGTGACGGTCGATCAGACCGGAGAGGGAAGCAGGCCGGAATTGGGCATTGAACTTACCCGCGACGGTGTGACGGCGGCTTCTATTACAATAATCACTGAGTAAAGCTTGCTTTTGTCCGTTAGTTATTATACCTTACCTTATATTATTCCCCCTCCCCCTCGGGGGAGGGGCAACCCCCGCCAATCAAGTTTCGCAACCCCATCGCAAAAAACGCGTTCCGAATTTGACGGCATTTTTCGGATCGTGTCTTGACATGATGTCATGACATGATGTCGTGACATCAAAAACGCCGAAAAACAAAAAAGGAGATTACAAGACATGAACAAATCCGGATCATGCAAAAGAGTTCTGCTCATGAGCCTGCTTTCGCTTGTCATGTGCTGTGCCATGCTTGTCGGTTCCACCTTTGCGTGGTTCACCGACAGCGTCACCAGCGGCACGAACAAGATCGTTGCGGGCAACCTTGATGTGGCGCTTTACCATGATGTCGACGGTGCAGAAACCGAAGTCACCGGCGACACTGTACTGTTCGCCAAGAATGCAGCGGGCGAAACATTCAATTGGGAACCCGGCGCCGTTGCCTATGAGACATTCACGGTGAAAAATGTGGGTTCACTCGCGCTCAAGTACAAACTGGCACTCAAAGATGTTGCCAAGAACTTTGTCGTAGAAAGCGGTGTCACGACCGGACGCTCCCTGGTCGATGTCATCAAAGTTGCGGTCACGACCGATGAGATCACCGACCGCGACCACGCGACAGAGGGAAAGACCTTTACCTCTTTGGAAGACTTCGAAGCCCCCACAGGCTCGCTGGAGCCGGAGGAAGAAGCATCCTTTACGGTGATTCTCTATTGGCAGCAGAACACGGAAGTCGACAATCTCTACAATCTGGTCGACGACAAAACCGCCGGCACATTTAAGGGTGAACCCGCCACATCTCTGATGATCGAATTCGCCACAGAACTGACCGCCAGCCAGTATACTTACGAATCCGACAGCTTTGACGATCAGTATGACAAAGATGCGAAAGACGAAAACGGCGATCCCATCGCACTGACCTCCGCCAAGAAAGAGGTTACTGCTACCGAGGCGCAGGCAGAGGAAATGACATTTGTCTTTGACAATACCGCTCCTGTTCCCGAGGACGCCGATCCAGAAAATACCACCGTCGTCTTTGAGGCCGGCGCCATTGACATAACATCAGATGGCGAGAAACACACCGTGGTTTGCAAGATCAAAACTTCCTATGACGACTATGCCACCGTGGAAGGCAGCGTTAAAGTCGGCGTCGCCACGATTGATTTGTCGCTCTTTGTCGACGGTGAGGAAATCCATGACTTTGTGAGCGGCAAGAAAGTGACCATCAGCACGAAAATCATGACCGGTTTGAAGGATGTTGAAATCGTATACAACGGCGAAGGCGACGCCCCCGCCGACATGAATTACAACCCCGCAACCGGCGAACTCTCCTTTACGACCACGCATTTCAGCGAATTTTTCGTCAGAGGTGTACCGCTCATCAATACGACCGACGCGCTGAAAAAGGCGCTTGAAGATGTTGCGGCCGGTGCCTCGACCACTGTTTCACTTGACGGCGATATTGAATTGAACGCGGGAGCCTCGGAAGCCCTCGCCATTACCGCCGGCGATGTGACCATTGATCTCAATGGTCACACCTTGACCGTGAAAAATGAAGAAGGCAAAGGCATCACCGTCGCGGCGGGCGCTACACTGAACTTGACCGATTCTTCCGAAAGCGGCGAGCTTGTGCTCGGCACCTGCAAGAGCGGCAAACAGGCGATTGTTGCCGCCAAAGGCACCCGCAACAACACGGCGACCGTGAATTTTGAAAACATCAAAGTTACGGTGGAAAACACCGCTCACGGCGCGACATCAGATGCAAATGGCAACTTTAGCGCCGTTTATGCCGGCGATTATGCGACCGTTACCTTCGGGCAAGATACCGTTATCACAGCGACAGACGAGGAAGCCGTCCACTGCAACGCCTATGTCGCCTATGCTGACGGCAGTCACTCGGTTGTCACCATTGCCGGCGCGGATGTTACCGCCGACGGTACCGTCACTCCCTTTGCGACCGGCAACGGCACGCTGAACATGGAGAGCGGAAAGATCACGATTTCCTCCAACAACGGCTGCGCCGCGCTGATGGTAGCAAGAGGAAGCGGCGTCGTCAATATGACAGGCGGCGCGATTGAAGTGACCGGCAATCTGACCGGCGGTCGCGGCGGTTCGAGTGCTGCAAGCTGGGGTAGTAAATTTAAGGACTACTGCTTCGGTGTGGCAACAACATGGACCGCGGATGACGATGAGGCAGAGCTGAATGTCACCGGCGGCGTGATTGAATTGACCCCCACTGCCGGCACGGCGGTAGGCGTCGCGACGACGTTTCCGTCATGTTGGAGTAGAGGAGAAGTCAGCGGCAGCGCGGAGATCAATTGCAAGGCGGCTGAGGGCGCCGTTGCAAGAGCCGTCGGCGCGATGGACGGCTCGCCGCTCGGTATTGATGACAGTGCCGTTACCGCAGTCTTTAAGACGGGCGGCGACAATGATGTGATTGCCGATGAAGGGCCATTTCCCACTCAGTCATCGTTTGGTGGTCCCGTAATCGACCGCCGCACCAATCAGTAACTCCCCGCTTCTGTTGAAAAAAGCAGAAATAAACACCCCCTCCCTCTCCCCCCTCGGGAAGGAGGAGGGAGGGGAAGAGAAAGCCCCACACAAGCGATACCATTTCACAAAACCACCGCAAAGACACGATCGGCTTTTGCCGGCATTTTTCGAAGAGCGTGTCTTGACATGATGTCTTGACAAGATGTCATGACATCATGTCATGCAGGAAAAATGCCGAAAAAAATGAAAAGGAGACGATTCAAATGAAAACCCTCAAATCAAGCAAAAAAGCGCTGCTCCTGAGCCTGCTTTCTCTGGTCATGTGCTGCGCGATGCTTGTCGGTTCCACCTTCGCGTGGTTCACCGACAGCGTCACCAGCGGCAAAAATAAGATTGTCGCCGGTAACCTCGATGTGGAGCTGGAGTACGCGCCCGCGTCTGCTGCCGAAGGTGGAACGATTGCACCTGAGGCTTGGCAAAAGGTGGAAAGCACCACCAATCTTTTCGACGAGCAGGCCCTTTGGGAGCCAGGCCACACCGAATATGTCTACCTCCGCGTCCTTACAGGATATTATGCGCAATTACAAGGAGAAGTACGGCAAAGACTTCAGTCACTTCTCTGAGGAC
>CANQXN010000131.1 GCA_947627815.1 uncultured Clostridia bacterium | reverse complement strand
CCTGCGCGTGGTATCGCCGGCGCGTTCCGCCGAAATTGCCGACGCCTGCCGCTACTTTTCTCTGCTGGCGCTCGACGGCCCCGCCGAAGGCGTCAGCATCACCGGCGCCAAATACCCCCTGCAAAACGCCGCTATCACCTGGGAAAACTCCTTCGCCGTGAGCAACGAGGTTCTCCCCGGCGGCAAAGCCCGCGTGAGCCTCGCCAACGGTCTTTTGCTTTTGGCGGAATTATGGGAATAGAAAAGTTATTGTGTAAAGTTAACTGAAAAATAGCAAAAAACCATTGACAAAACGGCGCTGCTATGATACACTGATATCGGTAAATAAAATATCGGAGGCGCTATGATGAAAATCACGCAAAAACAGCGTTACCCCCTGCCCTGTCAGGGATTCACCTGCCGCTTTCCATGGAAACGAGGACAATTGAAACTCACCACAAAACGCGCATAGATAGCGCATAGATAGAACGGTTCGGGCTATCTATGCGCTTTTTTAATTTAAATACTTTTGAAAAGAGGAACTATCATGAAAAAATTTATCGCCCTGCTGTTGCTCTGCTCGCTCGTTTTTATCGGCCTGACCGGGTGCGCGGGGAACGAAAACCGCCCGGTCGAACTGCAAAGCCAAGATCCGCTTGTCGGCGCGCTGGTGGACTATTTGCACGACTTTCTTGTGTTTCACGATATGCCGGACAATTCGGTGGCCATCCGAATCGACAAAATCAAAAACGGAAGCCAACCGCTGCACATCAGATTTGAGCCGGCAGCCTCCTATTTTGTGGGAGCCTATTATGACGCTCCCCATGAATCTGAAACAGGGGATTATTGCTGTGCCGACAAGTACACCTGGGTCAAGTTTGAAAACGCTCACGACATCAGCGAAACCTATAAAGACAAAGAGTTCATTGTTGCGTTCCAGATGAACAAATCGTCGTTTGTGACCAATCTTTTGAACAAAGAAGCCGCCGTTCCCAACTTTGAGCATTTTCGGCAATTTACACCGGAATTTCATGAAGGATTCAACACCGCTGACCCGCTTCCCTTTGACGAAACTTTTATCTATTTGAATGGCTCAACGAGCGATGAAACAATTTATTATTCTATGGATCTTTATTATCACGATTGGGTAACATTCCCCTGCACAACCGTCAACAACCGATATTATATAGTTGAACATCTTTATATCCTTTTTTCGGACGGGCATTGTTCTGATTCCGATCCTTACCGTGATTTCGGCGCTTATCGCGATATTTTGACATCTCACATGAGAAAATGTTCCATTACCAGCTTAGTCAATGAGCAAGAAAGAACCTATTTCTACGGACTGATACCAATCGAAGATTTAGCTGATTGTATCAAAGATTAATCGGAGGTAACATATGAAAAAGGCAATTTCGCTTCTGTTGCTCTGCTCGCTCGTTTTTATCGGCCTGACCGGGTGCGCGGGGAACGAAAACCGCCCGGTCGAACTGCAAAGCCAAGATCCGCTTGTCGGCGCGCTGGTGGACTATTTGCACGACTTTCTTGTGTTTCACGATATGCCGGACAATTCGGTGGCCATCCGAATCGACAAAATCAAAAACGGAAGCCAACCGCTGCACATCAGATTTGAGCCGGCAGCCTCCTATTTTGTGGGAGCCTATTATGACGCTCCCCATGATGAAACAGGGGATCATTGCTGTGTCGACAAGTACACCTGGGTCAAGTTCGAAAACGCTCACGACATCAGCGAAACCTATAAAGACAAAGAGTTCATTGTCGCGTTCCAGATGAACAAATCATCGTTTGTGACCAATCTTTTGAACAAAGAAGCCGCCGTTCCCAAGGTAGAGCATTTTCGGCGCTTTACACCGGACTTTCAAGAAGGATTTAACATCGCCGACCCGCTTCCCTTTGACGAAACTTTCATCTTGTTGAATGGCTCAAACTATTTGAATGGCTCAACGAGCGATGAAACAATTTATTATTCTATGGATCTTTATTATCACATTTTGGTAACATTCCCCTGCACAACCGTCAACAACCGATATTATATAGTTGCATATCTTTATTCCCTTTATCCGGACGGAAGCGACCTCGACCGTGATTTCGGCGCTTATCGCGATATTTTGACATCTCACATGAGAAAATGTTCCATTACCAGCTTAGTCAATGAGCAAGAAAGAACCTATTTCTACGGACTGATACCAATCGAAGATTTAGCTGATTGTATCAAAGATTAATCGGAGGTAACATATGAAATTGCGTAAAAGATGGATTTCTTTGGTTTTGACCTTGATTCTCATGGTCAATATTGCACTTTCCGGCGCCATTCAAATTTTTGCGCACGCCGCGATGTTAGATGTTGATTATGATATATGTGATGATGACAAATTAAATGATGGCATGAATGAACTGTGGTATGTTTTACTCTACAAAAATGCTGCATATTATCATATCAGCCACGAAACAGAGACCATAAAATACTATTTTGCCGATACTGCTCCAAATAGTACATACACATGGACAACGGATGTATCGGCCTCGGTCGCGCAAGAAATAAAAGATGCCTATGCCAACAGCATGAAAAAATGGAATAATGTCTATTTCTATTCTTACGACGAGAACAACATCGTGACAAAGCACAAAGTTATCAATATCGTGGAAGGAACCAAAACGGATTATGACTTAATTATATACCCTTACATAAAAGCTAATATTATTGCCGAAACTTATCTGAGCGGTTTAGAACTAATAGAAAGCAAAGCATCAGATCATTACCATTGTTCTGAGCTTGTAATGTATGTAAATGTCGATTACTTTTATGTGCATAATGGTTATAGTCAAACAACCGTCAATTTAGTAAGAGAAAGAAATGGCGCTCATGAATTTGGGCATGTACTTGGTTTATTTGATATCGATTCCGACAGTCTGTACCACCATGAAGAGAACAGTGCCGATCATCATGAGGAAGTGCTGATGGGCTATGGGGATATGTCCCACAGAGCTTACAACATAACCTACAAGGATATCGCAGGCGTGGCGATCACCAGAGGATTCCATACCGACAGCGATCATAAGTGGCTGAATTGCGGAAAGCAAGCCAACGGAAGATATCGGCTGGTATGTACGATCTGCAACGGCGTTAAAGAAGTGAAAAATTTGAGCGGCTATTCTTACAACACCTATGGCGCTTGTAACGGCAACCACGCCCTCTCAAGCGGAAACATGTTCGCCACCGCGAGCTACGGGAACAAAGACTACTACAAATGCAAATATTGCCGCTATGTTGCGCCGTTTAACTCGATTGTTGAGCAAAATTACAGTGTGACCGATTATGACACCTTGTATCACAAGTGTGTCAATCAAGTGAACGGCTTGGAATATACCTTCTACGAGGAACACGCCCCCTATGTGCCTGTGGACAACCAATATCACAGACGGAATTGCGCTTGCGGCGTTCGCACCGGCAGACATGCGATTCTGGCATCCCAAGCATCTTTCGGCAAACGGTATGCTACCTGTATGACATGCGGTTATCTTATTGACCTGAGCGACGGTTTTTATCCTGTCATCATGTCGGCCACACAGGTATCTGTCAATGGCAGTTATATAACGCCGGAAGGCATCATCATTCTGATGGACGAGGATGTGCAAGCCTATTTGGAAGGAACTTTGACCTTCTATCCCCCGGATCAGGTGCCGGAGAGGCAGTAAAAACCCTTTGGCGCAGACACAAAAACAGCGAGGTTTTTTCCTCGCTGTTTTTTCTTTGCTTCAAAAAGGGTCACTCTTGCAAACTGTTGATCCAAGCCTCGACGGCCTCTTGCGTAGCGCCGCCCGAAAACCGCCCGCCGGAACGCCATGTCGCGCCTCACGGCAGCTTGTTGTATGCTTCGCTTGCTACGGGTTCCAACCACTCGTTCGAGCCGCCCTCTCCCGGGACTTCGACGGCAAGGTGGGAAAACCAGCTGTCTTTTGCCGCGCCGTGCCAATGCTTGACGCCCGCGGGAATGTTGACGACATCGCCCGGTTTCAGCGCGATTGCCTCTTTGCCCCATTCCTGATACCAGCCGCGCCCCGCGACACAGACAAGGATCTGCCCGCCGCCCTTGGTCGCGTGATGAACATGCCAATTGTTGCGGCAGCCGGGTTCAAATGTGACATTGAAAATGCCGACTTGTTCTTTGGAGAGAGGCGCAAGGTAGCTTCTGCCGCTGAAATACTGCTTGAAGCCGTCGTTGGGCGCGCCGATGGGGAAAACCATCGCGTTTTCGTGCGCCGCCTTGGCATCGTCGGCGCCCTCTTCCGCCCAGACTTCCTTTGCCATATGGAACACCGCCCACGCCTTGGGCCAGCCCACATAAAAGCCGGCGTGCGTGACGATCGCGGCGATCTCCTTTTTTGTCACGCCCGCTTTTTTGGCGTTTTCGAGATGGTATTGGAGCGAACTATCCGTAATGCCCGACGACATCAGCGCGACGACCGTAACAATACAGCGCGTTTTGTGGTCGATGTCGGTATTGTTCCAATTTTCGCCGAAGAGAATATCGTCGTTATAGTGCGCAAAGTCAGGAGCAAACTCCCCGAGCGCTTTTCTTCCCGCATCCTGTGTGATTTTTTTCATGTTATTCTCCTTTCGCGGCAATTTTCTTCATTTTCGCCGCCAGATTTTGCAAAGTATCAAGAAGGGCTTCGGGCGTTTCGATTGCCGCATAAATTTCCCTTTCCCGTCTGTAAAGGTCGGATCCCCGCCGGCGGCAAAGCGTGCCTCGGTCAGGACTGTTTGGCAAGGCCGGCTTTGCGGAAATAGTCGGTTTCGCTCGTGTCCAGAGGGGCGAGGGTGAAGGAAAACTCAAACTCTTTTTCCGACAGACGGTATTTTTCGGCAAGCGCCGGACCGCAGGAATTGGAGCCGCAGCCCGACTGCTTATAATCGATCGAAAAATAGGTAAAGGCTTCCCGTTTCAGCTCAAAATCGTGTCTTGTCTCGGTGAGTTGTCTTGCGGAATAATGCTGAGCGTTGAAGGTGAAGGTCGCGTCGGAAGCCGCCATCACGCCCTGCCCCGTGAGGGTCTGCACCGCCGCCCATTCGGTATCCACATGGGCGGAATTTTCCTGCGGGCGGA
>CANQXN010000130.1 GCA_947627815.1 uncultured Clostridia bacterium | reverse complement strand
GAGTATAACCGAAGCCGAACCCATCGGCCCCGAGGGGCGGTTTGACCTTTTGCTCATCGCGCCCTGCACCGGCAACACCTTGGCAAAGCTCGCCCACGGCGTCACCGACACGACCGTCACCATGGCGGCCAAATCGCATTTGCGCACCGGCCGTCCGCTGGTTCTCGCGCTCGCTTCCAACGACGCGTTGACGGCGGGGCTTGCCAACATCGCCGTTCTTGTCAACAAAAAGCATGTTTTCTTTGTCCCCCTGCGCCAGGACGATCCCGACAAAAAGCCTTTTTCTCTGGTCGCCGATTTTTCCCGCCTGCCTGAAACGCTTGCGGCGGCGCGAGAGGAACGGCAGATTCAACCGCTCCTTCTCTCCCCCGGCGGCCGCTTTGCCGCAAAACCGATATGAACCGCTGTCTTATCACCCTGCCCAGTCTGACGCTGGCGCAGAAGGCGCGATCCTTATTGCAGGCCAACGGCATCGCTTCTTCGGTAGAGCGGCTCAGCCCGGAACGCGCCGAAAAAGGCTGCGGCTGGGGAATTGTATTAAGCTGTGCGCTGGCACAGCAGGCCGTCCGGGTCTTGGAGCTTTCCAATCTGCCCTACCGCAAATTAGAGCCTTTGCGCTGACGGCCTCATTCGCCGCCGGTTTTTCCTACTTCATTCAAGGGAGGTATCTTTCCTTGCTCTATCTCGACAATCCCGCCACAAGTTTCCCCAAACCCGCGTCGGTGGAACAGGCCATGGTCAACGCCATGCGCCTGGCGCCCGGCAATCCCGGCCGCTCCTCTCACGCGGGGGCGCACGCCGCCGCCGAGCTGGTATACAGCGCCCGGGAGGCTTTAGCTTCGCTTTTTTCCGCCGATCCCGCCCGGGTGGTCTTTTGCCAGAACGCCACCCACGCTTTGAATTTAGCCATCAAAGGGCTATTATCCCCCGGCGGTCATCTTTTGATCTCCGAGCTGGAACACAACGCCGTTCTGCGTCCGGCGGAGGCGTTAGCCGCCCAGGGCTGCCCTTTCACCTGCTACCGCGTCGGCCGGGGGCGGGACTTCACCTCGCCGGAAGCCATTCTGACATCGCTGAAAAACAACCTCACCCCCCAGACGCAGATGATCGTGGCCTGCCACCGCTCCAATGTGGTATCGGCGGAACTGCCCCTGCGGGAAATCGGCGCGTTTGCCGCCGAACACGGGCTTTTTTTCGTGGTAGATGCCTCCCAATCGGCCGGCTGTGCCGCCATCGACATGGAAGCCTGCCGCATTTCCGCGCTCTGCGCCCCCGGGCATAAGGGACTTTTCGGCCCGCGTGGCAGCGGCTTTGTGATTTTCGGCAAAGATGTGCCGGAAGAAAAAATTGGGACGCTGATCGAGGGCGGGAGCGGGAGCGATTCCGCCTCGCCCCGGATGCCGGATGAACTGCCGGAACGGCTGGAAGCCGGCACGCTGGCGGTAGAGGCCATCGCGGGGCTTGGCGCCGGCGCCGATTATATACGGAAAACCGGCGCCGGCACCATCGACGAGAAGGAAAGCTATCTGGCCGCCCTCGCAAGGGATCGGCTGGCTCATCTACCCGGGGTGATTCTCTACACGGTGCCGCGCCCGGTGGGCAGTTTGGTTCTCTTCAATGTCCGGGGCATGTCCTGCGCGGCCGCCGTCGACGCGCTCGACCGCGCCGGCATCGCCCTGCGCGCCGGCCTCCACTGCGCGCCCCTCGCGCACCGCTTCAACGGCACCCTGCGGGAAGGCGCTTTACGCGCCGGCTTCGGCTGGTTCAACACCGAGCAGGATGTCTACACCTTAACAGACGCTCTCCGCACCCTCTCACGAAGAAGCTGAAGGAACGGATTTGTTCCTTTCTTGAAAGAAATGGAACCCGTCCTTTTCTTGGCTGAAAAGGACACCAGAACTTTAAAAAGGGCAATATAAAAAAATTATCCGGAGGGAATGAAAAATCCTCCGGATTTTTTTGCTCTTTTTCTTCCTACTTTTCTTGACCTACTTTTCTTGAAAGAAAAGTAGGCAAAAGAACTTCAAAAAAGGGAAAAGAAAATATTATCAAAAGAATTTCGAATGCGGAAAAACTTTAAAAAGGGGCAACAAGAAACCCCTTGCCCGGTTAAAGTTTTTCCGCTTCCCTTTTTTCCAAAAAGGGAAGATTCCTCCAAAAAGGGAAGATTCTGGCAAAGATTGGAAAATTATAATCTTTACAAAGTTTTTTTGTCGTTTCTCTTGCGTTCTTTCTTTTCTATGTTATAATATGAAAGCGAAAAAACAAATAACAAGAAAAGGAATTTTCCACATGAAAAAAACACGCGGTTTTCTTTTGGCTTTCGCGGTCTTGTTGCCGATATTGCTTCTGGCATTCGGCATTTACGCCGCGTCATCGCCAACTGTATTGCCCGCGACCGACAGCGTCACAGGCTATTGGCAAGTGCGTGAGAACGGAAGTGAAACTTACAATCTGCCTCTTGTGGTCAACGCCAACAAAGCCTGGCTTAACAACTACCGCGAGGCTTGGATCGATCTTGTCTTTGTCATGCCGGACGGCGGCTCGCGCAGTTATCACGGAAAGGTGGAAACTCTTTTTTCAAGCGCTCTTGTCGCCGGCAAACCCTTCCAAGCCAGTCATACTTGCGTTCTGTTGGGCATCATAGTAACCGACATTCCCTATGAACCGCTTTCCGCTTCCGCTACTCTCACCCTCTCCGGGTACGAAAGGGAAGAAAAAACGGTTTCCCTTGGCAGTGTCGAGCTGCCGCAAAAAGGCATACCCTCATACATAACGGTAAATGCCGATACCTTGCGCGGCCTGATCGCCGGCAAACAAGCGGCGTCTGTTTTATCCGTCACCTTCGGCAATTGGGAAAGATACGCGTCAGAAGTGGTCAGCGCGTCTTTTCCCGCATGGGAAAGCGGAGAAGAAGCCGGCGCAAAGCCAGACACCGTCCGTGTTTTCCGCGTGCCGCGAGGCAATACGGTATACGATGTCTATATTCTCTCGAAAACCGGCCGCGTGGCGCTGCCGGCGGATTGTTCCGGTTTGTTTCGTTATTTACACGCCTTAAAAGCGCTTCATGCCGATGACCTTGACACTTCCGCCGTGACCGATATGAGCGAGATGTTCTCCGGCTGCAATTCTCTTGCCGACCTCACCTCCTTGGCCGGTTGGGATGTCTCGCGTGTAACCGATATGGCCGGGATGTTCTCTTGCTCGTATGACTTTCCCTCTGTTCTTGCCGACCTTACGCCTTTGGCGAATTGGGATGTCTCGCATGTAACCGACATGAGAGAAATGTTCGCTTGGTGTACTTCTCTTACCAACCTTGCAGGATTGACCGACTGGAATATCGCGAGCGCGGCCAATATGAGCGGGATGTTTCAGAACTGCCGCGCTCTTACCTCGGCCGATCTGTCCGGCTGGAACACCGCCCATGTGACCGATATGAGCAAGATGTTTCAGGATTGCTTTCGGCTGGAAACAATTTATGTAAGCAACTATTTTGCGGTTCCGATGAGTCCTGTCTGGATGTTCGACCACTGCACCGCCCTTTCCGGCAAATACTGGAACGGCAGCGAATATGCGGTGAAAACGCCGTTCGACCCTGTTTATACCGACGGCACTTACGCCAAACTCTGTTCCGCAGCGGTTGACGGCTATTTCACGCTGAAAGCAGAATAAACAGGCCGCCAATCGGCGCAAAAAAACACCTACTTTTCTTGAAAGAAAAGTAGGCAAAAGAACTTTAAAAAGGGAAAAATAAAAATATTATCAAAAGGATTTCGAAGGCGGAAAGACTTTAAACAGTGGCTCGTCCTTTTCTTGAAAGAAAAGGACCAAAAGAACTTTAAAAAAGGAAAAATATCGGCAAAAGAACTTTAAAAAAGAAGGGACTTTAAATAGAGGCACCAAAAAACCCATTCCCCGGTTAAAGTTTTTCCGCTTCCCTTTTTTCCAAAAAGGGAAGAAATAAAAAGATTTTAAAATAATTCAATGACTGTTCAAAGAATTGCCATAAAATGCGGCGAAAAAAGGGTAAAATAAAAAAAGAGAAACCGCATGAGAAAGGCAGAAGAATAAAATGGCAGACATTCTTATCATCGGCGGGGGTGTCGCGGGACTTTCCGCCGGCATTTACGCATCTATCAGCGGCCACAGGGTCACGATCTGCGAAAAACACGCGATCCCCGGCGGCAATCTCTCGGGCTGGGATCGGCAGGGCTATCATATCGACAACTGTATTCATTGGCTCACCGGCACCAATCCCGCCGCCGACGCCTATCATATGTGGCAGGTTTTGGGGGCACTCGGAGAAAACGGCATTTATCAGCCCGAATCCCTCTATACCTATGTCAAAGACGGGCGTTCTCTCACGCTTTGGGACGACCTCGACCGGCTGGCCGCGGATATGCGCGCCGCCTCCCCGAAAGACGAAAAGGAAATCGCCTCCTTCCTCGAAGCTGTCAGACTGTTTCAGGGCTTTTTGGGCGTGGCGGGTCCCGGACAGAATGAAAAAACTTCCCTGCCCGCCCTCATCAAGGGCGCGCCGCTGCTTCTGCGCTATTGGCAGAGCAGCGTGCAGGATATGGCCATGCGGTTCAAAGACCCGCTGATCCGAGGCTTTTTCCGCAGCTTTTTGGGCAAAAACTTTTCTTCTTTGGCGCTTGTGATGGTGGTGGCCACCTTCACCGGCGGCAACGGCGCTCTGCCGAAAGGGGGATCGGCCGCCATGGCGGGCCGCATCACCGATCGCTTTCTGTCGCTGGGCGGCAAGCTCCTTTGCCGGCAGGAGGCGGTCGATGTCAAAGCCGCGCCGGACGGCGTCAGCGTCACCTTTGCCGACGGCAGCGTGAGAAACGCCGATTATCTCATCGCCACGCCCGACCCCGCCGTGGTGTTTGAAAAGCTCCTGCATCTGCCCCTGCCCAAGACCTTGGCCAAGCAATACGCCGACCCCGCCATGCGCCGCTATTCGGCGATGCAGACCGCGTTTGCCTGCGATATCGAAGCGCTGCCCTTCCGCAACGATCTGATTTTCGAGATTGCGCCCGCGCATCGCGAGGCGCTCCACGGCAAAACGCTGATTGCGCGGGAGTTTTCTCATGAGCCGTCGTTTGCCCCGGCGGG
>CANQXN010000129.1 GCA_947627815.1 uncultured Clostridia bacterium | reverse complement strand
AATGCAAACCCGCATGGCCGCCTCCCTGTTTCGCTCGTGTTTGGGTTTCCCCCGCCGCATGGGCGGCAAGAAGATCCAGCGCCTCAAGATAACCGGCAAAGCCCTTGCCCGACACGGTAGCGAAGCAGGCCGCCCGGAGATAACTGATCTTGCGGAAAGGCTCTCTGGCATCGACATCGGAGATATGCACCTCGACGGCGGGCAGACCCACCGCTTTCAAAGCGTCCAAAAGCGCCACGCTGGTATGGGTATAGGCGCCGGGATTGATCACGATGCCGTCAAACGAGCGTCTGGCTCTCTGGATGGCGTCTACCAAATCGCCCTCATGGTTGGACTGGTAGAGGCGCACTTTGATCTTATTTTCTTTGGCATAGCGCTTGATCAGTTTGACAAGGGCGGCATAACTGCCTTTGCCGTAAATATCGGGTTCCCGGATGCCCAAAAGGTTGAGATTGGGTCCGTTGATCACAAGAATTTTCATGCGTTCAGCCTCGTTTTTTCATTCATCCGCCGATTCTGCTTTCTATCGCCGCGACGCAATCGTCGATACCGCCCGATGCCGGGATGACTTCCTGTGCCACGGCAAGATAGAGCGGCCGGCGTTCCTCATACAGCCGGGCAAGCGCCTCGAAAGAGGAGGACAAGGGTCTGTCGCCGGTGGGGGTCAGGCGGGAGAGCGGGCGGTCGAGGAAAAAGAAACGCCCGTTTTGCCGCAATGCCGCGCGGTTTTCTTCCGAAAGCAAGGTGCCGCCGCCTGTGGCAATAACGGCGCCGCTTATCGGCGCAAGGGTTGCCACAATCTTGCGCTCCAAAACCCGGAAGGCTTCGATCCCCTTCGTTTTTATAATTTCGGCGGGTGTGGCGCCGGTGCTTTTTTCAATCTCCCGATCGGTATCAAAAAAAGGACGGTTTGTTTTTTGGGCAAGGCGCTCGCCCACGGTGGTTTTGCCGCAGGAGGGCATACCGATGAGGACAATATTTTCCTTTTCGCCAAGGAGCGTCCGATAGAGCCGATCGGCAAGAGAAGCGGGCGGCGTGCGGTCAAAAAAGAGTCCGGCGGCGGCCACGGCCTGCGCGATCAGCATAAAAAGACCGCCGCTTGCCGGAATGCCCCGCGCCTCGGCCGCAAGCACCAACCGACTGCGCAGGGGGTTGTAAATGACATCGACCACGCCTGAAAGCCGCGAAAAGCGGTCAAGATCGAGCGGGCAGGCGTCAAGATTGGGATACATGCCCGCCGGCGTGGTATTGAGGATCACCTCGGCGTCCGCGTGGTGGGCATAGGCTTCCTCATAGGAAAGTGCGCCCTCTTTTTTGCTGCGGCTCACCCGGTAAATTGCCCCGGCGCGCAGGTCGCCGGCAAGGGCGGCCGCCGTGCGGCTGGTGCCGCCGGTGCCGAGGATCAACACCTTTTTGCCGGCAAGTGAAAGACCCGTTTTCTCAAGCAGCGCCGCAAGGCCGGCATAGTCGGTATTATAGCCGTAAAGCGCGCCGCCGCGATTGACCACCGTATTCACCGCGCCGATGGCTTCGGCCTGTGCGGAAATGTTTGAAAGAAAAGGGATCACCGCTTCCTTATAGGGAATGGTCACATTGATGGCGCAAAAGTCCTTTTCGGTCATAAACCGTTCGAGATCGGCGGGCGCCACTTCCCGACACTCGTATTCATAGCCGCCGATCATGGCGTGAATTTCTTTTGAAAAGCTGTGTCCCAAAGGATTGCCGATGAGGCCGTATGTCATGCGCCGCCCTCCCCGAAATAGTCGGTGCCGTAACGTCCTTCCAAAAGGTCGCAGAGGAGGAGCGCCGCGACGCTGTCCACCACGATCCTGGCTCTGTGAAGAATGGCGGGGTCGTGCCGCCCTGAAAGCGTGAGAGAGGCGTTTTCACGGGTGACAAAATTGACCGTTTTCTGTTCTTTGTAAATCGAGGGCGTCGGCTTGACCGCCGTGCGGAAGACCACCGGCATACCGTTGGTGATCCCGCCGTTGATGCCGCCGTTGTGGTTGGTGAGGGTTGCCACCCTACCCTCGGCCATGACGAAGGGATCGTTAAACGCCGACCCCATGGCGTCCACCAGATCAAACCCCGCGCCAAATTCGATGCCTTTGACGCCGGGGATACTGAAAATGCCGTGGGAGAGTAAGCTTTCCATGCTGTCAAACCAAGGCTCGCCAAGCCCTGCGGGCAGACCGACAATCGCCGTTTCCAATACCCCGCCCACGCTGTCGCCGTCTGATGCGGCGGCGGCAATCGCGGCCTTCATGGCCTCGCCTTTTTCTTCTTCCAGAACGGCAAAAGCCTTTTGATTCACGGCGGCGATATCGGCCGTGGGGTCATCGGCAAAGGGGCGCTCGGCGATGCCGCCGCAGCGCAGAAGATGACTGCCCAAAACGATCCCCCGGGTTTCTAACGCCGCGCGGGCAATGGCGCCGAGCGCCACAAGCGGCGCCGTCAGCCGGCCGCTGAAATGGCCGCCGCCTCGGAAATCTTCAAAGCCGTGATATTTCATGTACGCGGTGTAATCGGCGTGGCCGGGACGGGCAAGATAACGGGTCTTTTCATACGCCCGGCTTTTCGTGTCGCGGTTGGCGATCACAAGGCAAAGCGGCGTCCCGGTCGTCTTGCCTTCATAAACGCCCGAGAGAATCGAAACCTCGTCAGGCTCATGGCGGGCGGTGCCAAGCGCCCCCACCGGCCGGCGCAGATCGAGCGCAAAAGCGATCTTCTCCCGGTCAACGGCAACACCGGGCGAAAGCCCGTCCAGCACGGCGCCGATGGCTTCCCCGTGGCTTTCGCCGAACAGGGTGACGGACACCTGGGTTCCGAAGCTGTTTTTCATGGCGCGTCTCCTGCCTTTCTTCTTGTTTTTCTATGGAAATCAGCAATAATAATCAAGCTTTTCTTCTAAAAAAGCGATTGGCACCTTTTTCATGATAAAGGAGCCAACTTCTTCCGACAAAATGACGGTGACGCCGTCGGCGAGCGCCTTTTTGTCGTGGGCGATCGCGGCGAGCGCCTTTTGTTTGTCAAAAGAAACACTTGTCGGCAAACCTAACCGTTCAAGCACCGGCATCAGCCGGGCGCGGACGGCGGGCGAACACATGGGGAGCATCCCGAGCGCCACGCATTCCCCATGCAACAGCGAGGAAAAGCCGGTCGCGCTCTCGATCCCGTGACCCAGCGTATGCCCGAAATTCAATACCTTTCTCAAGCCGGCTTCCTTTTCATCGGCTTCCACCACGCTCTTTTTGATCCGCAAGGCGCCCTCGATCACACAAGAAAGCCAATCGGCGCCGTGCTCTCGCTCTTCAAAGAGAGAAAAAAGCGCCCGGTCGCAGGTCAGCGCCATTTTAACGGCTTCGGCCAGCCCGTTTGCCACCTGTCGGGGCGGCAGCGTGGCAAGGAGCGCGGGATCGATGATCACCTTGCGGGGGGGATAAAAGGCGCCGACCGAATTTTTGATGCCGTTAAGGTTCACCGCCGTTTTCCCGCCTACCGAGGAATCGACCTGGGAAAGAACCGTCGTGGGAATGTTATAAAAATCAATGCCGCGCATAAAGGATGCGGCGGCAAAGCCGGCGAGATCCCCCATGACCCCGCCCCCCACGGCTACCACGCAGTCCGAGCGGGTAAAGCCCTTTTGCAGCATGGTTTCTAAAAGACCTTGCCAGGCGGCAATGCTTTTGCTGTCCTCACCCTGCGGCAGGGTGACAAGGGTGGGAGAAGCGCAGAAGGAAGCGACCGTTTCGGCATAAACGGGCGGCACGCCGTCGTCGGTGACGATCAGCACTTTGCGCGCAAGATTGAGAAGCGCGCCGGCCTTTTGCAGGGCGTTTTGCGCGAGGATAATATCATAGCCGAAACTTCCGGTTTTCACAGAAAGAATCATACGCCGCCCCTTTCCTGACGCGCTTTTTTGAATTTTCGCGGGTTTTCCCCCTGATAATCTTATATTATACAGGATTATTTGCCCTTTGTCAACCGAAAGCGCCGAAAAAGGCGGCGCTTCCGGCAAGCTTTCACAAAACAGAGAGAAAGCGCCCCAAAAAATCTTACTTTTTATGCATTTTCCCGGTTTGGCGGCACAAGGGCAGCCGTTTTGAAAAAAAGCTTGACTTTTTATTAAGAAAAGCGTATAATAAACAGGCGCGTTTGCCGATTTATCCGGCGAGACTCTGCTGTCAACCTTCCTTTACTTTCCGCGCACGATGTTTCCAAAAAACAGGATAATCAAATACTATCGGAAAGGAATCCTTTTCTGTCATGGTGATTCGAAAAATCCGCTGTCTCTTCGGCAGCTTCCCTTTTGCTGTGTTTCTCTTTTTTTTGGCCTGTCTGATTACGGTCTTCCGCTGGGAATTTGCCGGCGTGATCGTGTTTGTTTCCATTATCTCGCTGATTCTCGTCTGCTGTAACGATATTGCTTCCACAACATTGCCCTTTCTTTTGCTTTGCGCCTTTGTCTGCAAGTGTTACGACTCTTTTTCGCTCTTCTTTCCCCTCTGGCGCATCGCGATTCTCCCGCTTGCCGCGCTGATCTTTCATTTTGTCTTCTACCGCCGGCGCTTTTCGATCGGCCCCACCTTTTACCCGCTCTGCGCCGTGGCGTTCGCCATCACATTAGGCGGCGCTTTCGGCGCGCCTTTTTCCGATTATTTTTCCGGCACCTCTCTCTTTTATGTCGGGTCGCTGGGGATCGGCATGGTTGTCCTCTATTTGCTGATGAAATCGGCTTTTGTACCCGAACATGACTACGATATCCGGCGCCGTTTTGCCGCCGTGATGACAATCACCGGCCTTTTCGCCTGCTTTATGGTTCTCCACCATGTCATCTCCATATTTCCCGATCTGCAAAACGGCAAGCGCATCGATATCCAGTGGTCCAACAACATTTCCACGCTTTTGATGCTTGCCATGCCCTTCCCGCTCTATTTCGCCCATAAACGGGGGTTCTGGTGGGGCGCTTTGAGCATTCTGTTTTATGTCTGCACCTTCCTGACCGGTTCACGCGGCGGCATTCTGATGGGCGCCATTGAGCTTGTCATTGCTTTTACCGTCTTCTCAATCCGGGATAAAAAGATTCGTATCTTCTCTTTGATTACGCTTTTTGTTACAGGACTTCTGATCATTCTGTTTTCAAATCAGTTGTCCGCCTTTGTTC
>CANQXN010000128.1 GCA_947627815.1 uncultured Clostridia bacterium | reverse complement strand
CTTCGGCATCGCTCAGGGTAAGTTCGTTCTGGGTGGCGCAGGGCAGGGCGATATCGCACTTTACGGTGAACACGCCGCGCCCCTCGTGATAGCAGGCGGAAGGACGGGCGGCGGCATAATCGGTCATGCGGCCGCGCTTTGCCTCTTTGATCTCTTTGAGCAGGGCGACATCAATGCCTTCGCTGTCGTAAACCCAGCCCGCGGAATCGCTGGCGGTAACGACTTTGGCGCCCATCTGCTCGGCCTTTTCGATCGCATAGATCGCCACATTGCCGGCGCCCGAAACGGCCACCGTTTTGCCCGCGATCCCGATGCCGTGATCGTCTAACATTTCCTTGACAAGATAGAGCAAGCCGTAGCCTGTCGCCTCGGTGCGCACCAGAGAGCCGCCGAAGCTAAGCCCCTTGCCGGTCAGAACCCCTTCATAGCGGCCGGTGAGCCGCTTATATTGACCGAAAAGATAGCCGATTTCCCGGGCGCCGGTGCCGATATCCCCGGCCGGCACATCGGTGTTTTCTCCCGTATATTTATAAAGCTCGGTCATAAAGGACTGGCAGAACGCCATCACTTCCCTGTCGCTCTTACCTTTGGGGTCGAAATCCGAACCGCCCTTGCCGCCGCCGATGGGCAGGCCGGTCAGGGCGTTTTTAAAGACCTGTTCAAAGCCCAAAAACTTTAAAATGCTCAGATTCACCGAGGGATGAAGGCGCAGCCCGCCTTTATAGGGGCCGATCGCGTTATTGAACTGCACGCGGTAGCCACGGTTTACCCGCATATTGCCCTTATCGTCGACCCATGGCACGCGGAACATCACCACGCGATCCGGCTCTGTCAGCCGTTCTAAAAGGGCTTCCTTGCGGTAGGTTTCTTCACCTGCATCAATGACGACCGAGATGGATTCCAAAACTTCTCTGACCGCCTGTAAAAATTCGGGTTGGTCTTGATACCGAGATTCGATCCCGGTAAGAATTTCGTTGACATAGCTCATGGTAACACCTCCCAAAATATAATATGGGGTTATTATAATGCTTTCACACGGTAAAGTCAAGAAGCAAAGCGGATAAAATTCAGAAAAAACGCCCGCTTGATTTCGTTTGTTTTGCTGGGAAACGCCTTAGGTTTTCTCATTTTTTGGCGATCATGGCAAACACAAGATCGCAGAACCGGTCACAGGAATCGAGATCCATCGCCTCGTCCGGCGAATGAATATCATAGATGGTAGGCCCCACGGAAAGAGCGTCCATGCCCGGCAGTTTGCCCACAAAAATGCCGCATTCCAGACCGGCATGAATGCCGTTCACCACAGGTTTTTTGTCGGGGAACAGAGTGCTGTAGGTTTCGAGATACTCTTTTGCGAGCTTAGAATCGGGATTCAGATCCCAGCCGGAAGAGCGGCCGTCCAAGGCAAGCGCAAAATCCAGCGCCTTGGCGAGGCGGCCATAGGTGACAAGCAGCGCGTCCATTTCGCTGTCGCAGGACGAGCGCGCCATGACCGCCGCTTCCATATGGCCGTCGGCGGCGCGGCAAAGCCCCATACTGGCCGAGGTGCGGACAAAGTCGGGTTTGGCGGGGGAAAAGGAAATCACGCCACAGGGCGAAAGCAGAATGAGGTTGAGGAGCGCCGAGCTGTCCCGATAGGAAAAACAGCGCTCGACGAGACGCCCACGGGAAAAGCGCAGGCGGAAGGAAGCGTCCGCCGCCGAAAGCTCAGCGGTGATCCGGCCGCCCTCTTCTTCTAAAAGGCGCCTGGCGCGTTCCGGTTCGAGGGTGATGATCTGCGCCCGACATTCGCGCGGAATGGCGTTCCGTTTACTGCCGCCTTCGAGGGTGACAAGGCGGAAGGGGCAATCTGTGTAGACATGCGCCAAAAGCCGCGCCATGAGCTTGATGGCGTTGGCGCGCCCCAAAGCGATATCCGCGCCGGAATGGCCGCCCGCAAGGCCGGAAAGCGCGATATTCAGGGTGTGTTCTTTCACCGTCTCGCTCTCGCACTCTCGAGAAAAGACAAGATCGGCGGAACCGGCGCAGGAAGCGATGGCTTCTCCGTCCAGTTCGGTATCGAGATTCAGCATCCGGCGGGAGAGAAGCTGGCTGCAGTCAAAATGCGAAGCGCCGACAAGGCTGGTTTCTTCGCCGCTGGTAAACAGACATTCCACCAGCGGATGCGGCAGCGTGTCATCATCCAAAAACGCCAGCATCAGCGCCACGGCGGCGCCGTCGTCGCCGCCGAGCGTGGTGCCTCTGGCGCGCAAAAGGCCGTCCTCCACATAGAGAGACAAGGGGTCTTTGGTAAAATCATGGGCGCAATCCGCATTTTTTTCGCACACCATATCGGTATGCCCCTGAAGCAGCAGGGGCGGCGTGTTTTCATACCCCGGCGTCGCCGGCGTGCGGATCAAGACATTGTTGAAATCGTCCACCGTACAGAAAAGCCCGCGCGCGGCGGCAAACGCGGCAAGATAGCGGGCGATGCCCGCTTCATTGCCCGAACCGCGAGGGATCGCGGAAATTTCTTCAAAAAAACGGAAAAAGGCGGGATGGCGGCGGCCTTTGATCAGATACTCCATACAAAACCTTCCTTTCCTTCGGCATCATATGCCAAAGCGCAAACGCATGTGCGGCAAAAAAGCAAATCACGGCATAGGATCTGTAAAAAAGCAAGCGGGGCTTCCGCACAAGACGGAAGCCCCAATAAAAAGCAGTGAAACCTCAACCGAGTTTCGAGGCGTTGACTTTGATGCCGGGACCCATGGTGGCGGCGACAACGCAGCTCTTGATATACTGGCCTTTGGCGGCGGCGGGACGCGCTTTGATGATAGCGCCCAAGAGGGTGTCGAAGTTTTCCTGGAGCTTTTCGGCACCGAAAGAAGCCTTGCCAATGGGGCAGTGGATGATGTTGGTCTTGTCAAGACGGTATTCGATCTTACCGGCTTTCGCTTCGGTAACGGCTTTGCCGAGATCCATCGTGACGGTGCCGGCCTTGGGGTTCGGCATCAGGCCTTTGGGACCCAATACTTTACCGAGACGGCCGAGAAGACCCATCATGTTGGGGGTGGTGACGATCACATCGAAATCGAACCAGTTCTCCTTCTGGATCTTCTCGATATATTCTTCGGCGCCCACATAATCGGCGCCGGCGGCCTTGGCCTCGTCGGCTTTGTCCGCCTTGGCAATGGCCAGCACGCGGACGCTCTTGCCGGTGCCGTTGGGCAGCACGATGGCACCGCGCACCTGCTGGTCGGCATGGCGGGAGTCAACGCCCAAACGGACATGGACTTCGATGGTTTCGTCAAATTTCGCTTTCGCGGTCTGTACGGCGAGCGCCAGCGCTTCATTTGCGTCATACAGTTTGGTTTTTTCTACCAGCGCGGCGCTGGTCTTATATTTCTTTCCTTTGTTAGCCATTATCGTCTCTCCTCCTTATTCCTCTACGGTGATACCCATGCTGCGGGCGGTACCGGCGATCATGCTCATAGCGGCTTCGAGAGAAGCGGCGTTCAAGTCGGGCATTTTTGTCTCGGCGATCTGTTTGACCTGCTCTTTGGTGAGCTTTGCGACTTTGTCTTTGTTGGGTTTCGCGGACGCCGTCTCAATGCCGCAGGCTTTCTTGATCAGAACAGGAGCGGGGGGCGTTTTGGTGATAAAAGTAAAGGTACGGTCGGCATACACCGTGATAACGACAGGGATAATATAGCCGGCCTGTGCTTTGGTGCGTTCGTTGAATTCCTTGATAAAGTTAGGAATCGAAACGCTGTGTGCGCCCAGGGCAGGACCCACGGGAGGCCCGGGGAGTGCTTTGCCGGCGGGCAGCTGAAGTTTAATATACGCTGTAATTTTCTTTGCCATGTTAATACACCTCCGAATGTGGTTCAAAATACGGAAGAATTCAAAATTTTTCTTCCTCCCACCGATAGGTTTTTTCAAAAACCTATCCAAAACAGGAAATAAATCAGTCTTTGAGCTTTTCCACGCTGGTGGAATCCAGCTCCACGGGCGTTTCCCGCCCGAACATGGACGCAATCACCGTGATCTTTTTCTTATCCTCGGAAATCTCTTCCACCCGACCGATAAAGCCGTTTAGCGCGCCCGATATGATCCTGACGCTGTCGCCGATGCCAAAAGTGAGGACAGTCGTCACTTTCTTTTCCACGCCGATCGCCGCCACTTCGTCATCAGTGAGCGGAATGGGACGGGAGCCGGGGCCGACAAAGCCGGTCACACCGGTGATGTTGCGCACCACATGCCAGGTCTCGTCGGTCATGATCATTTTGATCAGCACATAGGAAGGAAACACCTTGGACTCGACCTCACGGGTTGTCTCGCCGTCCTGTACCACCTCTGTTTCCAAAGGGATCTGGACATCAAAGATCTTGTCCTTGAGGCCTCGGTTCTCGATGATCTTTTCAAGATTGGTCTTTACTTTGTTTTCATAGCCCGAATAGGTATGAGCGACATACCACCGGGCGCCGTCCATATACTCTGCCATTTCGCTCAAACCTCAAGCAAAAAGCCCGAGAAGCGACACAAAACCCAGGTCAACAAGGCCGATAATCGCCGCGAAAATCACCATAACCACGATCAGCGCGACCGTGCTTTTGGTGGTGTCGGCTTTGGAATACCAGGTGACTTTTTTCATTTCGCTCTTCACACCTTTGAAGAAGCCGGGCTTTTTCAGCTTGGCCTTTTTTTCTTTGGCGGGCTTTTCTTTGTCATTTTGTTTGTTGTCAGCCATGATATTCCTCCTTACTTGGTTTCTCTGTGAACCGTGTGCTTTTTGCAGAAGCGGCAATACTTCTTCATTTCGAGTCTGTCGGGGTCATTCTTTTTGTTTTTCTTGGAATCGTAGTTTCTCTGCTTGCATTCGCTACATGCCAATGTGACTTTTACTCTCAAGTTCGGCACCTCCCTGATAAAATTGAAGCATCGTGCATGACGGACACCATGCCTCTTCGCATACCTCCCTCTGGGCGGAGCGTTTCACACCCTCCCGTTTCGGCAAAGGAAAAAAGGGCATGACAAAAAGACCTCTCCGCAGAGGTAGTGCTATTCTACCATATTTTCAAAAGCTTGTCAAGAGGAATTTCCGATATTTTTCCGAAAAGATTTGTGATGTCAATTGATATGACCCATCATTGATCAAAAAAAGAAACCCTGCGAATGGTATGGCATTGGGGAG
>CANQXN010000127.1 GCA_947627815.1 uncultured Clostridia bacterium | reverse complement strand
TTGTTGGTAGCTTAATTATACCATACCCAAGGTGGATCTTCTCTCTCTTTTTGGGTCATATCATTTTATCACATACACGAAACTCAAAAAATACAAAATTTTTAAAAATACTTTCGCAAAAAAAGTGCTATTTTCCTCGGATGGTCGAAAAAAGCGCAGCACGAAAAAGCCTTTTCAAAATGAAAAAATGAAAAGGCTTAGTTTTTGCGCCCATTTTAAGAACAGCGGCGCTATCCAATTGCCTACAGCCGTTTTTTTAACTTACATTTGCAACATAATGCAGATTATGTCGCTAACGGGCGGCAAAGCGGAAAGGAGTTTTATCTATATGGATACCGAACATATACCAAACAAAGCCGGCGCACCGGCGCGGCATAAGGCATCGGACGGCGGTTCCAAGCGGCGTTTTTTCAGCGTCCCCAACATCATCGGAATCGTCCTCTGCGTCCTGATGCTGCCCGGCTTTATCATTTCCACAACGCTGCTGGTCAGCTCTCTGATTCACCCCGATTTGCCGCCGAGCTGTTTCGGCTTTACCCCGCTGATCGTGGAAACGGGCAGCATGTCCCCCATGTTTGACGAAAACGATGTAGTGCTTGTGAAAAACACCGACGACGCAACCTACGAGGCAAACGACATCATCTGCTTTCACAGCGGAAACGCCTATGTGACGCATCGGATCTACGAAATCACAGCGGACGAAAGCGGCAATACCGTCTATATCACCAAAGGCGACGCCAACAACGCGCCGGACGAAGGTTATGTGCGGCAAGATCAGATTCTCGGCGTTTACAAGACGCGCTTTGTCGGCATGGGAAAGACGCTGTTGTTCATCCAGACGCCTTTGGGTATGATTCTCTGCGTGTTTTTGCCCATTCTGCTGGTGCTTCTGCTTTTCCTCCTGCCGCCTATGATCGAACAGCGCAAAAAGCAAAAAAGCAAAGATGAGGAATCCCACGACGGGGAAAATGAAATTCGGTAATCACCGCGCCGCCGCCACACGGCATCGGAAATTACATACATCAAAAAATATTCTGGAGGTTTTGAAACATGAACAAGACAAAGAAAAACGGCTTTCTCAAGGCCGCCGGTCTGATGCTTGTTGTCATGATGCTTGCCACCTGCGTCCTTTCCGGAACCATGGCGAAATATACAAGCACGGGTAGCGCAGGAGTTTCTGCTCTTACTCCGGCAAAATGGGATATACAAGTCAATGGTTCGACTTTCGAGACAGGTTTGTCCACCCTCAGTTGGACAATTGCGGCGAACAAAAGTGCGACAAGTGCTGTTGATAATACCAAAATGGCTCCCGGAACTTGGGGTTATGCGGTAATTAAGGTTGAAAATAAAGGTGAAGTGAATGCCACTTTGCAGGTGTCCAAATTTACCGCACCGACCATTGACGACCCATCTTCAGGTCTGACTTTCGGCTGCTATCAGCAGGCGAGTGAGAAAAGTTCTTACAGCGATATAACTACAGGTGGTACAGACCTTTCCTCGGGGGGTAATAGCGCTACACTTGCACCGGAGGGTGTGGCATATATTTATGTTGTCTATCAGTGGACATACGAAGTAGACGCTGATAACAATGCGAAAGATACGGCAATGGGAAAAACTCCAACCGAAATTACTATTGGCAGTCTGACCATCACCGCAACTCAGGTTGAACCCGATAATGGTACGGGTGACTAATTAACTCTTCCCCCTCAATCATAAGCAGACGGCCTCGAAGCCGCCTGCGGTTCCATACAACTGCGGACGGACAGCCCCGGATGTGGCGCCGAGGCTGTCTGCTGTGGCTGAAACATTTAAACCTTTAACAGTGCTGCTTTTCGGAGCGAAAACAAGGGAAAAGCAGTACCTTTAAGGGCTTAAATCAAGCGGAGAAAAGCGGAAGTGACACAAAAACGCCCCCAAAAAAACTTAGGAGGTTACGACCGATGAACGAGATAAAGAAAAACGGCTTTCTCAAAGCCGCGTGTCTTATGCTGGTTGTCATGCTGTTGGCAGTCTACATCCTTCCCGGCACCATGGCGAAATATATGAGTACGGGGACTGCGTCCGGCTTGACGGTAACGGTAGCGAGGTGGAGTATAATAGTTGGCGATGATGATATCGTAGACGGAAATGTGGATTTGACCTCTATCTCGTGGAAAGTTGATTCATTGGACGAAGAAGTCGAGGTGCCTGAGGGAGCAACTACGATCATTCCCGGCACATGGGGTTATGCGGAAATCGTGATCAAAAACGAAAGCGATGTGGCCGCTGACATTACAATAGAAGGACTCAGCTCGTTTTTGCCTACCGACTATGGCAATGACGCTCTGAAATTTGCGGTCGTCGATACCGGGTCGGATGACACCCCACCGTCAGGATTCGGTGTTGGTGACGATCTCTCCACGGAGGATTCCTACAACTTTACACTTGCATCACGCAAAAGTGCATCAGGCAATAGCAAAACCATTTATGTTTGCTATGAGTGGGCGTATATCAACATTTCGGATGATCCGGCGGAAAGTAACAATGAAGCGGATATGGATATAGTGAAAAATGCACCTAAATTTGGCACTTTGACCGTCATCGCGGTGCAGGCAAAAGATCCGGCATAATAAAAACACTATGGCTCGAAAAAATAACCGATTACAGCTTGGCGGGCGGATCGTGACCGGCGCGCTGGCGGTGCTGTTTCTTTTAATCGTGTGTTTATTCGGCTATACGGCCATCGCGCGCGCAAGGGGAAATCCCCTGCCCACGGTTTTCGGCTGGGGGAGCGCCGTGGTGCTTTCCGGCAGTATGGAGCCAGAGCTTCCGGTGGGCGCGCTGCTTGTCATTCACCGGGAAACAAGCTACCACCCCGGGGAAATTGTCACCTATGAGGATGTATACGGCAGCCTTATCACCCATCGGCTGGTGTCTCTGGAAAACGGGGAAGCCACAACCAAAGGGGACGCCAATAATACAGGCGACGCGCCGTTTGCGGCATCAAGGATTCGCGGCGAAGTCAAGGCGGTCTTCCCAGGTGTCGGGCGCGCGATTCTTTGGCTCCAAACGCCGCCGGGACTTTGCACGATTCTGCTGGTCGGCGGCATTCTGCTCTTTGTGCCAAAGTATATCCTAAAACTTGTAAGAAAGGTAGGGAAAACGCATGACAGAACCTAACGACAGACCGACCGAACTGCCGGCAGAGGCGGCGCCTTTGAAAACGCATAAATCGGGCAAGTTTTTCCGGCTGGGGATCGCCTGTCTTGCTCTCTTGCTTGTCACCGCCCTGATCTTGATCGGCGGCTCCTTTTCTAAAATTATTTCTAAAGGGACGATTACGGGTCTTACCTTGCAGGCGGAGGGGTTTGATATCGAAGCGGAGGCATATGATTATAGTAACTATGATGAAAGAAGAGATAAAGCGGTTGAGATTCTTGGTGATGATGGAAATGATCCATGTGTCATCTGCTCTTTTACGGTGACGAATCATAGCCAGATAGATGCGCTCCTTGATATTGTTATTGAAACGGAGTATAGTAGTAATGCCGCTGATCCTTTGAACGAAGTAGCGTTTTTTCTGTATATAGGGGAAGAACAATATAGCTTAAGCGACACGCTTGAAATCGATCAGGATGGCATTACATGCACCATCACCGCTGCTGAGGATAGCGATACATATACCGTCACCGTAAATGACTATCTTCTTAAAACAGGTGAGGATGATGTTGAATTTGTATTTTTGGTTAAATACACAGGAGAGAAATATCCGAACAATTTTTCACTTACAAACTCGGGCAATGGAGTCACCATCACGGCTAAACAGGTAACAAAAGGGGGGATGTAAAATATGAAAAACAATCGTAGCAGATATAGCAAAACAAGGTTCTTCGCCATTTCGGTAGCGCTTCTTCTCGTTATGAGCGTTCTCCTTTTCATTGGTACGACATTTGGAAAATACTGCAAAGAGGTTGATTGTTCCGCAGCATGGGATATCAATTTAACTACCCACGAGACTTGGTAACAGGAAGCCGCCGATATGTTAGATATCGGCATGATCCTGCGCATTCCTCCGGCATCGGTCGGGTAAAACGCAGACTTTGCAATATTCCACCCCCCAAAGCCCCTGTGGGGGCGTTTGGGGGGTGAGCAGGCTGACGGGAGATCGATAGGGTTCGATTCCCCTCATCTATTCCAACCCCAAAAGCCCCTGTGGGGCGTTTTGGGGTTGAGCAGGCTGACGGGAGATCGATAGGGTTCGATTCCCCTCATCTAAATTCCAAACCAAAAAAGCCCCCCTTCGGGGGGCATTTTCGGTTTGGAGCAGGCGACGGGAGATCGATAGGGTTCGATTCCCCTCATCTAAATTCCAAAGAAAAAGAGTCCCGCAAGGGGACTCTTTTTCTTTGGAGCAGGCGACGGGAATCGAACCCGCGTATCAGGCTTGGGAAGCGTGCGCTCTGCCATTGAGCTACGCCTGCGATCTGGAGCTGGTGAAAGGATTTGAACCTTCGACCTGCTGATTACGAATCAGCTGCACTACCACTGTGCTACACCAGCATATACGGGGTAGCTCAAACAGAACGCCCGCAGTGACATTTATTCTATCACAAGAAACAGGATTTGTCAACTCTTTTTTGAAATTTTTGAAAAAACCGACGGTTCGCCCTTCCGTGCTTGCACGGAAGGGCATGTGCCGCCCTTGCGCTTGCTTTTACCCCCGGTAGCCGTTCGGATTTTTCACCTGCCAGCGCCAAAGAGAGGCGCACATTTCCTCCATGCCGAACTGCGCCTGCCACCCCAACTCTTTTTTCGCTTTGGCGGCGTTGGCGTAACATTCGGCGATATCGCCCGCCCGCCTCGGCTTTATGGCATAGGGAAGCGAATGCCCGCAGGCTTTTTCAAAAGCATGGATGACTTCAAGGACGCTGTAGCCCTTTCCCGTGCCGAGATTGTAGATAAAAACGCCCGTTTGGTCGAGCTTTTCAATCGCTGCGACATGACCTTTGGCCAGATCGACGACATGGATATAATCGCGCACGCCGGTGCCGTCCCGCGTGGGATAGTCGTTTCCGAAAACCTGAATCTCCCCAAGCTCGCCGATCGCCACTTTGGCAATATAGGGCGTGAGATTGTTGGGAATGCCTTTCGGGTCCTCGCCGATCAGTCCGCTTTCATGCGCCCCGACGGGGTTGAAATAGCGGAGC
>CANQXN010000126.1 GCA_947627815.1 uncultured Clostridia bacterium | reverse complement strand
CAGCTGCGGCCGGAAAACGCTTCCGTGGTTTGCCCGCTCTCGGGCTATCGCTGGCAGGATGGCGCCTATCGGAAAAAGCAGGACAATAAACACACCCAAGAGCGGCCGATGGCCGTCTACGAGGTACAGCTCGGCTCCTGGAAAAAGGACTATGCCAACGGCCCCGACGGGTTTATGAATTATCGCGTGCTGGCAAAACAGCTCGCCGAATACCTCACCTACATGGGGTATACCCATGTGGAACTCATGGGCATCTGCGAATATCCCTTTGACGGATCCTGGGGCTATCAGGTCACGGGCTATTATGCCCCCACCGCCCGCTACGGCTGCCCTGACGATTTTCGCTTTTTTGTGGACACCATGCACCAGAGCGGCATCGGCGTGATCCTCGATTGGGTGCCAGCGCATTTTCCCAAGGACACCTTCGGCCTTGAGTGCTTTGACGGCACGCCGCTTTACGAATACGCCGATCCCTTGCGGGCGGAATACCCGGAATGGGGTACTAAGGCGTTCGACCACGGCAAACCCGAGGTCAAGAGCTTTTTTATCTCCAACGCCTTTTATTGGATGAACGAATTTCATGTCGACGCCTTGCGGGTGGACGCGGTGGCGGCCATGCTCTATAACAGCTTCAGCCGGGAACAGTGGCGCCCCAACTGCTTCGGCGGCAACGAAAACCTCGAAAGTTTCGAGTTTTTCCGGCATATCAATTCGGTGCTGCAAAAGCAAAGCAAAGGCTATCTCATCGCCGAAGATTCCTCCGCCATTCCCAAAATCACGACGCCGCCCGAGGAAGGCGGGCTTGGCTTTGCCTACAAATGGAACATGGGCTGGATGAACGACACTTTGCGCTATGTCGGCAAGGATCCTCTGTATCGGGGCTGGCATCACGATAATATCGTACATTCTCTCGACTATGCTTTCAGTGAAAATTTCATTCTTGTCCTTTCGCATGACGAGGTGGTCTACGGCAAGCGCCCCATGATGAAAAAATTCCCGGGCAACGAGGCCGACCAGTTCGGCGGGCTGAAAACCTTGTATACCTACATGTTCACGCACCCCGGCAAAAAACTGCTCTTTATGGGGCAGGATTTCGCCGAAAACGCCGAGTGGAACGAGGCAAAAGAGATCAATTGGTCGCTTTGCGACCAAAGCGGTCATCGGGATGTGATGGAGACCTTGCGCGCGCTGCTCGCCCTTTATAAAGCGCATCCCTGCCTGTACAGCGATACCCGCGACCCCGCGACCTTTGAGTGGGTCAACCGGCAGGACTATTACCGCAACACGGTGAGCTATATCCGCCGCAACCCCTGGAATTACGACGGCGCGCTTTTGGTGATCTGCAACTTTTCGCCTGTGGCCTACAACGGCTACACCTGCGGTGTGCCGCTCGCCGGTTGGTATCAGCGGCTCTTCTCAAGCTATGAATGTCTGCCGGGCGACGCGCGGGAGGTTCCGCCCATGACCGCCGAACGGCGCGACTGCGACGGGCGCCCCTATACCCTGACTTACAATCTGCGCCCCTATGAGTCGATCATCGTCGCCTTTCCCGAAAAACAACCGTGAAAGAAAATAAAAAAAGCGGTCGGCGCCCCGAACAGGCGCCGGCCGCTTTTGGCTTTTTGGCAGAGAAAAGCGTTTTATGCTCTTTTTTGAGTTTTATAAGAAAGCGTTTTTTCATGCGAGAGGGAAGCAAGCCGCCGTTTTTATTGCGTTTTTTCTTTCTGCGGCACCAGACGGCGCACCCAACTGCCCCGGCGCAGCATGAAAAAGCCGAGAACCGATTTGACGACTTCGGTACCCTGACCCAAGGCGAAGAGCAAATAAATGCTGATGTCGGTATAGCGGGAGAGGAAATAAACGAGCGGCATTAACACCGTCCACATGTAGACCGAGTCAAACAGCACGGTGAGCAGCACTTTCCCGCCCGAACGGATGGTGAAATAGGCGGCGTTGGTGAAAGCCGAAAAGGGCATGATCGCGCCCGAGACAATGAGCATGTAGGCGGCAAGAGAACGGACGGCGTCGGTGGTATTGTAGAGCAGGGGGAAGAGATGCGAAAAGCCCGCCATCGCGCCGCCGGTGATACAGCCGCAAAAGACCGAAAAGACGATCATCTTCCGATCGGTGTCCCGCGCCTCTTCTAACTTGCCCGCGCCCAAGAGATTGCCGACGATGATGGAAACCGCCGTACCCATGGACATATAGACCACCGAAAAGACATTAAAAAGGGTGGTGTGGATGCTTTGCGCCGGTACCACATCCAGGCTCAGGGTGGAATAGCACTGATTGCTCAGGGTGACGGCGAGCGACCAGAAGAGTTCATTCAGCATGAGCGGCAGGCCGCGCAGGAAAATCTGTCCCGCCAGCGTTTTGGGGATCTTGAGGGAGCGGTACGCGCCGATGATAAAGGGATAGCGCTCCTTTTTGCCGTGCGTGCGGACGATCAGCACGAGAAGCTCGGCTACGCGGGCGATCACGGTGGCAATGGCGGCGCCCCTGACCCCCAAGCGGGGGATACCGAGGTGGCCGAAGATCAGAAGATAATTTAAGACAAAATTGATGCCCACCGACACGATGCTTGCCACCATGGGCGTGACGGTATCGTTCGTTTCCCTCATGCTGGAGGCGTAGACATTGGCGATCGCAAAGGGAATGAGGCTTGTGAGCATGATGTTGAGATAGGCTTTTCCCTCGGAAAGGGTCAGAACCGGGTCGACATCGGCAGAAGCGCCTTGGAGGAAAAGGCCGATCAGCGGGTTCTGAAAGACGCCCAAAATGACAATGCCGAGGATCCCCACGAGCAGGCAGGAGAGAAATTTAAAACGGAAGGTGTGACATTCGCCTTGCCGGTCGCCGCTCCCGTGAAACTGCGCCATATAGATGCCGCCCGCCGCCACGGCGCCGAAAATGAGCAAATTGAAAATAAACAAAAACTGGTTGACGATCGAGACGCCCGACATCGATTCATTGCCCAACCGCCCCACCATGAGATTGTCGAGGAGGCTGACAAAGGTGGAGATGCCGTTTTGCGCCATGATGGGCAGCGTGACCGCAAGGATCATGCGGTAGAACGAGCGGTTGCCGATATATTTTTTGATATTCATAGGTCATCCTTTGTGTAAAGTCCTGTTCATTGTATCACACTTTCAAAAAAAGGTCAATCACCCGCCGGGGGTTTCTTGAAAGAAACCCCCGGCCCCCCAAGAACTTTTCCAAAAGGGAAGGAAAGGGGGTTCAACAGTAAACGCCGGTTTTTTACAAAACCGGCGTCTGTTTTTTTATGGTTTTTGCGGGGCAGAGGGCGCATTCTTCGCCGTGGCCGTTGATGACGCCCACCGCCTGAAGGTAGGAATACAGAACGGTGGAGCCGACAAAGGACATGCCGCGCTTTTTCAGGTCTTTCGAGAGCGCGTCCGACAAAGGAGAAGTCGTGCGCAAAGCGTAGGATTCACAGACAACCGCGCCGTCAGTGAATGACCGCAGATAGGCGTCAAAACTGCCGAACTCTTTCTGGATCGCGAGGAAAACGCCGGCGTTTTTCACCGCCGCCTCGATTTTTTTCCTGTTTCGGATGATCCCGGGGTCGGCGGCCAAGGCGTCTGTTTTGTCTTTGCCGTAGGAAGCGATTTTTTCGGGGTCAAACCCGTCAAAGGCTTGGCGAAAAGCGTTTCGCTTGTTGAGGACGCAGGCCCAGGAGAGGCCGGCCTGAAAGGCTTCGAGCAGCAGAAGCTCAAACAGTTTTCTGTCGTCGTGGACGGGAACGCCCCACTCGTTATCGTGATAGGCAAGATAGGTTTCGTTTTGCCCTCTGACCCAGGCACAGCGCGGGGCAAGGGCGGAAAGAGGTGCGCTCATGCGTCAGCGCCAGGTCTGTTTGGTGATTTTAGCGCCCTGATTGGGGTTCCAGGCAAGGCCGGCTTCTCCGTAGAGCGCGACATCGAGAACGAGCAGGTCGCGCAGGCAGAGATGCGTCTCTTCGGTGGAAGAAATGTAAGGCCTATAGTCGCCGTATTTGCCGGTGAAATATTGGCTGGTATAGACATAATCGATGATGGCGAGCGTATATTTCTCCTTGCTGTTCTCCAAAACATTGAAGGCGGGCGCGCTGTTCTTTTTGCCGAAGAAATAATAGTCGCCCTGCTCGGTATAGAATTTGTAGAGCGCGTCTCCCTGGATGGTGACAAAATAGACCTCGTTGTCAAAGGGAATGATCTCGTACAGGTTGGCCTCGGTGATGGGCTTGCCTTTTTCGATGCCCCCGCCGCCACGGAGTCCGCCGGTGTTGGACACGGCATAATCGGCGTCAAAGGCTTTGACCATAATATCGGCCACATAACTGTACAGGGCGGATTTGGAGCGCACCGTCACATCGGAGACGGCCAGCGTGACAAGCTCGTCGTCGAGCTTTGCGGCATAGTCGTCCACCGCTTTTTCGACATTTTCGTTATATTTGGTGCCGACGCTGTCGACATCCAGCGTTTTACGCTCATATTCGATGACGCGGTCTTCCTCTTCGTTATAGAGGATTTTGACATAACCCAGCGCCTCGTTGTAGCTGCCGGCCTGAACCACCGGCACCGCGCTGCCGTCGCCGCGCCGGCAATCACCTGTCTGCATCGAATGGGTGTGGCCGTTGAAGATCACATCCACGAGGTATTCGCCCTCGTCGTTTTTCAGTTCGGCGATTTCTCCGTTGGCTTTATAGCTCGTAACGCCTTGGGTATCGCCGTAGTGAATGTTGACAGAAATGAGGTCGGCGCCCGCGGCATCGAGCGCCAGTGCGGCGTTTTTCACCGAAGACACCACGCTGTCAAAGCTGTAATCGACAAGGCGGGTCTGCAAAATGGAGTTTTCGCAGGGGCCGATCGCCGCGATGATCCCTACTTTGACGCCTTCCTTTTCCACCATCGTATAGGCGAGGACGGCGTCGTCTTCGTCAAGATCGGCGACGAGACTGTTTTTCTCTTTGTGTCGGATGTTGGAGCTGATCAGCGGAAAATTGGCCTCGCCGTTTTCGGGGTCGTTGTCCCAATAGTCGAAAATGACATCAAGACCCCAGTCAAACTCATGGTTGCCGACGCCCATGCCGTCAAATCCCATTTCGTTCATGGCGGCGATCACCGCTCTGCCCTTGGTGATGTTGGAAAGCGCCGTGCCTTGGAACATATCGCCGTTGGCAAACAGCACGATGTCGTCGCGGGTTGTGGTGGCGTCGTCATCGTCGTTAAAATAGCGGGAGAGCGTATCGATGGCGTAAGCGGTGTTGGAAAGACCGCCTTTGCCGTTTTCTTC
>CANQXN010000125.1 GCA_947627815.1 uncultured Clostridia bacterium | reverse complement strand
TGCCGTTTGTCAGCCGGCGCTCCACATAGATCATGGCGTTGGGATAGGTGCGAAATACGCCGCCGGCAAGGGCGGCTTCCATGGAATGCTGGATCGATTCCGCCGTGGGGCAGTCGGGGCGACCCAAAAAGGCTTCCGGCAGGATCATCGATAAGGCCGAAGGATGCCCGTTTGCGGCCTCGGCCGCCTTTTCCCAGTATGCCGGCTCGGAAGTGTGCTGGTCACAGGCGATAACGGCAAAACATTCGGGATGGGAGATCGGGAGGAGAATGTCGGCGGGGGTAAAAAGTTTCATAACAGTACCTCGTATGTTAAAAAATCAAAGAGACGCTTTACTGCGGCGGGAAAGGCGGCTGTCCGCCCGGATTTCCATCGGGATGGCCGCCGGCGGGCGGCGCGCCACGGCGGCGTTCGGGATCGGTTGGTTTTGACGGGGGAAAAGAACGGCGCTCTTGGTCGGGATCAAAATTTTCCTCCCGCACATGCTCGTTTTCGCTGGAAATGTAGCGTTTGGCCTGTGTGGAAAAGAGCGTGTAATACTCGCCCTTTTTCGCCATCAGTTCCCGGTGGTTGCCCATCTCCACGATCTGCCCGTTTTTGAGAACGATGATCTTGTTGGCCGTGGTGGCGGACGAGAGCCTGTGAGAGACAAAAATGGTGGTTTTGTCCTGCTTCAGCCGGTCAAACTGATTGAAAATCTCCTGCTCGGCCATCGGATCCAGCGAGGCCGTCGGCTCGTCGAGAATCAGAATGTCGCTGTCGGAATAAAAGGCGCGCGCCACAGACAGCTTCTGCCATTGGCCGATGGAAAGCTCGATGCCGGTGGGTTCAAAATAGCGCATGAGCGGCGTATCGTACCCCAAGGGCAGGGCGTTTATGAAGTCGGCGGACGCCGATTGCAACGCGGCGTCTTCGATCTCTTCCATGTTCATTTCGGCGTGGCATTGGGAGAAGGCGATGTTTTCCTTGACGGTGAAAGCGTATTTGCCGAAGTCCTGGAAGATGATGCCGAAAATTTTATAGAGTTCCTGCGGATCGTATTCCCTGATGTCCCGCCCGTCGAGCAGAATTTGCCCCTCGGTGGGATCGTAGAGGCGCGTGAGGAGCTTTAAAAGCGTGGTCTTGCCGGCGCCGTTGAGTCCGACCAGCACAACGGTATCGCGCGGCTCCAGCGTGAGGCAGATGTCGTTTAACACCTTGCGGTCGGTGCCGGGATAGGAAAAACTCACATGGTCAAAAACAATCGTGTGTCCGGTGTGATGGGCGGGCAGCGCGGGTTCGGGGAGGCTTGAAACGATGGTCTTCTTTTCCTTCATGAAGAGGATCATGTTGTCAATAAAGAGCGTTCCTTCATAGATGGTGGCGGTGGTGCTGATCAAAGCGGCGACTGCGGCGGATACCGAGTTCAAGGCGCCGGTGTACAGCGAGTAGTCGCCGATGGCGTCGATGCCCACGGCGATCATGTAGAAAAGAACACAGTTGAGGATCGAGGTGCCGAGGGAAATGAAAATCTGCCAGATCCCCTCCCGGCGGATTAACTTTTTGATCCCGGCAAAATAGCGCTTGAAGACATCGTTGTATCGGCCGATGAAAAGATCGGACAAATCAAAAAGCCGGACTTCTTTCACAAGATCCTTGTTCACAAGCACATCGGAGTAGTAGGACATCTGCCGGCGGTCTTTGGAGCGGTGACGCATGTAAAGAAAGTTTTTCCGGCGGAACACAAAACTGACGACCGCCGAAAGGATCGAAAAGAGGAAGAAAAGCACCATGAAAAGCGGCGCCCAGGCGGAAAGCCGGGGGAGAACCGCCACAAGTACCGCGATAAAGGAGATCATGGAGATGATGCGGGAGACCAGCGAGAAGGTGGAATTCAAGACATTCACCGGGCGGGAACCCGCTTCGCGGTTGGCGTTTTCCATGCGTTCATAGAAATCGGGCATATCAAAGGAGGCAAGATCGATTTCCTTGGCCTTTTTCATGATCTTGACCTTGATATGATTGGTGACCACCTCGCCGGAAATGCGGTTGATGATGTTGTTGACGGTGTTGACAAGCCCCACGGCAAAGGTATAACCGAACTGCCAGATCAGGGCGGTGAGCAGCGCCCGCGTGGTGATCTCGCCGGCGATGCGGCCTGCCACCATCGTGATGAGATGCGCGGTGATGTAGGCGCCGATCACGGGGGAAATGCCGTTGAAAATCGCCATGAAGATCATGATTAAAATCAGCGACGGTTTGGCTTCCCATACGAGGCCGACCACATAGAATAGCCGTGAAAAAAACTTGCAGCAAAGATTTTTCAGATAGCGCAGTACTTCTTTGATGTTTTGGGGTTTGGGTTCCCGCAGTTTGGCGTTCATTTCCTCCCGCCCCATGGGAGGCGGACCGAATCCTGGCGTCATAGGCCCCTCCTTTGCGTGATTTTCTCGATAAGACACCCTATTATACTACAATTTTTTGGGCATTTCAATAAAAATTCCGCCTTTTCCTGATTTTTTTGTCTGGTAGATTGACAGGGCGGCATTTTGTGGTATAATAGAGGAGCCAAGAAGAGTAAGGATCCAGGCGTTAAGTGTCCGACGGACGGGGAGTTGACGGCGGAACGAAAAGCCAGTTGGCTTGCGGTTTGGGTCCTGCATCCCGCTTCACAAAGTGAATAATGAACCGGGCGGCGAAAACCGCCTTGCCTTCTTTATTCCTGTGAAAACGAGGAAAAAGGAGGTATTTTTTTGTGAAAAAAGAAAAAACAACAAAAAGCAACACCCCCGGCGCCGGCAAGGCGCTTGCGCGGCGGGGGATTGCCGCGCAGCTCGAATATTCCCTGCGTTCTTTAATATTAGCGGCCGTTTTTGCCGCCATGTCGGTGATACTTGGTTATTATGTGTCGATCAAGATCGGCTCCTCCATCCGCATCGGCTTCGGGTCGCTGCCGATTTTAATGGCGGGGCTGCTCTTCGGCTCCGCCGAAGGCGCGATCGTCGCTCTTGTGGCCGACTTTGTGGGGTGCGCCATTTTTTACGGTTTCGGGAGTCTCATTCCGCTTGTCACCGTGGGCGCCATTACCGAAGGGCTGCTCATCGGGCTTTTTGCCAAAAAACTGACGCCGAAGCGCGTCATCGTCGGCGTCACGCTCTCGCATACCGTCAGCTCGGTTTTCATCAAATCGTTGGGTCTCTGGCTCCGTTACCGCACCCCCTGGCAGACGCTTTTGCTCCGCCCCGTGATTGCCGCCGCCGAGATTGCGATCTCCTGCGTGGTGCTTGTAGCGCTGCTTTGCACCAACAAAACGCTGGTGCGGCTGGCGCGCGGAACCTACGGTATGGAAAAAATGAGCGGCAAAGCGCCGAAAAAAAGCCTGACCTATGAGGAGGCCATGGCGGCGATTGCCGCCGTGAGCTGGCAGGGCAGCCGCCCCGGTCTTGAACGCATCACCGAACTGCTCGAAAAACTGCATCACCCGGAACGGCACCTGGCCTGCCTCCATGTCGCCGGCACCAACGGCAAAGGCTCCACCTCGGCCATGCTGGCCTCGATTTATCAGGCGGCGGGCTATCGGGTCGGGCTTTTCACCTCTCCTTATATCGAACACTTCAACGAGCGCATCCGGGTGGACGGCGTTCCCATCGGCAACGAAAGCATCTGCCGCCTGATGGGGGAGATTCTGCCGGTCGTGGAGACCATGGCCGATCCTCCGACCGAGTTTGAACTCATCACGGCGCTGGGCTTTCTCTATTTTGAAAAATGCGCCTGCGATCTTGTGATTTTGGAGGTCGGCATGGGCGGGCGGCTCGACGCTACCAATGTGATCTCTCAGCCGATCCTTTCGGTCATCACCGGCATCGCGCTGGATCATACCGCGGTGCTGGGGGACACCGTGGAGAAGATCGCCGCCGAAAAAGCGGGCATCATCAAACCGTCGGCGCCCGTCCTCTACGGCGGGGAGGACCCCGCCGCGCGGGCGGTCATCGCCGCCGTTGCCAAGGAAAAAGACGCTCCCTTTTTTATGACAGACCGAACCTCTTTGACGGTGAAATCAGCTGACTTGCACGGCAGTGTAGTTGATTACGGCGGCCTTTGCGATCTTTACTTGCCGCTCTGCGGCCTCTATCAACCCCAAAATCTTGCCACCGTGATCACGGCGTTGCACCTGTCCGGCAAACGCGGTTTTCCTGTCGATGAAGAGGCCATCCGGCAAGGGCTTGCCGCCGTGCGCTGGCCGGCGCGCTTTGAACTTCTGCGCGAAGACCCCACCGTTGTCTATGACGGCTCTCACAATCCGCAAGGCGTGCAAGCGGTGTGCGAAACGATAACCCGCTTTTTCCCCGGGGGCAACAAGCCGATTCTCGTCACGGGCGTCATGGCTGATAAAGACTATACCGCCATGGCGGCAACGCTTGCTCCTCTTTTTGCCGCCGTCTACACCCTGACTCCCGACAATCCCCGCTCGCTTCCGGCGGAAGAGCTGGCAAAAGTCTACCGTTCCCTTGGCCTTGCCGCCACCCCCTGCGCTTCGGCGGAAGAAGCCATCGCCCAAGCCGCCAAAGAAGCCGAGAGCGCCGGCAAAGCGATCATCGCGCTCGGCTCGCTCTATATGTATAAAGAAGTGAAAGAGGCCGTCAGGGCTTTGCCGGGCGTTTGAAAATAAAACCCGCCTTTTTGGGGCGGAGGAATTGACAAAGCGCCGGAATTTATGTATAATAAACTATCGATATAAAATTAAGGAAAGAATCGCCATGCCCGCTCGGCGGCGCTTCCTTTCTGTCGGGAGGTGTTCTCGATGTATTCTTTTCCCATCGGCGTCATGCTGGATTCCTTTCGTACCGATACTTTTTCCGCCATCCGGCGCGCGGCGGCGCTTGGCGCCGCCGGCGTGCAGATGTACGCCACTTCGGGGGAGAACGCCCCGGAGGCTATGACGGCCGCCCGTCGGCGGGAGATCCTCTCGGCCATGCGGGACAGCAATCTTGTTTTTTCCGCCCTCTGCGGTGATTTGGGATTCGGCTTTACCGATCCCGCCCGCAATCCCGCGCTGATTGAAAAGTCAAAACGCATTCTCGATCTCGCCAAAGAGCTTGGCACCGATGTGGTGACCACTCATATCGGCGTAATTCCCGCCGATCCCGGTCACGACCGCTATAAAATCATGCAGGAAGCCTGCCGGACGCTCGCGGAATATGCCGACAGCCTCGACGCGCAGGGCTTCGAGCTGTTGCTCGCTGCCGTCGATGGGGACGAGCACGCAGGGGATGCCGTTGTTCTGCAGCACCGCCCGCGTGCGGTGGTAGCCGGGGTCCTCAACCGCC
>CANQXN010000124.1 GCA_947627815.1 uncultured Clostridia bacterium | reverse complement strand
AGGCGCGTCCGGATCAGGTCGCAGGCGCGCGAGAGATCCTCGACATGCACGAGAATGTCGATATCGCAGCTCGTGCGCAGCACCGGATCGGGATACGCCTCCCGCAAAACACTGCCTTTGAGCGGCATGAAATCGACGCCTTCGGTTTCAAACAGCGCGCGCAGGCGAGAGAGTTCATAAACAATCCGCTGATACCGGAAGGCGGCTAAATACTGCGCTCTGCCGAAGGCTTCCACCGCCTTCGGCTGGGTCAAAAGCCCTTCTTCCAAAAGGACATCGCCCACCGCATGGGCAAGATCCAGCTTTTTGGCGAGCAGATAGAGCGGCTGTTCATCCGCCGGCGTGATGGCGGCTTTGACCGCCTCTGGCAGCGCTTCCCCGGTGAGGCGGCTGCGCAGGATCGCTATCAGTTTTTCCTCTATTGTCATGGCGACAGGCGCCGTTTTCTCTTCTTCCGCCGCAGTCATCGCGCATTCCTCCCTCGTCGGCCGGTTGGTTCCCGCCGGTTTTTACAGTTTTTTCTGATTTACAAAAAAGCTGAGCGCTCTTACCCCTTGGAGGCAAGGAGCGCGTCGGACACGGCGAGAATTCGCCCGCCCTCCCGATAGACCCGTGGCACGCGGGAAGACAAAGCCGAGACAAGCTCATAGGCGATGGTGCCGGCTTTTGTTGCGGTCGCCTCGGCGCTCTCCCCCGCCCCGCCGTAGAGAACAACCTCCTCGCCAAGAGCGAGCGGGGGCAGGTCGGTCACATCCGCCAGGCACTGATCCATACAGACGCGCCCCACAAGCGGCGCCCGCCTGCCGCCGACCGTCACGGCATACCCGGACGAGGACAGCGCGCGGAACAGGCCGTCCGCATACCCCACCGGCAGGGTTGCCACCCGCATGGGGCGGTCTGCCACAAAAGTGGAGCCGTAACTCAAGGCGTCGCCGGGGCGCAGTTCTTTGACAAAATCCACCACGGTCTTAAAGGTGAGCGCCGGCGCAAGGCTTGAAAAAGCCATCGCGGGATCGGGTTTAAGTCCATAGAGGACGATGCCCGCCCTTGCCATGGTCAAAAGCCCCCCGAGCGCCTCGTTCGGATAGGCAAGAATCGCCGCGGAATTGGCGGCGTGACAGTAGGGGAAAGAAAATCCGGCCCGCCGCATGGCCGAAACCGCCGTTTTGAAAAGCGACAGCTGGCGCAGAGTATAGGCCTTGCCCGCCTCGCCTTCATCGGCGCGGGCAAGGTGGGTAAAAATGCCTTCCGGCAAGAGGCCGGCCAATGTCGCCGCCGTGGAAAGACCCGCCGGCAGCGGCGTTTCTTCCCGACAAACAAAGCCCAAACGCCCCATGCCGGTATCCAGCTTGAAATGCGCCCTGACCCGTCCTTTCGCCGCGAGTGCCGCGCTCGAGAGCGCCTCGGCATAGGGCAAGGAGTAGACGCACTGGGAAAGATCGGCCGCGATTATCGCCGGCGCGCAGGCGGGCGGCGTATAGCCCAAAATGAGGACGGGAAGCGTCACGCCCTCGCGGCGCACCTGAAGCGCTTCTTCTATATTGGAGACGGCGAGAAAATCCGCCCCCATGGTTTCATAAAAGCGGGAGAGAAAGGCGGCGCCGTGGCCGTAGGCGTTGGCTTTGATGACGCAGCAGAGCCTGACCCCCGCCGCGAGCCGCTGTTTGACAAGCGAAAAATTGTGCCGCAGGGCGTCCATATCCACTTCCGCCCATGCCCTTTTCTGACTTTCGGCCATCTCCAAGCGCGCCACCCCCGATCGCTTTTTATTGTATCACATCCGGCTGTAAAATGCAAGCCGTTTTTCCGCCGTTTTCGCGCCATCCTCGCGCTATCTTCGCGCTATCCTCGCGATAGAAAGCCGTCGGGAAAAGTTTTTGCCGCCGCTTCCCTTTTGCGCTCGCTCTGTCATACATTGTTCACAATTATAGTGTATAATGCGCATGGAAGCGTCTTTTTCCCCCTGTTTTTTTTCAAAGGAAACAGGTTTTACCGATATCTTATATACCATCGGAGGTTGTTATGTCTCAACTGAAAAAATCCGCCAAATTCCCGGGCGTGGCAGGCCCTGTCGTGACGATTGTCATGGACGGCGTGGGGCTTGCGCCGGCAGGACCGGGCAACGCCGTCGCCCGCGCCAACACGCCGACGCTCGACCGCCTATTCAAAAACTACCCTTGGGTCAAGCTGAAGGCGCACGGCACCGCCGTGGGTCTGCCCACCGATGACGACATGGGCAACTCGGAAGTCGGCCACAACGCGCTCGGCTCCGGTCAGATTTTCGCGCAGGGCGCCAAACTCGTATCCAACGCCATTGCGTCCGGCAAAATTTTCACTTCCCCGGCTTGGCAAACACTCGCCTCCGGCGTGAAAGCGTCGGGCGGCACGCTCCATTTTCTCGGACTCTTTTCGGACGGCAATGTCCACTCTCACATCGACCATCTGAAGGCCATGGTGGCCGAAGCCAAAGCCGAGGGCATCGCCCGCGTGCGCATTCACATTCTGTTAGACGGCCGCGATGTCGGCGAGACTTCGGCGCTCGACTACATCGATCCTTTCGAGGACTTCCTCGCTTCCCTGCGCGACGCGTCGTTTGATGTCGCCATCGCTTCGGGCGGCGGGCGGATGAAAATCACCATGGATCGCTACGAGGCCAACTGGAACATGGTATCGCTCGGCTGGAAAACCCATGTTTTGGGCGAAGGGCGGCAATTTGCCTCGGCGCACGAGGCGGTCGTCACCCTGCGCGCCGAAACCGGCGCCATCGACCAGGACATCCCACCCTTCGTCATCGCCGAAAACGGCAAACCGGTCGGTACCGTCGAAGACGGCGACAGCGTGATCCTCTTCAATTTCCGAGGCGACCGCGCCATTGAGATTTCCAAAGCCTTTGACGGCGGCGCCGACTTTGACAAATTCGACCGGGTGCGCACGCCGAAGGTGCTTTACGCCGGTATGCTCGAATACGACGGCGACGCGCATGTGCCGGCGCGCTATCTTGTCAATCCGCCCGAAATCACCAACACGATGGGTGAATATTTGGCCGCTACCGGCGTCCCGCAGGCCGCGCTTTCCGAAACGCAGAAATACGGGCATGTCACCTATTTCTGGAACGGCAACCGCTCGGGCAAATTCAGCGAAGAACTGGAAAGCTATTTTGAAATCCGCTCGGATGTGGTACCGTTTGAACAGCGCCCCTGGATGAAGTGCGCCGAAATCACCGACAAGCTCATCGAGCTGATCCAATCGGGCAAGTACAAATACATTCGCGTTAACTACCCCAACGGCGACATGGTGGGGCATACCGGCAACTTGGACGCCACGATTGTTTCGCTCGAAGCGCTCGATCTCCAGCTGGCACGGCTTTTGCCCGTGATCGATGCCGCGCATGGCGTGGCTATCATCACGGCCGACCACGGCAACTCGGATGAAATGTACGAAACCGACAAGAAGGGACAGCCCAAAACCAATCCCGACGGCTCGTACAAGGCCAAGACCAGCCACACGCTGAACCCCGTACCCTGCATTTTCTATGACAATTTCTATGCTTCTTCCTACACGGTGGCGCCGTCCGACACCTACGGCCTCGCCAACCTCGCCGCCACGACCGTCAACCTTTTGGGCTACGACGCCCCCGCCATGTGGGAAAAGTCAATAATTAAATAAAAAACTTCCCTTTTTGGAAAAAAGGGAAGCGGAAAAACTTTATCCGGGAAAAAATTTATTTGCTGCCCCTTTTTAAAGTCCCTTCTTTTTTAAAGTTCTTTTGGTTCTTTTCTTTCAAGAAAAGAACAGCGGAAAAACTTTATCCGGGAAAAAATTTATTTGCTGCCTCTTTTTGAAGTTCCTTCTTTTTTAAAGTTCTTTTGCCCCTTTTCTTTCAAGAAAAGAACAGCGGAAAAACTTTATCCGGGAAAAAAATTATTTGGTGCCTCTTTTTGAAGTTCCTTCTTTTTTAAAGTTCTTTTGCCCCCTTTTCTTTCAAGAAAAGGGGGAGAAAGAAAAATATCCGAAGAGAAATTTTGTTTTCCCTTCGGATATTTTTTATTTTTCCCTTTTTAAAGTTCTTTCGGTTCCTTTCTTTCAAGAAAGGAACAAAAAATTTAATACGCCTTGATGATGTGTTCTTCGATGGCGGCGAAGGCCTCGTCTTCCAGCGCGGGAAGGTCGAGCTTGGCCTCCTCGGCGAGCACCTTTTCCATGGTCGGGCGGGTCTTGGGGTGTTTGGGCGTGAACACGGTGCAGCAATCCTCATAAGGGAGAATGGAGGTATCAAAGGTGCCGATTTTGCGAGCCACGGTGATAATCTCTTCCTTATCCATGCCGATGCAGGGGCGGAAGACCGGGCGGTCGGCCACGGCGTCGGTGACGGTCAGCGCCTGCATGGTCTGGCTTGCCACCTGCCCGAGGCTTTCCCCGGTGACAATCGCGTCACAGTAATATTTTTCGGCGCACCGAACGGCAAGGCGCATCATCGAGCGGCGCAAAAGGAGCGTGAAATACTCCTCGTTGACGCGCCGCTTGAGTTCCTCCTGAATGTGGGTCAGCGAGATCACATGGACATTCATGCGGCCGGTATATTCCGCCACAATGCCGGCAAGCGACAATACCTTTTCCTTGGCGCGCTCGCTGGTATAGGGAAAGCTCTCAAAATGCAAAGCGTCGATGATGGCGCCGCGCTTGGCGATCATATAGCCCGCCACCGGGGAATCGATGCCCCCCGAGAGAAGAAGCAGCGCCCGACCCGCCGTGCCGCCGGGGATACCGCCGGCGCCCTTGCTGTCGTCGGCGTGGAGATAGGCGGCGTTTTCCCGCACTTCGACATGAATCAGCCGCTCGGGATGCTCCAAATCGACGCGCAAACACGGCATGACATCGAGGAGCGCCCCGCCGATTTCGGCGGAAAGCTCAGGCGAGGTCATGGGAAAATGCTTGTCCGCCCGTTTGCCGGTCACCTTGAAGGTTGAAACGCCCGCCAAAAAAGGCGGCAGATAGGTTTGGGCGGTCGCAAGAATCGCCTCTGGCGTTTTGTCGCAGGCCGCCGCGCGGATGACGCTCACAAGGCCGAATACCTTTTTCAGGCGGCGCAGCGCCTCTTCAAAATCGAAAGCGTCGTCAAGCGGCGTCAGCGTCAATACCGACTGCCCGAAGGAGATCTCCGAGGCGCCGAGATCGGCCACGCGCCGTTTCACCGTCGCCACCATGGCAGACTCAAAATAGGATTTGTTCAGCCCTTTCAGAACGATTTCGCCGTATTTGCAAAGTATGACCTCTTTCATGTCATTCATTTTCCTTGATAAAAGTTAAACTGAGCTGAAA
>CANQXN010000123.1 GCA_947627815.1 uncultured Clostridia bacterium | reverse complement strand
GTCGGTGCCGCTGGTGTCGTCCCCGGTACGGTTGATGTGGCAAAGGCCGGCGGTCAGGTGGGAAACGCAGTTGCAGCCCAAAATATAGGCTTTCCCGCCGGCGGCCTCCAGCAGGGTTTTCAAAAACGCCTTGTATATTTCTGCCGAGGTGCGGCTCTTGTCGTAAAAAGTCCAGTCCCCGTCGGCGAAAAAGCGGTCGGTGTGGCGCTCGCCGCCCCAATGGCCGAAGATGTCGAAAGAGGAAAAATCGTGTTTGATGAGTTCAAAACCCCAGTCAAAGACAATGGTCTGCAAAAGCTCTTTCAGATGATCGAGAACCGCCGGCACCGAAGGATCCAAATACGGCCGGTGGGCAAAGCGCCACTGCGCGGGGATTTCCGTCGAGGGGTCGTGCAGGGGGCGGATCCAAAGCCCCGGGTGCACGCCGAGGGAATAAAAGGCCTCGGTCACCTTTTTCATATCGCCGTAACGGTCGTTGGGGCGCCAGGGGCCGGCGCAGGAGTTGATCTGCCAGCCGTCGTCGATCACCATAAAGGGGCGGTTGCTCTGCCCCTCGGCGAGCGCCGCCTGCAAAGAGGCGTCCGAGACGATCTCGTCAAAGGAGCTTTTCCCGTAGGCATAGTACCAGTTGTTGCCGCCGTAGATTGGCTCGGCAGGGAGCAGGGGAGCGGGGGAAAGGCGCGAACAGAAGTCGGAGGCGGCGTCAAAGACAGACAAAGCCTGTGCCTGCCCCTCTTTGTGGGGATAAAAGCGCGATAAAACGCGGGCGATGAAGAGCTTGCGGCCGTCGAGGGCTACGCCGTGGCTGCCGCAGCGCAGATCGCACCAGGCGGTGACGCCTTCGCTGTCCACCGTCCAGCTCACAAAGGCGTTGGGCTGTACCGCGACCCCCACGGCGTCGGTGCCGGTCTCACTTACAGCCAGAAAATACCAGGGCATGGCGCGGTGAGGGAGAATCGAACCAAAGGAAAAATCGCCGTAACCGCGTTCCCAGCTGTCGCCGCAGAGCTTGACTTCTTCATGAACAGGACAGAGCCAGCGCAGGCTGACCCATTTCGGGCGCGAGGCTGTGGCCGTGACAAAAATATCCAGACCCTCGGGACAGAGGGCGAGATCCAAAACGGCGTCCGAGGCGCCTCCTTCCTCGGTTTCTATCCGGCAACGGTCGGGCAAACGGTATAGATCGAGCATAGCGATATCCTTTCTTTGCGGGAAAACTCATTTTTTCTTATTCTATCATGACGCCGCGCCGCTGTCAAGAAAAAGAGGGAAAGAGGGCGGGAAAAGAAAGTGGAGAAAAACCGCGCTTTCGGCAAAATCCGAGCTTTTGAGGGCGCTATAATGGGGCAGAAGGCCGGCGGCAGTCAAAAAGGAGGCGGCGTATGCATCCTGTGATCTATGGAGATGTGTATTTTCTCATCAATTTCAGCATGGACTATCTCTCGCTTTTTCTTTTGGCAAAACTGCTCCATCTCAGGGAAAAAACCGCCCGCATGGCGGCTTCCGCCGGGCTGGGGGCTTTGGGCGCCACGGGGTCGCTTCTGATCCCCGGCACGGTTTTGCCCACGCTTGTCACCTTTTTGCTGCCGATGGCCATGGTGCCTGTCGCTTTCGGCCGCACGCCATTTTTGACCTTTCTCAAGCGCTATGCTTTGTTGTTCGGGGTGTCGTTTGCCATGGGCGGGGTCATGACCGCCGTCTATTATCTGGTGGGCAATCTCGTGACCGCGCGCAAAATCGTCATCGGCGAGCGGGTGGACACCTTGTACGGGGCGTTGCCCGGCTGGGTGCTAGCGATCGCGGCGGGGTTTGCGGCGCTTTTCGCCTTTCTCTTTTCCCGCTTTGCCAAACGGTCGGCCGAGACGAAAACCGCCCGGGTGACGGTCATCGACGAAGGGCGCGAAGTGTGCTTTACCGCGCTTTGCGACAGCGGCAATCTTCTGACCGAACCCTTCGGCGGCCTGCCCGTGATCGTGGCGGGGGAGGCGGTCTTTGCCGCGCTGCTTTCGGGCGAGCGGCTGGCCTTTCTCAAAAGCGGCAAAGTACCCGCCATGGCGGGGCGCGGCGGGGCGCAAAAAGGCGGAAGGGCTGCGGAAAGGGGCGCGGAAGAGAGCGCCTTGCGGAAATTCCGCTTTATCCCCGCCGCCACCGTGTCCGGCACCGACCTTTTGCGGGGCTATCTGCCCGACGCCGTCCTGGTGGACGGCGTGCGCAAGACGGCCTGCCTGGCGCTTGACAAAAGCGGGCGATCCTTCGGCGACTGCGACGCGATTCTCCCGCCCGGCCTGTTAGAATGAATTTGTTCGAGAAGGGAAGAAACAAAATGAAAATCATTCATTGGCTTTCGCTCTTATATCAAAAACTGTTTGTCCGTTACAAGCGGCTTTTCTATATCAACGGCCCCGACACTTTGCCCCGGCCGCTTTCCCCCGAGGAGGAGGCGGACCTCATCGCCCGCCTTGAAAAGGAGGAAAACCTGCGCTCCGTGCTGGTGGAACACAACTTACGGCTGGTGGTCTATATCGCCAAAAAATTTGAAAATACCGGCGTCGGGATCGAGGATCTTGTCTCCATCGGCACGATCGGACTTGTCAAGGCGATCAATACCTTCAAGCCAGACAAGAATATCAAGCTCGCCACCTACGCCTCGCGCTGTATCGAAAACGAAATTCTCATGTATCTGCGTAAGGTGGGCGGGGGCAGGGAAGTCTCCTATGAAGAGCCGCTCAATACCGATTGGGACGGCAACGAACTGCTTTTATCCGATGTGCTTTCCGGCGAGGACGACCGCGTGACCGACGCGTTGGAAAATGAGGAGGACAGAAAGACCGTGCGCGCCGCCATCAATCGGCTGGACAAACGCGAGCGGGTGATCATCGAACTGCGCTTCGGCCTCATCGACGGCAAGGAACGCACCCAAAAAGATGTCGCCGACCTTTTGGGCATCAGTCAGTCCTATATTTCACGCCTCGAAAAAAAGATCATCGCCCGTCTGCGGGAGGAAATTGCCGGGCAGGTGTGAGAAAGGCGGCTGTTTTTTCAGGCAAGCCTTCTTTAAATTTACATTTTGTTTACATTTTGAACGCCGAGAGGGCGGAACAAATGTTTGCATTTTAGAAAAAAGTATGTTACAATAAAAAAACAAAGGATGTCGGAACCCCAAAAAAAAGAAAAGGACGGAGAAGCCATGGAACAGGGACAGCGGGAAAAACTCAGCCCCAAAGAGAAAAGTGTATATGAATTTATCCGTAAAGTGATCCGCTGTTCGGGGTATGCCCCCTCCGTGCGCGACATTCAGGATTCCCAGGGCATCAAATCCACTTCCACGGTACACGCGATCCTCGACCGGCTGGAGAGTAAAGGATACATCCAGAAAACCGCCGGGAAAAGCCGCGCCATCCGCACCAACGATACCGAAGTGCAGACGCCGGCGGGTTCGATGTCTCTGCCGCTGGTAGGGGCGGTGGCGGCGGGCGCGCCGCTTTTGGCCGTCGAAAATGTCGAACAGCAGATTGTTTTCCCCCTGATGGGGCGCAGTTATGCCGCCGGCGAACTCTATGCCCTGCGGGTCAGAGGGGAAAGCATGATCAATGTCGGCATCCACAACGGCGATATTGTGGTGGTGCGCAAGCAGAACTCCGCCGAGGACGGGCAGATCGTCGTGGCGCTCTTGGAAAACGAGGCGACGGTCAAGACCTTTTACCGCGAGAAGGGGCAGATTCGTCTCCAGCCGGAAAACGATACCATGCGGCCGATCTACGCCAAAGAGGTGTTGATTCTCGGTCGGGTCATCGCCTGCCTGACCTATTTTGACCGCTGAATCTTTCAAAAGCGGAAGTTTTTTCAAAAAAAACGGCGTCGGTTCTCTCCGGCGCCGTTTCGGCTGATAAGCCCTGGGAGTGTTTCATGAAACAGGATAAAAATAAAAAAAGACGCGCTTCAACGCTTGCGTTGAAGCAGGCTTCGGCGCGGGCGCTGTCCGAACCGGGGCGGGCGGCGTTCGGCAGGATTTTGCTTTGGGTCACCTTGGGGACGGCGCTTGTCTCGCTCTTTTTGATTTTCCCCTTCACCTCGGTGTTTGCCGCCAACGGGATCACGGCGGCAAGCGAGATTTTTTCAGGCGTCGGGCGGCTTTTGAACGCCGCCGGGCTTTTCGCCGTTTTGGGGCTTATGACCCTTTCGGTTTGGTACGGGGAGAAAAAACTGACGCGCCGCCTCTTTCTTTGGGAGGCTCTGACGCTCTTTCTCGGGACGGCCGGGCGGTCGCTTCTCTATCTCTTTTTCGCTTTTCTCGACAGCGTTTTGCCGGATGCGCCCTTCTTCTTCGCCTCCGATACCCTGAGCCATGTGCTGGATGGCGGCGGGCTGTTTTCGGTAGTAAGTTATACCGCCGTCAATGCGCTTGCCTCGCTTGGCATTTGCCTTGTCACTTTCTTTGCCTTGAAGGCCATGCGGCGCCGCTTTGCGGACAAGTCCGCGAACATTTTTGCCGCGCCCCTGCCCCGGCGGATGCTGCTTTTGCCGGTCTGGATCTATCTTGCCTTTTCTTTGGTCTCCGCCGTCGTCGAAACGGTGATGACCGTTACTTCCATCGGCTTTTCGTTTGGGGCGGGCAGCTTTTTTGCGCTCTTTCTCCCCTATTTCTGGCCGGTTCTTGTGGCGGGCGGCGGCAGCGTCCTTTTGCAGAAGGGCGTCTGGGCGTTTGAGGCAAAATACGAAGGAAAAAAACAGAATTGAGTTGCGACGAATCAAAAAACCGCCTCCGGGTTTTTCCGGAGGCGGTTTTACCGTAGGGGGAGGCGTCAGCGCCCGTCACGGCGGCGGATGACATAGTAGAGGCGGTCGGATTCTTTGTCGGCAGGGGCAAAATGACAGTCACTGTAAATGCCGACAATCTCAAAGCCGCCCGCGCCGATGGCGGCGCGCAGCGTGGCGGCGGAAAAGAGGCGTTCCCGTTGTGTCTCGAAGAAGCGGCGGTAGCGTCCGTCCTCTTCTTTGACAAAAAAGGTGAGATAAAAATCGCAGGTGCCTTGCCGTGGGCGGTAATGATTCTGCCAGGTGCAGAAGAGGTCGGGTTCGTCAAAGACAAAGGTATTGTCGCCATAGACCTTTTCAAACTTGGCGCGGGTGTTGATGTCAAAGACGAAAAGGCCGCCGGGGGCGATAAAATATTTCAGCCGGTCAAAGAGCGCGAAGAGATCGGCGACGGTTTTTAAGTAATTGATCGCGTCGAACAGGCAAAAACCGGCGTCCACGGTGCCGTAAAGATCGAGCTTGCACATGTCCTGACAGAGAAAGAGGGGGCAAACCCCGGCTTTGTCCGCCGCCGCGCGCGCCTCGGTGAGCATGTCGGGGGAGATGTCCACCGCGATCATGTCATAGCCTTTGGCGGCAAAGAGGCAGGAGAGCTTG
>CANQXN010000122.1 GCA_947627815.1 uncultured Clostridia bacterium | reverse complement strand
ACAAGGTTGGCCTTGATATCGGCGTTCAGGTTGGCTTCAAACTGCGCCAAAATGCCGGTGGAGTAAGTATCGCCGGTGTTGTAGAGCACACCCACCTTCTTGTCGGCGTAATCGCTGTTCACCACCTGAGCGGCCGCCGCGCCCTGGTTGGAGTCGGCAAAGCACATCTGATAGCCGTTGGCCTCTTGCGGGATGCGGTCGCCGGAGGCGGAGGGGGTCAGGAAGAAAACATTGTCCGCCTTGGACAGTTTGGCAAATTCCATGCCGGGGTCGGTGGTCACGGTGCCAAGCGAGATCTGCATACCGCCCTCATAGAGGTTGGCATAGGCGGAAGGAATCCGGGAGGAATCGTGGGCGTCGTCCTGCATGACGAATTTGAACTTGATGCCGTCCAGACCGCCGGCGGCGTTGATCTCATCTACCGCCATCTGCGCCGCGTTTCTGACCGCGATGCCGTAAATCGAAGCGCCGCCGGTGAGCGGCCCCGTCATGCCGATCACAATCTCGGTATTGTCGGCGGTATAGCTTGTGGTTCCGCAGGAAAACAGAGCGCAGGCGGAAAGCGCAAGCGCCATCAGGATGCAGAAGAATTTGGTGAGTTTTTTCATGGGAAGTCTCCTCATATAAAATATTTATTCCAGTCCTTGCGGACATAAAATACAAAACCACGGCAAAAAGAAAAAGCAGTTTTTCCGCAAGGAAAACTGCTTGTCGCTCTATGACCGACGCTTTCGACGCTTTTAACAAAAGACGATCGGGTTCCAAAGCTTGTTTGCAGAAGTTCGCTTGCGGCGCTTGCCCGAAAGAATCAGGGGCAGCAGGGACAAAAGGGAGAGAATCGAAATCAGCGCGATAATCCACAGGGCGGCGGACAACAGCGCCAGCAGGGGCAAAAGCAGCGCAAACAAAAAAGACACTGCCGAAAGGGCAGTGTCGCGCAGAAGGACAGAACAAGACATGGCGGCTTTACCGGCGGCGGTAGTTTGGCCGGAAAAAGCGCAAAACGACATAGAGGCAGTTTCTGTCGGGACAGACGCTGTCTTTGCACTTGCCATTTTGTCGGCGCGCTTCGTCATACAGGCATAGCCTCCTTGTCAAAAGTTTAGTTCATTTTACCATGATTTGCTTTCCCTGTCAACAGCAGGTTTTGATAAAAAAAGGGCGCTCTTCCCTCTCTTCTCTGTAAAAAAGTCACAAAATCACCGCTCGGACGGCGGCAATGGGGTTTCCCAAACACGACAGGTCGATGGGGCAATGGCGCTTGATTGTAAATTTTATGTGAAAACGAAACGGGACAAATTGACAAATCGCGCTTTCTCTGCTATGCTGTCACAAGTCGGGATGGCTTTTTGCCGCCCGCCGACAACCTTCCTTTCACCTTTTTCAAGTCTTCGGAGGAATTCTCATGCCGGATCTTGCCGCGCCCGCCTTCCGGCGCACCAAATACGCCTGTTTTTATACCTATTTGGCCATGGCTTCGGTGTTCAGCCTGCCGCCGTTGCTCTTTACCACCTTTCACGAGCGCTACGGCGTCTCCTTCACCCTGCTTGGCACGCTGGTTTTGGTCAACTACATCACGCAGTTTCTCATCGACCTCACCTTCACCTTTTTTGCCAAACATTTCAATATCAAATTCTGCATTCGCCTCATGCCCCTGCTCACCACGGCGGGTCTTTCGCTCTTCGCGCTGATTCCCTATTTCTTTCCCGCCCATGCCTATCTCGGTCTCGTCCTCGGCACCGTCGTCTATTCGGCGGCGGCGGGTCTCAATGAAGTATTGCTCAGTCCCATGGTGGCCGCCCTGCCGAGCAAGAATCCCCAAAGAGACATGAGCACCCTGCACTCGCTCTATGCCTACGGCGTACTCACCGTCATTTTGATCAGCACCCTGTTTTTCCGCTTGATCGGGCAGGAACATTGGATCTTTCTCACGCTCTTTTTTGCCGCCCTGCCGATTGTCTCCTTCCTGCTCTTCTGCTTTTCGCCGCTGCCGAACTTAAATCTCGGCGGCGAAGAGGAAGGTGCGAAAGCGCCTGGCGCCAAGCGGAAGCCCGCCTTCCTCTCGCCCCGCCTCTTCTTATTCACGCTCTGCATCTTTTTGGGCAGCGCCGCCGAAAATACCATGACCAACTGGATTTCGGGCTATTTTGAACTCGTACTCGGTCTTGACAAAACGGTCGGCGACCTCGTGGGCATGGCGCTCTTCATCACGCTGCTCGGCCTCACCCGCACGGTTTATGCCAAATGGGGCAAGCGCATCTATCCCGTGCTGCTCGGCGGCATGATCGGCGCTTTTCTCTGCTATCTGGCGGCCGGCCTCTCCCCCTGGCCGATTCTCTCGCTTGTCGCCTGCGTCCTCACCGGCATCTTCACCTCCATGCTCTGGCCGGGTATGCTGATTTTCATGGAAGAAAACACGCCGCATCCCGGCGTTGCCGCCTATGCGCTCTTGGCGGCGGGCGGGGACTTCGGCGCCTCGGTGGCGCCGCAGCTGCTCGGCATTCTCGCCGATCACACCGGCTTGCAAAACGGAATGCTCGTCTCTTCCCTCTTCCCGCTGGCCGGCGCCTTTCTGCTCTTCTTCCTCGGCAGGCACTTGCGAAAGCAAAACCGAACAAACCCATAAACAGCATAACCGCGGCGGCCTTGACGGCGTCGCGGTTTTATGTTACAATGAAGAAAAGAGACATTCCGACAAAAAGGGAGAAATCGGTATGCACTTCAAGAAACTCTTGCTCACGGTCACGGCGCTTTTGCTCGGCATGTCCGCCTTCTGCGCCTGCGGCGCGATCGAAAGCACGCCTGTCGAAACGGCGGGCGGCGATCCTGCGGACGGCGGTTCTTCCGCTTCCGGCGAGGCGACGGCAAGCGCCCCCGCCGAAACCTCGTCCCCACAGCCCGAAGTCGTCCGCCCCACCGAGGCCGAGACGCGCGCCGCCGACATGGTCGCCGCCATCTTCCGGCAGTATGCCAAAGAGGGCGGCTCGGGCAGCTATGCCTACATTAACCTGCGCGAATACTATAATTCCAACCAGTCGGGCTATCTCTGGTCGAACTTCTGCGGCGTCGGGATGCAGTATTATGTCTGCAAGCTCTATCCGGACGACGCGGCGCAGAAGGAAATTTTTCGGAAAATGATCAACAATTTCAAATATTTCCGTCAGCGCGGCGGCACAGCGGAAGCCGTCAAATACCATTCGGCGCGCGGCGATGTGATAGGCGCGGGATACGGCGACTGCTTTTTTGACGACAACATCTGGGTGGCGCGCAACTACCTGCGCGCCTATGAGATTTTGGGCGACGAATGGTATCTCGAAGAGGCCATTCGGGTGAACAATTGGGTGCTTTCGGGCTGGAACGAGGAACTCGGCGGTCTTGTCTGGAGCGAAGAGGGGCTGAAGGACGACGCCGACGCCCAGCATCTCGAACGCGGGCTTTCCGCCAACGCCTGCGGCATTATCGTCAACGCCATGCTGGCGGATCTGGTCGACTCCCCTGAGCAAAAGCAGTTCCATCTCGATTGGGCGAACAAATTTTACATTTTTTGCAAGAAAATGCAGAATCTTCCCCTTTCCTATGACTACTGGAACGGTATTCACACGGTGATCGTGAACGGCGTGCGGAAAAACGGCGAAATCAACAAGGTGCATTATTCTTACAATTCGGGCAGCATGATTTTGGCCGATCTGCTGATGTACGAACACGCCGCCGACGAGGCCGAAAAGGCCGCCTATTTAGACGACGCGATCAAGACCGCCGCCGCCGCAAGGCGCACTTTTTACCGCTTCGACGCCGCGACAAAGCGCTATTACTACCAGGGCGATCCCTGGTTTGCCGCCATTCTCAATGAAGCCTATTATGAGCTGGCCAAATATGACGCATCCGGCAAGGCGCTGCTCGCCACTTTCGACCAAAATGTCGCTTTGGCGTATGCCAACCGGGACGCCTTGTCCGGCCTCTGCCCCTATCAGGCGCCCTGGCAGGTCACCTGGGACAAAAACGAGGCCTATGTCATTCACCAGGTCGGTTTTGCCCAGCAGGCTGTCCTCGCCGCGCTCTTCAGTATAGGGGAATGAGGAACAGGGGAACAGCGGGGAACAGCGGGGGTTTCACCCCCGCACCCCCCACTTCCTTTTCTTGAAAGAAAAGGAAGCGAAAAGAACTTTAAAAAGGGAAAAAGGCAAAGGGAAAGAGCCGGGGAGATATCATGCCGAAAACTTCGATCCGATTTTTTGAAGAAAACAAGGAAGCGAAAAGAACTTTAAAAAGGAAAAGGCAAGGGAAAGGGCCGGGGAGATATCATGCCGAAAACTTCGATCCGATTTTTTGAAGATACACCGGTACGCGCTGTTTGGGACGAAGAAAGCGCCCAATGGCGCTTTTGCGCCGTCGACATCGCCGAAGCGCTGACCAAAAGCAAAAATCCGCGCTCTTACTGGAACAAATTCAAAAGCCGAAATTCTGAGTTGTCGACAATTTGTCGACAACTCAAATTAAAAGCGCGAGACGGAAAATTTTACAAAACCGATGTTTTGGACGAGTCCGGGCTGAAGTTGCTCATCGCTCTGCTTCCGAGCAAAAAGAGCGAAGTGTTCGCCCGTTGGATGAAAAACCGGGAAACTTCGCTTGACGAAAAAAGCAAACAAAAGGCGTATGAGCTTTTTGAAAGCGGCTTTGTCGACAACATCGAAGTCGGAACGGCGAAGGGCTTACAGCAGATTCACGCCTACCTGTTCGGCGGACTCTATGATTTTGCCGGACAGATACGGACGGTCAATATCGCCAAGGGCGGTTTTGCTTTTGCGCCCGCACTCTATTTGGGAGGCGCGCTTGCGCACATCGAAAAAATGCCCGAAAACACGCTTGAAGAAATCGTCGAAAAATATGTGGAAATGAATATCGCGCATCCCTTTATGGAAGGCAACGGCAGAAGTACGCGCCTCTGGCTCGATTTGATTCTGAAAAAGAATCTGAAAAAATGCGTTGATTGGAGCCGGATTGACAAGCAGGACTATCTCGCCGCCATGCGCGAAAGCGTCAGCGATCCGACCGACATTTACAACCTCATCCGAGGCGCCTTAACCGACGAGATCGACAACCGCGAAATCATCATGAAGGGCATTGATTATTCGTATTATTACGAGGCGGAGGAATAGTCCGTGAACCGAAGGCAGGACTTTACTGAACCTTGGTCAGCGGGATTATTGGTGCAAATCGTTCGTCTTTCGACCCGCTGACTTGAGGTTCAAGTCCGTGAACCGAAGGCAGGACTTTGAACCTTGGTCAGCGGGATTATTGGTGCGAATCGTTCATCTTACAACCCGCTGACTTGAGCTTCGCGTCGTGAAATTTGTGTTACCACCATAAAGGGGCGCCCGACGGGCGCCCCTTTATGATGCTACGGCAGGACTTTGAAC
>CANQXN010000121.1 GCA_947627815.1 uncultured Clostridia bacterium | reverse complement strand
GAATATACCGCCGCCTGCCGAACAGGGTCGTGACATGGCCCTGCTCCTTGGCAAGCTTGATCTGATTCTTCAAAAACGCGTCCACTTTGGGATAAGTGGCCTTGTAGCCGGCGATATATTCGTCGGCCTCTTTTTTGGAAATGCCGATGTCCTGCGAGAGAGAATATCCCCCGATGCCGTAAACGATGCCGAAATTGACCGCTTTGGCGCGTTTGCGCAGTTCAGATGTGACATTTTCCACCGGCAGGCCGAAAATCTGCGAGGCCGTGACGGCGTGAATGTCCACTCCTTCCCGGAAGGCGCGGATCATGGTTTCGTCCCCCGACAGCGCGGCCACGATGCGCAATTCGATCTGGGAGTAGTCGGCGTCCACGAGAAGACAGCCTTCGCGGGCGGCGAAAGCCCGCCGGAATTCCCGCCCCAACTCGGTGCGCACCGGGATGTTCTGCAAATTCGGCTCGGCGGAAGAGAGCCGGCCTGTGGCGGTCACGGTCTGATGAAAACGAGTATGCACCCGGCCGTCCTCGTCGGCGGCGCGGCAGAGGGCGTCGGCATAGGTGGCTTTGAATTTCACCGATTGCCGGTAGGAAGTGATGAGGTCGATGATGGGGCTGAAAGGACGCAGCTTTTCTAAGACTTCGGCGTCGGTGGAATAGCCGTGGCTCTTGTTTTTCTTGAAAACCGGCAGTTTGAGATCTTCAAACAGCACCTCGCCCAACTGCTTGGGCGAATTGATGTTGAAACTTTTGCCGGCCAGATGATAAATCTCCTGCATGGCAATGGCGGCGGCGCTTTCGAGCTTTTCGGAAAAGTCGGCAAGCATCTCCTTGTCCACCAAAAAGCCGCGCTGCTCCATGGCAAACAGCACCCGCGCGAGGGGAAGCTCGACCGTTCGGTAAAGTTTCAAGGTGTCCTCCCGAACAAGGCGCTCTTCGAGCGTTTGACGCAGGCGGAGCATCTGGGTGGCGGGCGCTTCGCGGTCAAGCTCCTCATTTAGGTAGACCGCAACGAGGCGTTCGGGCGAAAAAGAACCGGCGGCATCGAGCACATAAGCGGCAAGGCTGAAATCGTCGGCCACCTCGACCGAAAGCGCCGAGGCGGCGGGCAGCGCATAAAACAGGGCTTTGCTGTCATAAACCGCCACGGGGACGCGGCGCGCGGCAGGCCAGGCGTCGAAAAAAGAGGCGAGGGTCACGCCCTCGAGAAAGTAGGCGCCGGCGGCGTCGGCAAGCGAAAGGCCAGTTTCTGTCTCAAAAAGCGCCAGGGGCGCCGAGAAGGTCCGGGAAGAAAGATCCCCCAACTGCAAGACAGTTGACTGCGGGGTAGCTGATTGCGGGACGGTTGACGGCAAAGCGGTCGGGGCAGCGGGCGCCGAACCGGCCGACGCGGTCGGCTCCTCGCGGAAAATTTTATGAAAAGCGGTAAACTCGAGTTCGCGGAAGAGGGCGCGCAGGGCGTCAAAGTCATAGGGACGCCGCGCAAGGCTTTCAAGCGTCGCCTCAAGCGGCGCCGCGCAGTCGATGCGGGCTAAGGTTTGCGAGAAAAAGGCGCTGTCCTGCCCGGTTTCAAGGCGCTTTTGCAGGGCGGGGGTCAGGTGCAGCCCCGGCAGATCGGCATAAAGCGCTTCCAAACTGCCTTTTTGCGCGATCAGCTTTAAGGCGGTCTTTTCCCCGATGCCGCTGACGCCGGGGATGTTGTCGGAGGCATCGCCCATCAGCGCCTTGACATCGACAAACTGGGCGGGCGTGACGCCGTATTTTTCGTAAAACACCTCGGGGGTGTAGGAAACTGTTTCGGCATTGCCGGCGAGCAGCACCGTGGTACGGTCGGTGATGAGTTGGAGGGCGTCTTTGTCGCCGGTGACAAGAAAGCAGGTCATGCCGGCCTCTTCCGAACGGCGCGAGAGGGTGCCTAAAATGTCGTCGGCCTCATAGCCCGGCAGAGAGAGAACCGAAGCGCCCAGCGCCTTGACCAGGCGTTCGGCATAGGGAAACTGCATGAGCAGTTCTTCCGGCGTGGCGTGGCGGCCGGCCTTGTAGGCATCGTAGAGCTTGTGGCGAAAGGTGGGTTCCTTCCGGTCAAACGCCACCGCCATGGCGTCGGGCGCGAGGCGGTCGATCAGGGAAAGAAGCACTTTGGTAAAGCCAAAGACGGCGTTGGTATAGATCCCCTCTTTGGTGCAGAGCGGGCGAACGCCGTAATACTGTCGGTTGAGAATGCTGTTGCCGTCGATGACCAGCATTTTTTCCATGAAAAAACCACCTTTCGTTTGTACGCTGTCTCCAGTATAGCATAAAACCGCCCGAATGGCAAAGGGTTTTTCAAAAGAATCTTGATTTCTTTCAAAAAATCAGGTATAATAACAGTACCATTCGGTTTTTTTGTTTGACCGAGGGGAATCAGACAGAAAGGAGTTTGTATGTTTTTCGGAAAGAAGCTTTCCGGAAAGGGTCGCAAAACAGCCGCCGCTTTTATTGATTTCGAGCATTGGTGCATCTCTTTGCATAACAATTTTTCCATGAGGCCGGATATTCGGGGCTTTTATCAGACGATCTCGGAGAAATACGATGTCAGGGACATTGCCTTTTTCGGCGATTTTTCCAATCCCGCCCTGCGCGCCGAGATCCCGAAAATACGGGAAGTGACCTCAAATATTATCGAAACGCAGAACGCTTCCGCGCACTTTAAAAAAGATTTCACCGATTTTATTATGCTCGACCACATCTATCAGCGCTCATTTTACGATGATATCGATGTTTTTATTCTTTTTACCGGCGATGGGCATTTCAGCTCGGTGGTGAGTTATCTTGTGCATAAGCGGCACAAGGAGGTAGAGATTTACGGGATCGAGAACGCCATCAGCGTCTCTTTGAAAAACACCGCCACGGCGACGACGGCGCTGCCGTCGCAAGAAGAAATCGCGCTTGCCCGCCGCCGTACGGTTCTTCGCGCGTTGACAAAACTTTATGCCTCTTCAAGTTCCCCCCGCCCCACCTTTGTCAAAACGGTGGAGGCGCTCGCGAAAGAAGCGGGCTGCGATCAGAAAGAGATTTCTGACGCCTTGGAAGGGCTGATGTCTGACGGCTATATCTATCAGACGAGAAAATATGTTTCCGGCGGACGCTTTATCAAAGTGCTGGCGTTGAATAACCAGCTCATCAAAAACGACCACCTTCTGGACAGTTGACACAAAGAGGCTTGCCTTGCGGCGGCCTCTTTTGTTTTGAAAAACCCTCTCTTTTTTCTTTTGGCTCTTGACAAATCGCCTGTTTTTTTGTACAATAGGGAAGACTTGAATTTGAGAGTCAATATCAAATTCGTTTTGCGTCGAGGCGGGCATGAAAACAAACGAGAAGAGCAAAAACGCCGACAAGGCCGAAGAAAAGAGCTATCGCACCAAACAAAAAGAGGCGCTGCTCTGGTGGTTTGCCTCCCATCCGGGGGACTGTTTTACCGCCAAAGACCTCATTGAAAATCCCGAGATCTCGCTCGGCGAGGCGACGGTTTTCCGCCTTCTGGCGCGGCTTACCAAGGAAAACCGGCTGAAACGCTATGTCGGCGCGGGGACATCGCTCTATCAGTATGCCTATGACGGCGCCTGCCAATCGCATTTTCACCTAAAATGTCTCACCTGCGGGCAGGTGATCCACTTGAATTGTCATCATATGACCGAAATCGAAACGCACATCGCCAAGGAACACGATTTTGTGGTAGATGTCTCCAGCACCGTGATCTACGGCACCTGCGCCGCCTGCCGCGCGGCCAAGGCGGCGGGCGGGGCGGAGCCTTCCGGCGGCTTTTCCGGCGTGACGGTGGCTTTGGATGCTTCGGATACCGCCCGGGACACTGCCCGGGACACCGTCCCAAACCCCGCCCCGAACACCGCCCATGACAAAAAAGGAGAGCCTCATGCCTGATCGCTTCTGTTTTTCCAAGCGCCGGCGGGCGCTGTCGGCGGGAATGGCGCTTCTTCTGCTGCTTGCGCTCTCTTTCTCGCTTGTTGCCTGCTCACAGCCGGAGCCTGCGGCGGCGGTGTCGATCCTCTCTTCCAATTTTGTGGGCTATGATTTTGCCCTGGCCATCACAAAAGGCTGCGATGTGCAGGTTTCGCTTTTGGCGGGGGGCGACATTCACAGTTTCAATCCCACTTTCCGCGACATGGCGGCTCTACAGAGCGCCGACCTTTTTCTCTATACCGGCGGCGAATCGGATGCCGCGATCGAAACTTTGCTTTCCGCCCTGCCGGACTGCCCCACTTTTCGCCTCGTCGACCATGTGCCGCTTTTGCAAGAGGAAACAGTCGAGGGCATGGCGGGCGGCTCTGACGCGGGGGAAGGGGAATATGACGAACATGTCTGGACCTCGCCCCAAAACGCCGTGAAAATTGCCGCCGCCCTCGCCGACGCCATCGTCGCCGCCGATCCCGACCCGGCAAGACAGGCGCGCGAGCGCGAAAACGCCGCTTCGCTTATCGCCTCGCTGGAAGCGCTTGACCGCGATTTTGCCGAATTTTTTGCCGGCGTGTCTGACAAGCTCTTGATTTTCGGCGATCGCTTCCCCTTCCGCTATTTTGCCGCGGAATACGGCCTTTCCTACTATGCCGCCTTTCCCGGCTGCAGCGCCGCCGTGGAGCCGGGGCCGCGCACCTTGACCTTTTTGCTCGACAAGCTGAAAACCACCGGCGCGAAAGCCGTGTTCCATATGGAAGGCGGCGCCCACATCGTCGCCGACCGGCTGGCCGCCGCCTCGGGTCTTCCCAGCGTGATGCTTCACGCCTGCCACCGGGTGACGCCCGAAGAGATCGAGGCCGGCGCGACTTATCTTTCCCTCATGCGGGAAAATCTTGAAACTTTGCGGCAATATCTCTCCTGAAAAGGATAAACCCCGCCTCCGCGCTGTTCGCGGAGGCGGGGTTTTATGCGTTTCTCTTTTAAACGAGGCTTTCTTTGGCTTTTTCGCCGCTTGTGTCCGGCGCTTCCTTTTCGGCGGCCTTTCGCTCCTTCATGACGCGGGCGCGCTCCTTGAAAAAGAGGCGCAGGGCATAGAACAGGGTGTCGCGGGTCGGCTTGTCCAGCGTGAGGAGGGTGGCGGTCATGTGGTAGGCCGAGCGCAGTTTTTCTTCGGAGATGTCGCTCAGGGTTTTGGCGCCGCCGGCGGACAACACTTTAAAGAAAAGCGAGATAAAGCGTTTGGCGTCCTCTTCGCCCATGCTTGCGATCCAGCCTTTCAGCGTGGATTCAAAGGCCTCGCTGGTTTTGGTGCGGCCATGGGCGCGCAGAAAACGGTTGCTCATGAGCTGCCAATTGAAGCCGTCGTGCTGATAAACGCTGAATCCTTCGCTTTCCAGCACTTCGGGGTCTTCGTCGTGGTCGAGCAGGGACCCCACCACCGAGTTTTCGGGGGTGAACTGAACCATTCGGTCAGCCAGCGCCCGATATCCCGGGTTGTTCCGGGGCGAGGTGCGAAAGCCGGGGCCGTCGTTGTTATAGACATACCGGATTTTAGCGATTTCCGACAGCG